>JAYWDK010000043.1:0-19263 GCA_043779845.1 Betaproteobacteria bacterium | reverse complement strand
GGCAGCTTTACCCGGGAGGCCATCGCCACCTGGGCCAAGGCCAATCTGCTGCCCGGCTGCGACGTCCGCAGCGACGGCTTGGCCTGTTTTGCCGGTGTCATTGACGCAGGCTGCGCCCACTCTTACATCGTCGTCGGCCAGCGCAAGCCCCGCGACCTGCCGCAGTTCACCTGGGTCAACACCATCCTGGGCAACCTCAAGACGATGATTGGCGGGGGCTACAAGGCGTTGAAGTTCAACAAATACGCCAGCCACTACCTCGGCGCGTTCGCCTACCGGTTCAACCACCGGGTCGATCTCCAGGCACTCCTGCACTGTTTGATTGGCAACGCCGTTATCTCGCCTCCTACGCGGGAACGTCAGATTCGACGGGAAGCTGAGGTTCATGACTAATCAGGTGCCCGCTTGGATCGATTCAATTCAAAAACCAAGACCAACAACTGCGATTGAAGGAAAAACAACCCAATACACAACAGCCTTCTTGACTCGCGGGGAAGTCCTTGTGGAGGGGTTAGGCCTCAGTTCGCGCACTGAGTTCGTACAGTACATCTGGGCACTTCTCCTCATTGCTCTGCCCGTCTGAGAGCGCGATGACCTTGTAGCCATGACGCTCATAGAACCGTCTCGCTCCGGTGTTCTGCTGAAAAGTGAACAACCGGATTGGTCGTCTCGCTGACTCGTGAACGACAGACAGCAGCAGCGAGCCGATACCTCGACTCTCGAAACCAGGAAGTACATACAGCTGGTCAATCCACGCGGCGACCTTGTCTTCGGAGACGGCCAACACTGCGACAATTTCTTCCATCTCTTCTGCAACGATTACGCCGCCAGTAGGAATCAGGTGCTGGGCAACCCAAGCTTCGACTTCTTTCTGCGTGTGGGGCAATAGCGCGTACGGCAGAAAGGCACGGCGCGACTCCGAGAGAACACGTGCAACGGATTTGGCGTCTTCGAGACCGGCGGCACGCAACATGGTCTGTATCTGAGGACTAACGAATGGAAGGGACTTCCCCGCCCCGAGTACTCCACATTGCGGAGACCGGCAACAAAGTGCCAGGATGGGAAGTGCGAAAACTCATCAACTCACTCGGAAGGGGAAGTCTCATGGCCATTATTGCGACCGGTATCGATCTTGCGAAGAATGTTTTTGCCGTGCACGGCGTTAACGCCAGCGGCACGGTTTGGTTGCGCCAACCCAAGGCGGCGCGCGCCAAGCTGCGCGCGCTGATCGCGGCGCTGCCGCCCACGGTGATCGGCATGGAGGCCTGCTCGGGTGCGCACTATTGGGCCCGGTTGTTCCAGACCCATGGCCACGCCGTGCGTCTGATGGCGCCCAAGCTGGTCACGCCGTACCGCATGACCGGCAAGCGCCGCAAGAACGACGCGGCCGACGCTGAGCCCGGACACGAACAGTGCTGAGGACTGTTCGTGCCTGGCGAAGAGCCGGCGCTCTGTGCCCGGCGCGCCCTGCAAGGGGCGGCGATCTGCGAGGCGAGGCGAGGCGAGGCCATGCAACGCCCGAACATGCGCTTCGTGCCGATCAAGTCCGAGGATCAGGAAGCGCGGCTGATGGTGCGCCGCGCGCACGGCGCGCATCAACGGCACGTCAAAACCATGGCCCGCGACTGCACCGCAGCGCAGCAACTATTGCAGTTGATGGGCGTTGGCGAAACCACCGCCACGGCCATCATGGCCATGAAGGGCCGCGCCAGTGAATTTACCTGCGGGCGCCAGTTTGCGGCCTGGGTCGGGCTGGTGCCAGGCCAATACAGCTCGGGAGGAAAAGCCCAGCTGGGGCGCATCACCAAGGCCGGCGACGCCTACCTGCGCAGCTTGCTGGTGATGGGCGCGCGGTCGGTGCTCAATGCCGCCAAGGGCAAGACCGACAGCCTGAGCCGATGGGCGCTGGCGGTGGCCGAGCGTCGAGGCCATTGGAAAGCGGTGGTGGCCATCGCGGCCAAGAACGCGCGCATGTGCTGGGCCGTGCTGGCCCGGGGCGAGTCGTTCAAGCTGCCAGTCTGAGCGAACAAACGAGCGAACCCGCCATGAAAACCCAAATGGCCCCGCCCGCCTACACCTTGCCACCGGCCGCAGCGCCGCCCTGAGCAACTTGGTTTCTACCACCGTGTGATTGACCAGCGTTGATGGACAAAAGGTTGGACCTGCGTGGGGAATGACCGCTTATCTCAAGGAGTCTCTGGTGTGCTGGCAACAGTACCCCAACCTCGGCTAACGAATAGGCCCCCCACGCGCGTCTTTCATCAGGGTCTGCAGTCGCCACGAATGACTGCTCGATGACCGTTTGTAGTTTCTCCAGTCCGCACCCTTTTGCCGCCAGTCACCGCAACGTCAATTCAACACGTTGGGCCCGAAAACCAAGCTTGACCCACAAGATTAATCAACCAGGCGATTAATCAAGGCCCTGTATCGCTTGACAGGCGGGGAAGCCCATGTAGTTTGAGATCTGCAACGTGCGGATTGCCTCGTTCGCTTGACCGGGCCCGCCGCGCCAAGGTGCCACGCGCGATGGGCCGGCGGCCAAGCCGCCCGCACCCCCGATAATCCCGCGCTTCTTCCTCTGCGGTGTGGCGCGCCCGGGGTGATGGTTTCATGGCCTGTTGGCGTGACACGACCACCGCACCCGGGGGCCACAGCAACATGTCCGATCTCACGCCCGTCATCACGTCCGCAACTGCGCCAACAGCCTCGCAAACGCCCGCGCCAGCGCCCACCGCCGCCGCCAGTCCGCTGGCCAAGGAAGTGCGCCGCCGGCGCACGTTTGCCATCATCAGCCACCCCGACGCTGGCAAGACCACGCTGACCGAAAAGCTGCTGCTGTTCTCGGGCGCGATCCAGATCGCCGGCTCGGTGAAGGCGCGCAAGGCCAGCCGGCACGCCACCTCTGACTGGATGGAGATTGAAAAGCAGCGCGGCATTTCAGTCGCGTCCAGCGTGATGCAGATGGAATACCGGGACTGCGTCATCAACCTGCTCGACACCCCCGGCCACCAGGATTTTTCGGAAGACACCTACCGCGTGCTCACCGCCGTGGACGCCGCGCTGATGGTGATCGACGCCGCGAACGGCGTTGAGCCCCAAACCCGCCGCCTGCTGCAAGTTTGCCGTGCGCGCAACACGCCCATCCTGACCTTTGTGAACAAGATGGACCGCGAGGTGCAAGACCCGCTGGTGCTGATGGACGAGATCGAGCGTGAGCTGGGCATGACGGTGGTGCCCTTCACCTGGCCGGTGGGCATGGGCAAGTTTTTTGGCGGCGTGATGGACTTGCGCAAAGACCAGATGCGGGTGTTCAAGGGCGGCGCCGACCGCGCCGACCGGGTTGACAACAGCAGCGACGAAATCATCGAAGGCCTGCACAACCCGTTGCTCACCAGCCGCTTTGGCGCAACCTACGAGCAAGCCGTCGGCGAGGTGGAACTGGTGCGCGAGGCAGCACCCGCCTTTGACGAAGCCGAGTTTTTGGCCGGCCGCCAGACGCCGATGTTTTTTGGCTCGGCCGTCAACAACTTTGGCGTGCAAGAGGTGCTGGACGCGCTGGTGGACCTGGCGCCGCCACCCGGCGACCGCCCCGCCATGCAGCGCGTGGTCCACCCCGAAGAGCCCAAGTTCACCGGCGTGGTGTTCAAGATCCAGGCCAATATGGACCCGTCACACCGCGACCGCATTGCGTTTTTGCGCGTGGCCAGCGGCCACTTTCAGCGCGGCATGCGGCTCAAGGTTGTACGCTCAGGCAAGGAGTTACGGCCCAATACCGTGGTGAGTTTTTTGAGCCAGCGCCGCGAGCTGCTTGACGAGGCCTACGCCGGCGACATCATCGGCATCCCCAACCACGGCGTGCTGCAACTCGGCGACACGCTCACCGAGGGCGAGGCCTTGCAATTCACCGGCCTGCCGTTTTTTGCCCCCGAGATGTTCCGCATGGTTGAAGTGGCCGACCCGCTGCGCACCAAGCAGCTCAAGGCCGGCCTGACACAGCTGGGCGAAGAGGGCGCCATCCAGGTGTTCCGCCCGATGGCGGGTTCGGTGCTGATGCTGGGCGCGGTGGGTCAGTTGCAATTTGAGGTGGTGGCGCACCGGCTTGAGCATGAATACGGCTGCAAGGCGCGCATCAGCCCGTGCCGGTTTTCCATCGCACGCTGGGTCACGTGCGACGAGGCCGACGGCGGTGAAAAAGAGCTCAACCGCTTCATCGAGGCCAACAGCCACCGCATGGCGTTTGACGCCGTGAACGCGCCTACGCTGTTGGTGGAATATTCACCCGAGCTGCGGGCAATCGAAACCAACTGGCCCAAGATCAAGTTCCACGCGCTGCGCGAGCATGCCGGCCTGATATTCCAGAAGCGGCTGGATGGCTGAGCCCGCACTGACGAGCCCGGAAGGGCTAGTCAGGCTGGCGAAGGATCTGCCCGCCTGCAAGCGGGCAAGCTCTTGAGCCCGGACACAAACAGTCCTGAGGACTGTTTGTGCCTGGCGAAGCGGTCGAGCTCTGCGAGACCGTGGGCGAGCCCGCTGGCGGGCCTGGGCACTACAACGATTCAATCCGCATGCCAAACCGTCTCGCCCTCTATTTGCAACTGATCCGTTGGGATCGCCCCGCTGGCTGGCTGTTGCTGCTATGGCCCACGTTGAGCGCGCTGTGGATCGCCGCCGATGGTTTCCCCGGCTGGCATTTATTGGTGATTTACACCTTGGGCACGGTGCTGATGCGCAGCGCCGGTTGCTGCGCCAACGACGTGGCCGACCGCGACTTTGACCGCCACGTCAAGCGCACCGCGCAGCGCCCGGTCACCAGCGGCGCGCTGGCCGTCAAAGAGGCGCTGCTGCTGGGCGCGGTGCTGGCGCTGGCGGCGTTTTTATTGGTGCTCACCACCAACCCGCCCACCATCTTGTTGTCATTTGCGGCGCTGGCCACCACGCTGGCCTACCCCTACGCCAAGCGCTGGGTGGCCATGCCGCAAGCGGTGCTGGGCGTGGCCTTCAGCTTTGGCATCCCGATGGCGTTCTCGGCGGTGCTGGGTGGGCGCGATTGGAGCTTTGCCGCCATACCAGCCGCCGTGCCGCCGCAAGCCTGGTACTTGTTGCTGGGCAACCTGTGCTGGGTGCTGGCCTACGACACCGAATACGCCATGGTTGATCGCGACGACGACCTCAAGATCGGCATCCAGACCTCGGCCATCACCTTGGGCCGGTTTGACGTGGCGGCGGTGATGGGTTTTTACGCCGCCTACTTGCTGTCATGGGCGGCCCTGGGCCGGTCGCTGGGCTTGGGTCGGGTGTTTTTACTGGGCATCGGGGCAGCGGCGGCCCAAGCGGCCTGGCACTACACGCTGATCCGCCACCGCAGTCGCGACGGCTGCTTCAAGGCCTTTCGGCTCAACCACTGGGTGGGCTTTGCGGTGTTTGCGGGCGTTGCGGCCGACCTGGCGCTGCGCGCTTGACACCCAGTCACGCGCCGAACTCGTCGCCCAATTCACGCGCGCGCTGCTGCGCCGCCTTGATGGCTTTGACGATGGCCGGCTTCACGCCGTCAGCCTGCATCGATTGAAGGGCCGCGTACGTGGTGCCGCCCTTGCTGGTGACACGCTCACGCAATACCTCGGGTGCATCGGCTGATAACGCCGCCAGTGCAGTGGCGCCGTCAAAGGTGGCCAGCGCCAGCAGCTTGCCTTGCGCTGCCGTCAGGCCCATCTCGGCGGCGGCGGCCATCATGGCTTCGACGAAGTAAAAAACATAAGCCGGTCCCGAGCCCGACAGCGCCGTCACGGCGTCCAGGTCGGCCTCTTGATCCACCCACATCAGCTGGCCGGTGGGCGCCAATACTTGTTCGACCAGGGCCCGCTCGTCGGCGCTGACTTGCGGCGTGGCCACCAAGCCGGCGATGCCGCGCCCGATCAGCGCGGGCGTGTTGGGCATGCTGCGCACGACGCGCGCGCTGCCGGTGGCGCGGGCGATGGTGCTGCTTCGGATCCCGGCCATCACGCTGAGCTGCAAGGCGCCAGCCACCCAGGGCGCGCAAGGCGCTGCCGCCACGCCAAACAACTGCGGCTTGACGGCCCACACCACCAGCGCCGCGCCGGCCAGGCTGGCGTCGGCCGCTGCCAGCGTGCGCACGCCAAACGCCGCCACCAGCGCGTCGCGTTGGGCGGGGCCCGGGTCAATCACCAGGATGTCGGCGGGCGCCCGGCCCGCGCGGATCAGCCCGCCGATCAGGGCCGAGGCCATGTTGCCGCCGCCGATAAAAACAAGGGTGTTGGAGGTGCTCGTGCTCATGGCGGCCAGTGTATCGGCGGCCTGCGCGCGCCTTTTGCCGACGCAAACATTGCGGCTAGCATGGCGACCCCACCGTCCCGCCCAAGGCTCCCATGCGCCGCCGTTTCCTGTTCACTGCCGCCTGCATCGCGGCCACCCTCGGTCAAATGGCCTGGGCGCAAAGCTGGCCTGTGCATGCGGTCAAGATCGTGGTGCCCGCGCCAGCTGGCAGCTCGTTGGACATCATTGCCCGCTTGCTGGCCGACAAGCTCAAAGACCGCTGGGGCCAGCCCGTGCTGGTGGACAACAAGCCGGGCGCGGGCGGCATGCTGGGCGTGGACGTGGCGGCCAAGGCCGCGCCCGACGGCCACACGCTGGCGCTGGGCTTCAACGGCCCCATCGCGTTTGCGCCGTTTTTGTACAAAAAAATGCCCTACGACCCGGTGCGCGACTTGTTGCCAGTGGTGATGACCACCTCGCAGCCCAACGTGCTGGCGGTCAACGCCAATCTGCCCGTCAAGACGGTGAAAGAGTTTGTCGACTGGGCCAAATCGCGTGACGGCCGTGCCAATTATTCGTCGCTGGGCCAAGGCAGCTCGGCCCACCTGACGATGGCGCTGATGATGAACGAGGCGGGCTTTGCCGCCACCCACGTGCCGTTCAATGGCTCGCCGCCAGCGGCCTTTGCGGTGGCCCAAGGCGAGGCCGACGCCACCTTCATGACGGCACCCGCGCTGCTGCCCCACGTCAAGGCAGGCCGCGTGCGGATGTTGGCCACCAGCGCAGCGCACCGGCCCGAGTCGCTCAAGGATCTGCCCACCTTGGCCGAGAGCGGCTACCCACAAATGGAGTCGCTGGCCTGGAACGGCTTGTTCACCGCTGCGGGCACGCCGGGGGCCGTGGTCAACAAGATCAACGCCGACGTCAACGCGGTTTTGCACGACCCGACCGTGAAAACCGTGCTGGATGGCCAAGGACTTACCGCCGTAGGCGGCTCGGCCGACGACTTCAAGCGCCTGCTTGACAGCGACGCCCGCCGCTGGGGCGCCATCATCCAGAAAATTGGTGTCAAGCTCGACCAATAAGCCCCGAAACGACGCCCCGCACGCCATGACCGATGCCGCCCACTCGCTTGACAAGATCGACCTGCGCATCCTGCGTGCCTTGCAGGCCGACGGCCGCATCAGCAACTTGAAGCTGGCCGAGGCCGTGCACCTGTCGGCCACCGCCGTGCTTGAGCGCGTGAAGCGCCTCACCCGCGAGGGCTACATCCTCGGCTACGAGGCGCGGCTGAACCCGGCCAAGCTGGGCGCCGGCCTGATGGTGTTTGTTGAAATCATGCTCGACCGCACCGTGCACGACGTGATGGAGAACTTCAAGGCGGCCGTGCAGGTGCGGCCCGAAATTCTGGAGTGCCATCTGGTGGCCGGCGGTTTTGACTACCTGCTCAAGACGCGCGTGGCCGACATGTCGGCTTACCGCGAGTTCATTGGCAGCGTGATCTGGACCTTGCCCGGCGTGCGCGAAACCCGCACCTACGCGGTGATGGAGGAGGTGAAGAGCACCACGCAGCTGGCGGTGTAGGCCGGCGCGGCTGGCCCTTGAACCGGCATGGCCAGCGAACGCTCAAGCAGCAGGCTGGCTGGCGCGCCCGCCAAAAATGGCCGTGCCCACGCGCACGATGGTGGCGCCTTCGGCCACGGCAGCCTCCAGGTCGGCGCTCATGCCCATGCTCAAGGTATCCAGCGCCAGCCCGTGCTCGTTCAGCAGCGCCAGCAGCTCCCGCAAGGCGCGGTGCGGCGCGCGTTGCGCGGCAGCATCGTTGGCCGGCCCGGGGATGGCCATCAAGCCCCGCAACCTGAGGTTTGGCAAGCACGAGACGGCCTTGGCCAGCGGCAGCACCTCGGCCACCGGCAAGCCACTTTTGCTGGCCTCGCCGCTGATGTTGACTTGCAGGCAAATTTGCAGCGGCGGTGCCTTTGGGGGCCGCTGCTCGGACAAACGCTGCGCAATCTTGAGCCGCTCAACCGAGTGCACCCAGTCGAATGCTGCCGCCACCACGCGGGTCTTGTTGCTTTGCAGCGGGCCGATCAGATGCCACTCAAGTTGGCGACGCAAATCGGCCAGGGCGTCGATCTTGTCCAGCGCTTCCTGCACGTAGTTTTCACCAAACGCGCGCTGGCCGGCGGCAACCGCCTCGCGCACCGCATCGGCCCCAAAGGTTTTGCTCACCGCCAGCAGCGTGACGCTCTGCACGGCGCGGCCGGCGCTGATGCAGGCCGCGTCGATCCGGCGTTGGACCAGGCCCAAGTTGTTGTTTACGCTCGTCATAATCATCCAAGCCTAAACCAAGCCCCCCATGGACATCACCCAACTGCTGGCTTTCTCGGTCAAGAACAAAGCCTCTGACCTGCACCTCTCGGCCGGCTTGCCGCCAATGATCCGGGTCAATGGCGACGTGCGGCGCATCAACGTGGAGGCGCTTGATCACCGCGCCGTGCACGCCATGGTGTACGACATCATGAATGACTCGCAGCGCAAGGTGTACGAGGACACGCTGGAGTGTGATTTCAGCTTTGAGATCCAGGGCCTGGCGCGGTTTCGGGTGAATGCGTTCAACCAAAACAGAGGCGCGGGCGCGGTGTTTCGCACCATCCCCAGCAAGATCCTCACGCTCGAGCAACTCAACACGCCCAAGATTTTTGCCGACCTGGCACTGCGCCCACGTGGCATGGTGCTGGTCACCGGCCCCACCGGCTCGGGCAAGAGCACCACGCTGGCGGCCATGGTCAACCACCTGAACGAAAACGAATACGGCCACGTATTGACTGTTGAAGACCCGATCGAATTTGTGCACGAAAGTAAAAAGTGCTTGATCAACCAGCGCGAGGTGGGCCCGCACACCATGAGCTTTTCAAACGCGTTGCGCTCGGCCTTGCGTGAAGACCCGGACGCCATCCTGGTGGGTGAAATGCGCGATCTGGAGACCATCCGCCTGGCGCTCACCGCCGCTGAAACAGGCCACCTGGTGTTTGGCACCTTGCACACCAGCAGCGCGGCCAAAACCGTGGACCGCATCGTCGATGTGTTCCCGGCGGCCGAAAAAGAAATGGTGCGCGCCATGCTCAGCGAATCGCTGGTGGCCGTGATCTCGCAAACCTTGTGCAAACTGAAAGACGGCTCAGGCCGCGCCGCCGCGCATGAAATCATGATCGGCACGCCGGCCATCCGCAACCTGATCCGCGAAAACAAGGTGGCGCAGATGTATTCATCGATCCAGACCGGGCAAAACATGGGCATGCAAACGCTGGACCAAAACTTGGCGGATCTGGTGCGGCGCGGCGTGATCGCGCCCGCCGAGGCGCGGTCCAAAGCCAAGATCCCCGAGAACTTCCCGGGGTGACGCAAGCAGTCGGGCGGGGCGGCTGGCCGCGCCCACGCCACCCATTGGCCTAACACACGGGGAGAGCGTCACCATGGAACGCGAACAGGCATCCAAATTCATCCACGACCTGCTGCGCCTGATGAGCAGCCGCAGCGGGTCTGACCTGTTTTTGACCGCTGACTTTCCGCCCGCCATCAAGGTGGACGGCAAGGTCACGCGGGTGTCGCCGCAGCCCCTCACGGGCCAGCACACCTTGGCGCTCACCCGGTCGGTGATGAACGAGCGCCAGGCAGCCGAATTCGAGCGCACCAAGGAGTGCAACTTTGCGATTTCACCGCAGGGCATTGGCCGCTTTCGGGTCAACGCCTTCATGCAGCAAGGCCATGTCGGCATGGTGATGCGCACCATCCCGCAGGTGCTGCCCACGGTCGAATCACTGGGCTTGCCGGAGGTGCTGAAAGAAATCAGCATGGGCAAGCGCGGCTTGGTGATCCTGGTGGGCGCCACAGGTTCGGGCAAGTCCACCTCGCTGGCGGCGATGGTGGACCACCGCAACGAAAACAGTTTTGGCCACATCATCACCATCGAAGACCCAGTGGAGTTTGTGCACGCCCACAAAAACTGCATCGTGACCCAGCGTGAGGTGGGCATCGACACCGACGGCTGGGAGGCCGCGCTCAAGAACACGCTGCGCCAGGCGCCCGACGTGATCCTGATGGGCGAGATCCGCGACCGCGAAACCATGGACCACGCGGTATCGTTCGCCGAAACCGGCCACCTCTGCCTGACTACGCTGCACGCCAACAGCGCCAACCAGGCGCTGGACCGCATCATCAACTTGTTCCCCGAAGAGCGTCGCCAGCAGTTGCTGATGGATT
The DNA here is from genome assembly GCA_043779845.1 of Betaproteobacteria bacterium. GTDB lineage: Bacteria > Pseudomonadota > Gammaproteobacteria > Burkholderiales > Burkholderiaceae_C > Pseudaquabacterium. The sequence goes on along the minus strand of JAYWDK010000043.1, from coordinate 8,730 downwards.
TGTCGCTCAATTTGCGCGCTATTATTTCGCAACGCCTGTTGCCGCGCGAAGAGGGCAAGGGCCGCATCGCGGCGGTTGAAATCCTGCTCAACACGCCACTCATCGCCGAGCTGATCTTCAAGGGCGAGGTGGCCGAGATGAAGGACTTGATGCGCCGCTCACGCGAGCTGGGCATGCAAACCTTTGACCAGGCGCTGTTTGACCTGTACGAGCGCAATGAAGTCACCTACGAGGATGCGCTGCGCAACGCCGACTCGGTGAACGATTTGCGGCTGCAGATCAAGCTCCACAGCCACCGCGCGCGCAACCGCGACTTGTCGGCCGGCACCGAGCACATGTCGATCCTGTAGGTTTTTTTGGGGTTGGTTGTTGGGTAAATCGGGGCGCCGATACACTTTGCGCCATGAAAACCTACGACCCCACTCCCGCTCGCCACGTGGCCTTTCTTGGCCTGGGCGTGATGGGCTACCCGATGGCCGGGCACCTGGCGCGCGCTGGCCACCAAGTCACCGTCTACAACCGCAGCCCCGCCAAGGCCCAGGCCTGGGTGGCCGAGTTTGGCCACCGCGCCGCCGCCACCCCGCGTGAAGCGGCGCTGAACGCCGACTTTGTTTTTGCCTGCGTAGGCAATGACGACGACTTGCGCTCGGTGGTCATGGGCGCCAACGGCGCACTGGCTGGCATGGCGCCCGGTGCCATATTTGTGGACCACACCACGGCATCAGCCGAGGTGGCGCGCGAGCTGTACGGCGCCGCGCGCACGCTGGGCCTGCAGTTCGTGGACGCGCCCGTGTCCGGCGGCCAGGCCGGCGCCGTGAATGGCGCACTCACCGTGATGTGCGGCGGCGCCGCGGTGGCGTTCGACGCCATGAAACCCGTGGCGATGGCCTTCTCAAAAGCCGTCACGCTGGTGGGCGAAAGCGGTGCTGGTCAACTGGCCAAGATGGTCAACCAGATCTGCATCGCCGGCCTGGTGCAGGCCTTGGCCGAGGGCATCGCATTTGGCCAGCAAGCCGGGCTGGACATGAAACAGGTGCTGGGCGTGATCGGCAAGGGTGCGGCGCAAAGCTGGCAGATGGACAACCGTGGCGCCACGATGGTTGACAACCAGTTCGACTTTGGCTTTGCGGTGGACTGGATGCGCAAAGACCTGGGTCTGGTGCTGGACGAAGCCCGCCGCAACGGCGCGCGCGTGCCGGTCACCGCGCTGGTGGATCAGTTTTACGCGGACGTGCAGGGCCTGGGTGGGGGCCGCTGGGACACCTCCAGCTTGCTGCGCCGCCTGAAGTAAGCCCGTCCAGCGGCTGGCCCGGCAGCGTTGCAGCCGAGCAGTTTTTTGGCTACTTTTTTGACGACGGCTGCAAATCAGCCAGCTCGGCCTCGCTGATCACCTCAAACACGCGCACCACCTTGCCCACGCCGCCTACCGAGCGCGCCAGCTCGGTGGCGCGGTTGGCCTCGCGCTCGGTGACGCGGCCCATCAAGTAGACGTTGCCGCGCTCGGCCACCACCTTCACGGCATTGGCCTGCAAATCCTTGGCGTCGATGTAGGTGGCCTTGACCTTGCCGGTCAGGATGGTGTCATTGGAGCGTGCCGACAAGGAGCTGTTGCCCGCCAGTACCAACTCGTTGACCGTGGCGCGCACGTTGTCAATGCGGGCAATGGACTGCTCGATGGCTGTGCGGTCGGCCTCGGTGGGCACCTCGCCGGTGATCAGCACAGTGCGGTTGTAGCTGGTGACGTTGACGTGGCCACGCTCGCCCAACACGTCGCGCACGCGGCTCAAGGTCTTGAGCTCGATGCCTTCGTCTTCAATTTGGGTGCCCGACGTGCGGCGGTCGGTGAATGACATCGCCCCACCCACCATCGCACCGCCTAACAACAAGGGCGCACAGGCGCTCAACAAGGTGGTGGTGGCCATGGCGGCGGCCAACAGCACCCCGCGCGGCAGCGCGAGCGCGCCCCCAAGGCCGCCGCCTTGCGGCGCCCGCCCCCCCGAGGGGGAAGAGAAACACTTGGGGCGGCCCGGCGTTTGTTTCTCATGAAATTTGATTCGGAAGGTCATGCGGGATCCTGTTCGCCCAGCAGTTGTTGATCGATCGCGTCACACAGGCAGTGCAGCACCAGCAGGTGGGTTTCAAGCACGCGCACGCGGCGGTCATGGGGCACCGGCACCAACACGTCGGTTTCACCCAGCATGCCGCGCAATGCGCCACCGGTGCGCCCGGTGAGCGCGATCACGGTCATGTCCTTGCCCTGCGCGGCTGCGGCAGCGGCCAGCAAGGCAGGATGATTGCCTTCGGCGTCAATCAGCAGCAGCAGATCACCGGGCTGGCCCAGGGTATCGACCTGGCGCGCCAACAACTTGTCAAAAGCACCTGAGGCCGGATGAGCAGCCAAGGCTGCGAGCGCCGCGCCGTCCACCGCCAGGGCCAGCGCAGCCAAACCTGGGCGGTCGCGCTCAAAACAACCAATCAGCTCACTGACCACCAGTTGCGCCAGGCTCGCCGACGCGCCCAAACCTGCCACCAGCACGCGGCCCCCCGCCGTGAGGCCCGCTACCAGCGCCTGTGCAGCGTCAGTGATAGGGCGGCCCAACACCTCGGCCGACTGGTACTTGAGGTCGGCGCTTTCGAAAAATTGCTGCTGGATGCGTTGTTCAAGCATGGGCATGCATCATAAGACAGCCCCTCTGGCGGATCGGTCCCTGGCGCCTTGCGACATGGAGCGCCGGACTGCACAGTCAGGGCGAGCCAGGCCTTGAACCTGGCCGCAACCCCATGAAGCGGCTGCCAACACCTGATCGAGGTACCCGACCCCAAGTGTTTCTCCTCCCCCTCGGTGGGGCTGAGCCCGCGCACAAGGGCCCAGAAGAGGCCTTGGGGCTGGCAAAGGCCAGCGGGCCTGCATGCCCGCTGGCGGGCGCCGCAAGGTGGCGACCTTGGGGGCGCTCGCAAGAAAACGATGGGCCGCTCCCGAGTTTTCTTGACCCCCTAGGAGCCTGACTCGAAGAGGCAGGTTTGAGGTGCTCAGAAGGCAATTGATCCTGGGATCTGCTGCCATCCCAGCGACCAGGCAACGCCCGAATTGGTCGACAAGTTGCGCCAGACGTGCAGATCGCGGCCGATGCCCGCCAAGTGAACCTGCTGGCCGTCGGGCGACATCGTGGCCGCAGGGCTGGACGCAAACGAGCCGCCGGGAATCGCAACCCAGGCCACCTCCCAAGCGCTGCCACCGTTGGTTGAATAGGCACGCCACATCCTGTTGTCCGCGCCTCGGCCGAAGACATGCAGATGGTGACCGTCGCCCGAGAGCGCCGCAGCCGGGTCGGACATGAAGGTGCCGGCCCCGATAGGTGCCCAGGCGAGATCCCAATGGCTACCACCGTCAGCGGAAAACGCGCGCCAGATCCTGTTGTCCGTGCCACGGCCGAAGACATGAAGACTCTTTCCGTCGTCGGAAATCGCCGCAGCGGGCGCGGAGTTGAAGGTAGCCGAGCCAATAGGCAGCCAGGCCACCGGCCAGGAGAGGCCGCCGTCAGGCGAATGGGCGTGCCACATTCTGCCGTCCGTGCCCCGCCCGAAGACATGCAGGTGCATGCCGTCAGCCGACACGGCCGCAGCCGGCGACGACACGAAGGTGCCCGAGCCAATCGGCGCCCAGGCCAGCGACCATGTTGCGCCGCCATCCGGCGAAAAACCGCGCCAGATCTTGTGGTCCAGACCCACCCCAAAGACATGCAGTCGCTTGCCGTCATTCGAGGCGGCCACCGCAGGCGCCGACAGGAAGGTGCCGTCTGGCAGATCAGCCCATGGCCCGGTCCAGACAGCGGCCGTTGGCGGCACCAGTCGAGAGGTCGAGAATCTGCGCAGTGAACTGCGGACCACCACATCCAAGTGCGCCGCGCCGGGCACCGGGGTCGCCAGGTTGAGCGCCAGACTGGCGAACTCCGTCGAATCGGTACGGTGGATGTCGCCGGTGATCCGGTAATCACCTTCGGAGGAGGCGGCCGTCGATCCCATGTCCCGTGTGAACGGCACGCCCGCCGGGCCGGCGCTGATCAATGCGGACAACTGGATCGGACCGATGATGGCGTGGCCGATGAAGTCGTCCGGGTCGATCACCTGCGCGAGCCCGAAGGGCGGGAACAAGCCGGTCAACAGGCCCACGGCCCCACCGGCGCCGTCGTCGACAACGGAGCCGATCACAGAGTTCTTTACCAGATCCACGAAGCGCTGGATGTTGACCGCACTCAACTTGGCCTCGATCTCGGCCTGGGTCGGCAGTTGACCGTTTTTTGTCAGCGCCGTCTTGACGTCAGTGATGATCAACTGGAGGTTCGCGTTGAGCTGCTTCTGCAGCTCGTCGCGGACCTTGATCCTGGCCTCCTCGAGATCACTTTCGCTGGTGGAGTCCGCCTCCAGGGCAATCACCAGCGCGGCGACCGAGCAGAAGGGCTCCAGCATCGACAGCGCCGGACCCACCTTGCGGAAGTTGTCCGAGCTCAGGGTGCTGTTGAACTCGCCGATGGCGGACGGCACCGGGATGGCGCCACTGGCGATTTCCAGACCCGCCACGGCCTTGGGGCCAAGGTTCGACTGACTGGCCTTGGGTGAAAAAACGGTGACGGTAGAGGGTTTGGTTTCAAGCAGGTCCACCGTGCTGCCGTCGAGCCGGATGAAGAAGGTCCACAGATAAGGTTCATCGGCAGAGCTTTCGTTTTTCTTCAGTATGCGGAAGTCGGAAAGTTTGAATTTGAAGTCGATGCTGGCCATGGTGGTTCCCTGATGTTTTGTCCGCGAATGGGCACCGCAAACACCGAAGCGGCGTGCGGGTGCGTTCCTGCAGTGGCCGGATCAGTAGGGATCCGGGGGAAGGAAGGACGGGTTGCTGATCACGCTGGTGCGGCCACTGGCGTCGAAGATTTCGACCGTTGCCGTGGCGCCTTCGCATTGGCGCAGCCCTGGCGGGTTGTGCAGCACATGCACTTCGGTTCGAAACTGCATCCGGTCGGTCCGGTTCGCAAGTCGAAGGTCACTGCCGCGCAGATCCACTGACCGCATCTTGCCCGGCAAAATCACCAGGCTCGTGGCTTCGGTCAGCTTGTTGCCGTCGGCGTCCAGGAAATTGAATGTCACGGTGCAGGGATCGGGCGGAACGCCCCGCGCCACCGGCATCGCCAGCACGCTCAGGCGTGCCGTTTGGTCGGCCACCAGGCCCATCACGGCCCAGCGTCCTGGCGGGTCGGGTTGCGGGTTGAAGGCCAAGGCCGGGGTACTGGCCATGCAAGCCAGCGCCAAGGCGCTCAAGGTGATGGGCGTGCGACCCGTCAGTGCGTGTTGGAAAGTGGTCTTCATCAATATCTCCTGGAGGCGGCGCGGCTAGCCACGGTGATGGGCTCCCGCGCCTTCTTGGGTCTGTCGCTGACCCGGGTTGCATCGACCAAAGCAACTCTAGGGAAAACAGCCTCGGCGGTCGTCATGGGATGGTCATCTTTTGGTCATGGGCGAGGCTCGGTCAAACCCACCTACTCCTTGACTGATCCATGGCCAGGCCGGCAGTCGGGGATGCAGGTGGGGATGCGATTGCCGGCCTTGTGGCCTGCGGTGGCCCGTCAGACGACGGTTGAACCCGGCCGCGCCGGCCCATCAACGGCTTGCCTGGGTGGCGCTACCCTGGCGGTCAGGCGCCGCACCATCGCGAGGCGACGCTACGGGTCAAACGACCACCCGCTCACGCATCAAAGGCGGCGCGCAGCCAGCTCAGTGTTTCGCCGTCAATGGCCACCACGTCGAAGCGGCATGGCGGCAAGACCGCCTCGTTCATCAGGTAGTGCTGGGCGGCGCGCACGATGCGCCGCTGCTTGGCCGACGTCACGCTGCCGGCCGCGCCGCCGTGGCGGGTTTGGCGGCGCGCGCGAACCTCAACAAACACCAGCGTGCCGTCGGCGTCGCGCATGATCAGGTCGATCTCGGCGCCGCGCTGGCGGGGCCCGCCGGCCAGCCGATAATTGCGGCACAGTAGCTGCAAGCCCTGTTGCTGCAAATGCAGCAAGGCGCGGGTTTCGGCGTCGTCGCCAATGCCCTTGGTGTTGGTGGCGGCATCGGCTTGATCCACCCCCACAGCACCCCGCGAGAGGCCCCAAACTCCGCCCCAAACCCGGCCCCAGCCCTTGAACATCGACACCTCCCTGCTCATCCAAGCCGCTGCCAGTGCCGCAGGTACCCAGTCCTACCCGGCGGGCTCACTGTACGTGGTGGCCACGCCCATCGGCAACCTGGCCGATCTCACCCTGCGCGCCATCCACGTGCTGGGTTTGGTGGACGCCGTGGCCTGCGAGGACACCCGCGTCACCGGCCAATTGCTGCGCCACCTGGGGCTGGACAAGCCACTGCTGTCGCTGCACCAGCACAACGAACAAGGCGCGTCGCTGGGCGTGGTGGCCAGGCTGGCACAAGGCCAGCGCGTGGCCTACGCCAGCGATGCCGGCACGCCCGCTATCTCCGACCCCGGCGCGGTGCTGGTGGCGGCGGTGGTAGCAGCGGGCCACCGCGTGATGCCCATCCCGGGCGCCAGCAGCACAGTGGCCGCGCTCAGCGCCGCAGGCGATACGCTGGCCCAGGGTTTTGTCTTTGACGGCTTTTTACCGGGCAAGGGTGCCGAGCGGCGCGCCGCCTTGTTGACCGCAGCGCAGGCGCCCGGCTGCCAAGTGTTGTTTGAGGCACCGCACCGCATCGAGGCCTTGGCCACGGGGTTGGCCGAGGCCGCGCCCACACGGCGCGTCACGCTATGCCGTGAGTTGACCAAGCAGTTCGAGAGCATCGAAACCATGCCGGCCAGCGATTTGCCAACCTGGCTGGCGGCCGACAGCAACCGCTGCCGGGGTGAGTTTGTCGTGGTGCTGCATGCGCTGCCGGCTGCGCCGGTTGTGGCGGGCGTTGACGGCTTGCCCGAAGCCGCCGAGCGGCTGCTGCTGCCGCTGCTGCGTGAGCTGCCGCTCAAACAAGCCGTGGCGCTGGCAGCTGAACTGAGCGGCGCCTCCCGCAACGCGCTGTACCAGCGTGCGCTGGCCTTGCGAGATGAGGCCGACAAAGGTGACGCCGAAGGTGCCAACGACAGCGCCGGCCACCCGGCACCCGCAAGCTGAGCCCCGAGGCCCGATCCGGCGTGGGGCGCTTTGTCCATGCATCCATTGCCGCGCAGCGTGAAACCCGCACACTTCAGGGCCTGGCTCCCACTCCTACAATCCAGCCATGATCTCGCGCGAACCCACCCTCGAACGCCTCGCCATCGCCCAGCAATTGCTGATCGATCCCTTCGGTCTGGACGAGGCCAAGCTCAGCGCGGCCCTTGGCGTGATCGGCGAGCACCGCATCGACGACGCCGACCTGTACTTTCAGATCACCCGCCATGAAGGCTGGAGCCTGGAAGAAGGCATTGTCAAAAGCGGCAGCTTCAGCATCGACCAAGGCGTGGGCGTGCGCGCGGTGGCCGGTGAAAAAACCGCCTTTGCTTATTCGGACGACATCTCCGAAGCCTCGCTGCTAGACGCCGCCCGCACCGTGCGCAGCATTGCCGCGGCCGGCCAAAGCCGCCGCGTCAAAGTGGGCCGCGCGCCCAAGATCGCCGGCAGCCGGTCGTTGTATTTGCCGACCGACCCCATCGGCACGCTGGACAGCACAGCCAAGGTGGCGCTGTTAGAGAAGATCGAAAAAATGGCGCGGGCCCGCGACCCACGCATCGTGCAGGTGATGGCCGGCGTGGCCGCCGAATACGACGTGGTGCTGGTGGCCCGGGCCGACGGCACGCGCGCCGCCGACGTGCGCCCGATGGTGCGCTTGTCAATCACCGTGATCGCCGAGTCCAATGGCCGCCGCGAGGTGGGCTCGGGCGGCGGCGGTGGGCGCTTCGGCCTGGGTTATTTCCAAGATGCACAGCTCAACCTCTACGTTGACCAGGCCGTGAATGCGGCACTCACCAACCTCGACTCCCGCCCGGCCCCAGCCGGCGAGATGACCGTGGTGCTTGGCCCGGGCTGGCCCGGCGTGCTGCTGCACGAGGCCATTGGCCACGGCCTGGAAGGCGACTTCAACCGCAAGGGCTCATCGGCGTTTGCCGGCCGCATGGGCCAGCGCGTGGCCGCCAAGGGCGTGACCGTGCTTGACGACGGCACCCTGCCCGAGCGCCGTGGCTCGCTCAACGTCGACGACGAAGGCCATGCCAGCCAGCGCAACGTGCTGATCGAAGACGGCATCCTGAAGGGCTACATCCAGGATTCGATGAACGCCAGGCTGATGGGCGTCAAACCCACCGGCAACGGCCGCCGTGAAAGCTATGCCCACGTGCCCATGCCGCGCATGACCAACACCTACATGCTCAACGGCGACAAGACCCGCGACGAGATCGTGGCCAGCATCAAGCGTGGGCTTTACGCCACCAACTTTGGTGGCGGCCAGGTCGACATCACCAGCGGCAAGTTTGTGTTCTCGGCCAGCGAGGCCTATTGGGTCGAAAACGGCAAGATCCTGTACCCCGTCAAGGGTGCCACCATCATCGGCAACGGCCCCGACGCACTGACCCGCGTCAAGATGATCGGCAATGATCTGGCTCTGGACAGCGGCGTGGGCGTGTGCGGCAAAGAGGGCCAGAGCGTGCCCGTGGGCGTGGGCCAGCCCACGCTGCGCATCGACGGCCTCACGGTGGGCGGCACGGCCTGATCGGCCGTCAGC
>JAYWDK010000042.1:0-2615 GCA_043779845.1 Betaproteobacteria bacterium | reverse complement strand
TCGGCTCTGGCAGGTATCGCCTGCCAGAGCCGCGACAGCCGCCCGGTAACCCTGCTAACGCTGCTCCAGCAAGGCCCGCAAGTAGCGCACGGGGATGGCGTAGCTGATGCCCGACGGGCTGGTCAGTGCCGATTCACGGCTGCTCTTGACCAGCACCATGTTGACGAGGCCCAGCACCAAGCCGCTGTCGACATCGAGCAGCGGGCCACCGCTGTTGCCGGGGTAGGCGGTGCCGTCGAGCTGGTAGATGTCGAAGCTGCCCTGGCGCAAGCGCGCCACCGCAGCGGCGTCCAGCCGGCTGGCGTTGGGTGGGGGCAGGGCGATGGGCGTGATCGACGACACGGTGCCCCGGTGCGTCACCGGTGAGAACCCCAGCAAGCCACCAATCGGGAAGCCGATGAAGGCCACGGCCTGGCCTTCGCGGGCGCTGTCGTTGGCGGCCAGGGTGAGCGTGGGCATGGGTGCGCCGGTGAATTGCAGCAGCGCCAGATCGTGCACCCGGTCGACCGACAGCACGGTGACGGGCCTGGTGTCGGGCGCGCTCTCCTGGCCGGGGCTGCGGTTGCCGCCGGTTTGCAGCACCAGCTTGGCCAGTGCGGCGGTTTCTTCAGGCAGCACGTGGGCGTTGGTGGCCACGGTGCGGCCATCGATCAGCACAAAACCCGTGCCCCGGAAGCTGAAGCGTGGGCTGGTGAGCGGGTCATAGATGCCAATGGCCACCACCGCCTGTTTGGCCGTGGCCACCACCTCGGGCAAGCCGGCCTGGGTGGGCAGCGCGGCGCCGAACAGGGCGCAGGCGGCCACCCGCAGTGCCAGGTTCAAAAACAGCCGCGGCGCGGGCAGCGACATCAATTGAGGTGTTGGCAGGGCTGGCACTGGCGATCCGGGAGGGTTGGGCGGGTGCCCACTCTAGCTTGCGCCGGCCCGGCTTGATGCCGGCGCTTGCGCCATCACCGTGCCACCCCGCGCCATCGATGGCATCAATCGCCCACTGCGGCGCGGTAAGCGTGCCACGAGGCGTGGCCCAGCACCGGCCCGGCCACCAGCAGGCCTGCAAACCAGGGCAGCATGGCCAGCACCACCAAGCCCGTGATCAAGGCGCCCCAAAAGATCATCACGCCGGGCTGGCTGAGCACCAGGCGCAGGCTGGTGAGGCCGGCCGTGATGGCGTCGGTGGGGCGGTCCAGGATCATCGGGATCGAGACCACGCTGACGGCAAAGATCAGGCCCGCAAACAAGCCTCCCACCAGCACGTAGGCCACGATGAATTGCAGGTTGTCGGGGTTGAGCAGCGCCATCAGCGAGCCCTTGAAATCGGGCATGCCGTCAAAGCTGACGGCAAAGATGATCAGCGACGCGCGGCCCCACAGCATCTCCAGCACCAGCAGCACAAAGCCAAAAATCGCCAGCGTGCCGGTGCGTTGGTCCCAGGCCAGCACCGAGTCACCGAGGTCGGGTATTTCACCGCGCTCGAGCCGGCGGCTGGCCTGGTACAAGCCCAGGCAGAAAAACGGCCCGGTCAGCAAAAAACCAGCCGACAGCGCCAGCACGTAGGCCGGTGCGTGCGCCAACACCGCCATCAGCAACCAGCCCATGGCCATGAAGCAAGCGCCATAAAACAGGCCAATGCCGGGGCAGCGGATGAAATCTCGCCAGCCCAGCGCCAGCCATTGCAGCGGCGCGCCCCAGGCCAAGGGGCGCAAGGGCAGGTCAAAGGGGGAGGGTTCTTGGGGCGCGCCAGCATCAACGTCGGCGCCGGCACCGGCCGGGGCCACGGGATTGGCGGTTTCACCGCTGGCGCTGTGGTGGGCCGGCGGATGGGGATCGGGGATCATGGCTTGGGCGGAAGGCTGCGTGGCCGCAAAGCGTAATGCCGCCCCTGGGTGGGCGCTACCCGGGCAGTCCCGTGGATGGCACGGTGGGCGCCATGCCACCCTGGGCCCGCTCAGCGGGCTCGGCGCACCCGCAGCAGCTCGTCGGCGATCAGCCCGGCTGCGCCCAGCGAGATGGCGCTGTCGGCGATGTTGAAGCTCGGGAAGTAGCCGCCCGGGAACATGGGCGCCAAAAACGTCCAGTGGAACTGCAAAAAGTCGACCACGTAGCCGTGCAGCAAGCGGTCAAGCACATTGCCCAGCGCGCCGCCCAGGATCAGGCTGATGGCCAGGCAAAACAGGCGCTGCCCGGGGTGCTTTTTGAGCATCCAGATGATCAGGGCCGAAGCCACCGCGCCCAAGCCAACAAAAAACCAGCGCTGCCAGCCCGACGCGCCCGCCAGAAAGTTGAAGGCCGCGCCGCTGTTGTGCGCCCGCACCAGGTTGAAAAAGGGGTAGATGGTGCGGCTGTCGCCCAGGTTGAACTGGCCCAGGATCAGCGTCTTGGTGATCTGGTCAGCCACCAACACCAATAGAGCGATACCCAGCCACAAGGCCAGGGACGTGGGAGAAGACTTGACGGAAAATTTGGAGGAGGCCATGCAGCTTGCGGCGTTTGGAGCCGCTGGTCGGGGGAGTCGGGCGCTACTGTAGCGTTGACCTTGAATGAGGCTCTGGCTGCACAATTATTTGGCCTCTCGGTCGGCTGCTGCAGCACGCACGGCTAACAACACAGCGGTGCGT
>JAYWDK010000041.1:0-7661 GCA_043779845.1 Betaproteobacteria bacterium | reverse complement strand
CCCCTCTACATCTACCCAGCCCTACCGCCCGGGTGCGGGGATTTGATTTTCTGCCTTGCCGGCGCAATGCACAAAGCGAGCAAAAACCCAGCCAGGCGATCAGCCCAAAAAAAGCCGCGCCAAACGGCGCGAAACGCCCTACTTGACCCAGGTATTGAGCTGGATGATCGGCAGCAGCACCGCCAGCACGATCAGCATCACCACGCCGCCCATGGCCACGATCAGCAGCGGCTCCAGGATGGTGGCCAGCGCCATGGCCCGGCGCTGCACCTCACCGTTGAGCTGCCGCGCCGCGCGGTCCAGCATCTGCGGCAACTGCCCGGTTTGCTCACCGAGCCGCGCAAACATCGAGAGCAACCCGGGGAAGCGTTTTTTGGCGGCCAGGGCCGACGCCAGAGGCGCGCCCTCGCGCACCTGCACCAGCGCGTCCAGCGCGTCGGCCCGCAGCGCCCGGTTGCCCAGGGTTTCAGCCGCTGCCTGCAAGGCTTTCAGGATGGGCACGCCGGCGTTGGCCAGCATCGCCAGCGTGCCGGCAAAACGCGCCGCGTTGTAGCCACGCGCCAGCTTGCCGATCAAGGGCACACCCAGCACGCTCGCATCAAAGCGCTGGCGGAAGGCCTCGTTGCGCAGCGCGCTGGCCAACACGCCACCGCCTGCGGCCACCGCCAGCGCCACCAGCCAGCCCCAGTGGCGAACAAAGGCGCTCAGCGCCAGCATGGCCACCGTCAGGCCGGGCAGCGCGTGCTTGCTGCTGGTGAAGACGCTGGCCACCTGCGGCACCACGTAGGTGACGAGAAAGATCACGATAACCAGCGCGATGAGCGACACCACGGCCGGGTAAAGCGCCGCGCCCAGCAGCTTGGAGCGCAGCGCCTGGCGCTCTTCCAGGTCATCGGCCAGGCGCTCCAACACGGCGCCCAGCGCGCCGCTTTGCTCACCGGCGGCCACCACGGCGCGGTACACGTCGTCAAACTCGCGCGGCGCGCTCGCCAGGGCGCGGGCAAATGACGAGCCGGCGTTGACCTCGGCGCGCAAGTGCGCCACCAGATCACGCTGGCGCGGCTCGTCCGCTTCGTCGGACAAAGCGGTGAGCGCGCGCTCCAGCGGCAAGCTCGCGCCCACCAGGCCGGCCAACTGCCGCGTCCAGACCGTCAGGCCGGTGGTGCCAAACACGCGCCTTGACCAGCGCGACGCGCCCGCGCTTTGCACGGTGGACGCCAGCGCGGCCACGGTGAGCGGCACCAGGCCCTGGCCGCGCAACTGCGCGCGCGCGGCTTTGGCGTTTTCGGCCTCCAGCACGCCGGTGCGGGATTTGCCTTGCGCGTCTAGCGCATCAAAGGTGTAAGCGGGCATAGGGCGTGAAGTATCGGCGAGGTGGCATGGGGCCAATCGTTCTGGACGCTGGCCTTCGACCGTTTCCGGCTGACTGAGGGACAAGCCATGCCATGACCGCTCCCGCCATTGATCTTGCGGCGGGTTCGATCACGCGCGCCAGTCTTCGCCGGGCATGATCCGATGCATGAACTCATCGAACAGCGGCACGGTGAACGCGGTGTCGCCATGGCTGGGACTCCAGATCATGCCTTTGGCGATCAATGCGCTGCGCACCGGGCCCAGCGCGCTGACCTCGCGCTTCAGGCAGTCGGCGATCGCGCCGGATCGATGGGGTCCGGGCCCCAGTTCAGCCATGGCGCGCAGGTAGCGCTTCTCTTGTGGTGTCAGTCGATCAAAGCGAACCCGGAAGAAGCTCTCGTCCAGTGCCGCCACAGCCGTTGTGGTCGCGCGCTCAACGTCGCCTGCCTCAATCGGAGACTGGTCAGCCGCTTGCCAGCTCCGCTGGCCCCATTCCTGGAGGAAATACGGATAGCACCGGGTGTCGGCCAAGATCTTTTCGACCGCGCCAAGGGTGATTTCAGCGCCCTCGGCCTGGATCGGTTTGGTGATCGCCTGGATCGCTGCCTCGGCGCTGAGCGGGCCGATCTCGGGAAACTCGAACAAGCGTTCCGCGTAGGATTTTGCGTTGCCCATGCGGCCACGCAGCTGAGGCAAGCCCGCGCCCACAAGCAGCACCGGCACCCGTCGTTGGGCGCAGCGATGCATCGCGGTGATGAGGGCGGCCAGTTGGGCCTCCGGCACGTATTGCAGTTCGTCCACGAAGATCACCAACGCCGTGCCAGCAGCCTTGGCCGCAGCGCCAGCGCTCTCAAGCAGCGCCTGCAAGTCATGTTCGAGATCGCCGTTGTCCGCCAACCCGGGTTCAAGCTCGTAGTCCAGGCCCACCTCGATGTCGCCGTAGCTGAGCTTCAGGCCTTTGGCGAAACCCGCCAGGGCGCGCAGGCCTCTGACGGCCAGGTCCTTGGCTTGCGCCATCTTGCTCAGGCGAAGCAAGGCCACGCGCAGTTGCGGCGCCAGCAATGCCGGCAGCGAACGATCCTCCGGGGCTTCGATGCAGAGGGTATGCACGCCCGAGGCTTCGGCGTCATCGCGCATGCGATCCAGCAGCACCGTCTTTCCGACGCCGCGCAGACCGACCATCAACACGCTGCGCGCCGACTTCCCGGCCCGCGCACGCTCTACGGCAATGCGAACGGTTTCTCGGACTTCATCGCGCCCGGCAAGTTCTGGGGGCGGCGAGCCGGCGCCCGGCGCAAAAGGGTTTCTGACGGCGTCCATGTCTGGATTGTAGGGAGTTTAGGAAAATTATGAAAAAACCATAATATCGCTAACTTCCTTACAGTCGTTCACAAGGCGCGGCCGTTGGCTTGAAATTAGGTGCCTTGTTTGCGATCAGCAGCAGGTCAGCCTGCCGTTGGCACTTGACTCGAACAGTCAGTTTTGACGATGACCGCAATCTCGACGGACCGTATCGTCCGGTCAGGCTTGCGCTGCGGCCAGAAAATCGAGCTTGGCCAGATAGCGCCGGCCAAAGGCGAGCGCAATGCGCTGCAGGGGGTTGTTGTTGCCACCGGGGCGCCAAGTGTGGACTGTGCGGCCGGTGTAGGCGTCGAAATGCCGACCATGGGGAGCCGCACGGACCTTGCCGCGGCCGAGCGCGATTTTCAGGACCTCGGTCGAGGCGACGCCGGCGCTGATGACGCAACCCATCGCGGTCGATGGCACGCGTTTGTGAACGAAGCTGATCGCCTTCGGGTCCATCAAGTAGGCGCGGTGCAGGCCGGCTGGCGCCACGCCGAGCGCAAAGCGCAATGCCTTCTCCTGCTCGGAACTGTCGCGCCAGCCGAAGTAGTCCTCAAAGCTCATGCCGCCGGGCATGAAGGTAAGCAGTGCCGCGCCCATGCCGACTGGCGCCACGGTGATCGCCGGAATGCCGCGCTTGGCGCATTCGGCGAACACCATTCGGCGGGCATCAAAAGCGAAAAAATCCAGGCCGTCGACATAGATGTCGACGTTGCGCAGGAACTCATCGACGTTCTCAGGGTGGATGCCCTGCGCAAACGACTTCAGCTTGATCTCGGGGTTCACGTCCAGAACCTGGCAGGACATGACATCGACCTTGGCCTTGCCGACCGTGGACATCATCGCGCCGATCTGACGGTTGAAATTGTGCTGCCCGAACTCGTCAAAGTCGGCGATGTTGAACCCGCCAATGCCAAGGCGCGCCAGCGTCATCAAGTGGTGGCCGCCTACGGCCCCCATGCCGGCGATGGCGATGCGCTTCTTGCGCAGTACTTGCTGTTCTGCTTCCGTCAGCCAGCCGATGTTGCGAGAAAAGGCGTCGGTGTAATTGAAGTCTTGACCCATGATTTTGGATGTTATTGGAAATGGTCTCAGATGCTGTGGCGGCCGGTGCCCTGCCGACTTCCAGCGACAGCAATCCGCCTGTCGCCGATCCTTCCCAACCCCACCTCAGCCTGGCCGCTGGTATCGCGGCCAGTCCTTCGGCAGCCGCAAGCCGCCTTCCGGCGGCTCACGCGCGGCCTCAGTCCCGCGTCACCCTCAACACCTCTTCCAGAGACGTCACGCCCTCCGCCACCAGCCGTTCGCCGTCGTCGCGCATCGGCACAAAACCGCCTTTGCGCGCCGCCGCCAACAACTCGCTTTCAGCGGCGCGGTTGTGGATCAGGGCGCGCAGGCTGTCGTCGACCACCATCAGCTCGTACACGCCGGTGCGGCCTTTGTAGCCGGTCTGGCCGCAGGCGGCGCAGCCCACGGGGCGCCAGTGGCCGTCGGCGTCTTGGCGCTTGCAAGCGCCGCACAGTTTGCGCACCAGGCGCTGGGCTTGCGCGCCCAGCAGCGACGAGCTCAGCAGGTAGGGCTCCACGCCCATGTCGATCAAGCGGGTGATGGCGCTGGGTGCGTCATTCGTGTGCAGGGTGGCCAGCACCAGGTGGCCGGTGAGCGAGGCCTGGATGGCGATTTGCGCGGTTTCAAAATCGCGGATCTCGCCGATCATGATCACGTCGGGGTCTTGCCGCAGGATGGCGCGCAATGCTTTGCCGAAGGTCAGGTCGATGCGGGCGTTGACCTGGGTTTGGCCGATGCCCGAGAGCTCGTACTCGATCGGGTCTTCCACCGTCAGCACATTGGTGGTGGCGGTGTCGATGCGGCCCAGTGACGCGTACAGCGTGGTGGTTTTGCCCGAGCCGGTGGGGCCGGTCACCAGCATGATGCCGTGGGGCTGGTGCACCAGGCGGTCAAACGCGCTCAACACCCTGCCGCTCATGCCCAGCGCTTCAAGCGTGAACTTGGATTCGCTCTTGTCCAGCAGGCGCAGCACCGCACGCTCACCATGGGCGCTAGGCAGCGTGGACACGCGCACGTCGATGGCGCGCCCGCCAATGCGCAGACTGATGCGGCCGTCTTGCGGCAGGCGCTTTTCGGAGATGTCCAGCTCGGCCATGATCTTTAGCCGGGAGATCAGCGCGGCGTGCAGCGCGCGGTTGGGCTGCACCACCTCGCGCAGCCGGCCATCGACCCGAAATCGCACCGCGCTGCTGCGCTCGTAGGGCTCGATGTGGATGTCGGACGCACCATCCTTGGCCGCCTGCGTGAGCAAGGCGTTGAGCATGCGGATGATGGGTGCGTCGTTGGCGGCCTCCAGCAGGTCTTCCACCGCCGGCAGGTCTTGCAGCAGGCGCGACAGATCGACCTCGCTCTCCACCTCGCCCACCACCGTGGCCGCGCTGGATTCGGCGCCGGCGTAGGCGCGCGCAATGCGGTCGGCGAGCGTCACGGGGTTCTCGCGCTCGACCCGGGTCACGGCATGGTGGCGCAGCACCTCGGCCAGCGCGGCGCTGTTGGCGGCGTCGGCGGCCCACAGCACTTGTTCACTGCCGTCGTCTTCAAGCAGCAGCGTGTGCGCCTTGGCAAAGCCATACGGCAGCAGGTGTTTCATTTGGTGAGCGGCACGGTGATCGGGTCTCTGGACCCGGGCAGGCCTGGCGCGGGTGGCAGCGCGGGCAATATCGGCCCCGCGTTGATGGGCATCACGCGGCTTGGGTCGGGCTGGGCGCTTTGTTGCTCGGCGCGGATGGCCTCGTAGCGGTCGATGGTGATCGAGTTGGCGTCCTTGGCGTCGCGCAGCACGACGGGGCGCAAAAACACCAGCAGGATGGTCTTTTTGCGTGAGCGGCTCTCGCTCTTGAACAGGTTGCCCAACAGCGGCATGTCGCCCAGCAGCGGCACCTTGTCTTGCCCGCCGTCGAACTGGTCTTTCATCTGGCCACCCAGCACCATGATCTGGCCGTCGTCGGCCACCACGGTGGTTTCGATCGAGCTCTTGTTGGTGGTGGGGCCGTTGGTGGAGTTGCCGGCCACGCTGGAGTTTTCTTGAAACACCGTCATGCGCACCACGCCGCCTTCGCCGATTTGCGGCTTGATCTTCAGCGTCAGGCCGACATCCTTGCGCTCCACCGTCTGGAACGGGTTGACGGTGCCCCCGCTGGTGCCGGTGTTGGTGAAGCTGCCGGTGACAAACGGCACGTTCTGGCCCACCACGATCTTGGCTTCTTCGTTGTCCAGCGCCACCAGGTTGGGCGTGGACAGGATGTTGGTGCCGCTCACCGTTTCAAGAAAACGCGCCAGCGCGCCCAACGTGTACACGCCGTTGATCTTTTGCAGCAGGCCCAGGTTCAGGCCGTTGGTGGCGGCGCTGGCGGTCAGCGTTGCCGTGCCGCTGCCCAGGGCCGACAGCGACAGGATGTTGTTGGCGCTGGTGCCAAAGTTGGTGCCCGCCACCAGGCCGGTGTTGTTGCCCGCTTTGCCCAGCAAGCCTTGCCACTGGAAGCCCAGCTCGGCCGCCTTGCTGGCGTCCATCTCCACGATCATCGATTCCACAAACACCTGCGCGCGGCGGCCGTCGAGCTGGTCGATCACGCCCCGTATCTGGCGGTACAGCGGGTCGGCGGCGGTGATCACCAGCGAGTTGGTGGACGGGTCGGCCTGGATGAAGCCGCCCGTGCTGGGCTGGGCCGATTGGGCGATGGGCGTGGTGGCCACCGACGCCCCCAAACCGGTGCCGCCGCCGGCTGCCGGCGTGCCGGTGGTGGCGCTGCTTTGGCCGCCGCCACTGCCGCCGCCACCGCCAAAAGCCGCGCGCAGCACCGCCGCCAGTTTGGTGGCGTCGGCGTTTTTCAGGTAAACCACGTGGATGGTGCCGGCCGGGCCGCCGCTGCCAGGGCGGTCCAGGCGCTCGATCAGCGCGCGTGTGGCGGCCAGCCGCGCGGGGTTGGCGGCGCGCACGATCAGGGTGTTGCTGCGTGTATCGGCCAGCACCGAGACACCAGCGCTGCCGCCGCCCGGCAGGCCCGGTACGGCGGCGGCGCCACCTTCGCCCAGCTTGAGCACCAGCGCGGCCATGTCAGACGCGATGGCGTGCTGCAGCGGCACCACCTCCACGTCGGTGGCGGCGGGCTGATCCAGCGCGGCAATGATCTTGCCGAGGCGGGTCAGGTTGTCGGCGTAATCGGTGACGATCAGCGTGCTGTTGCCGGGGTTGGCGTTGATCGTGTTGTTGGGGCTGATCAAGGGCCGCAGCACGGCCACCAGGTTGTTCGGGTTTTCGTAGTTCAGCCTGAATATTTGCGTGATCACCTGGTCACCGCGCGGGCCGCTGGGGCCCACCAGCACGGTGGTGGCTTGCAGCTTGGCGTCGGCCTCGGGCACCACCTTCAGCAGGCCGGCGGTATCAACCACCGCAAAGCCCAGTCCGCGCAAGGCGGCGAGGTATTGCAGGTAGGCGTCGCGCACCGCCAGCGGCTGCTCGCTGTACACGGTGATCACGCCCTTGACGCGCGGATCGACCAGGATCTGGCGGTCGATCATCACCGCGAAGGCCCGGCTCACCGCGTCGATGTCGGCGTTGACGAAGTTCAGCGTCACCGGCGTGTTGGCGCGCAGGCCGCCGCTGCGGCGCGCGCTGCCGGCGCTGGCCGCGTCGCGCGTGTCTTGCGCTGCGGCCTGCAGGGCCGGCAGCCACAGCGCGGCCAGCAGCAGCGACGTGACGCTGGCCGCCACCAGCGGCCGCCGGGCCCCCGCAGGCCGCGTGGGCGGTGGGCCCTGCACGCGGGGCAGACAGGCAGCACGGCAGCGGCTCGGGCGTCGTGGGGTGGTCATGGCAATCATCCGATCGAAATGACGGACAGCGCGCCCTGGCGCCGGCCGATGATGTTGAGCAGGTTCTGCAGCGCCGGGGCCTGGCC
>JAYWDK010000040.1:0-19317 GCA_043779845.1 Betaproteobacteria bacterium | reverse complement strand
CATCACCGCGACATCGTGTGCGAGATATTCGACCACGCACGAGACGCCGATCTGGGGCAAAAAGGGCTGGCTGCAAGAGCTCAAGACCGACGCCGCTTATGACGTGGACGACCTGCTGCCCGCCATGCGCCGTGGCCTGAGCGTGGGAGGCAAGTTGTATGCCGCGCCGTTTTACGGCGAAAGCTCGATGCTGATGTACCGCAAGGACCTGGCCGACAAAGCCGGCATCACCGTGGCCGACAAGCCCACCTGGGCCGACATCAAAACATTGGCCGCCAAGATCCACAACCCGCCCAACGTGTATGGCATCTGCCTGCGCGGCAAGCCGGGCTGGGGCGACAACATGGCGTTTTTGACCACCTTGGTCAATACCCACGGCGGCCAGTGGTTTGACATGCAGTGGAAGCCGCAAATCGACAGCAAGCCCTGGCATGACGCGATCAACTTTTACGTGGACTTGCTGAAGAGCTACGGCCCACCCGGATCGGCGGCCAACAGCTTCAACGAGATCCTGGCGCTGTACAACGAGGGCAAGTGCGGCATGTGGATCGACGCCACCATCGCGGCCTCGTTCATCACCGACCCCAAGCAATCCAAGGTGGCCGACAAGGTGGCGTTTGCGCAAGCGCCCACCGCCACAACGCCCAAGGGCGCCAACTGGTTGTGGGCCTGGTCGCTGGCCATCCCGGCGGGCTCCAAAAAGGTGGACGCCGCGCAGAAGTTCGTGAGCTGGGCCACCTCCAAGGACTACATCCAACTGGTGGCCAAGACCAACGGCTGGGCCAGCGTGCCCACCGGCACCCGCAAGAGCACCTACGCCAACCCTGAGTTCGTGAAGGCGGCCAAGTTTGCCGCCGCCGAGAAGGCCGCCATCGACAGCGCCAACCCGGACGACAGCACGCTGCCCAAGAGCCCGTACGTGGGCGTGCAGTTTGCGGCCATCCCCGAATTCCAGAGCATTGGCTTGGCGGTGGGTCAGCAAATGAGCGCGGCCCTGGCCGGCAAAACCACGGTGGACAAGGCACTCAAAGCCGGGCAGGCCGCAGCTGAAAGAGAGATGAAGAAGGCGGGCTACTACAAGTAAGCCCAGACCAAGGCGCCGCGCCGCATGCCAGCAAGCCAGCTTGTGGGCTAACTGAATAACACGCCACGCGAGTGCCTTGCCCCCTTTCCTGCTTGCGGGAGAGGGTTGGGGTGAGGGTGCTGCCATGCCGACTGCATCCGGCATGGCGGCACACCTCAAAATCCCCTCACCCCCGCCCCCTCCCGGCGGGAGAGGGAGCCAGTCCACAAGCAGTCAGGACGCATTCCGCGCACTTTCCATGCAACGCACCGCCCCCCGGTTCATCCCCCGCCTGCTGATGGCCCCGGCGGTGCTCACGCTTTTCTTGTGGATGATCGTGCCGCTGGTGATGACGATCTATTTTTCACTGATCCGCTACAACCTGATGCAGCCCGACCAAACCGGGTTTGTCGGGCTTGAGAACTTTGCCTATTTCGTGACCGACCCATCGTTCGGCACGGCGGTGATCAACACCTTGCTGCTGCTGGGCAGCGTGATCCTGATCACCGTGGGTGCGGGCATCGGTTTGGCCCTGCTGATCGACGACCCGTTTCCTGGCCGGGGCCTGGTGCGCGTGCTGCTGATCTCGCCGTTTTTTGTCATGCCCACGGTGAACGCGCTGCTGTGGAAACACATGATGATGAATCCGCTGTACGGCGTGCTGGCGCAGGTGTGGATGTTCTTTGGCGCCACGCCGATTGACTGGCTCACCGACCTGCCGCTGTTCAGCGTGATCGTGATGGTGGCCTGGCAGTGGCTGCCGTTTGCAGCACTCATTTTCATGACCGCGCTGCAATCCATGAACCGCGAGCAGCTGGAGGCCGCGCGCATGGACGGCGCCACCTATTTGCAGCAAATGCGCTACCTCTACATCCCGCACCTGGGCCGCTCGGTGGCGGTGGTGGTGATGATCGAGATGATCTTTTTGCTCAGCGTCTTTGCCGAGATCTTCACCACCACGGGCGGCGGGCCGGGCGACGCCAGCACCAACGTGGCGTTTTTGATCTTCAAGCAGGCGCTGCTGAACTTTGACGCGGGCGTGGCCTCGGCCGGTGCCTTGTTTGCGGTGCTGCTGGCCAATATTGCGGCGGTGTTTTTGATCCGCCTGGTTGGCAAGAACCTGGACAAGTGAAGCCGTGGCCCACACCAACGCAGGTGCTCAAACAATGCCCCCCTCCATCGACACCGGCCGCACGGCCGCGCGCACGCGCAAGCGCGCCAAAAAGTTTCCGCTGGCCCTGATCGTGCGCAGCTTGTTGGCCTGGAGCATCACGTTGCTGCTGTTTTTCCCGCTGGGCTGGCTGATGCTCACGGCCTTCAAGACCGAGCTGCAAGCCATTGCCCAGCCGCCGCTGCTGATCTTCACGCCCACACTTGAGAATTTTCATGAAGTGCAGGTGCGCAGTGATTACCTGCTGTACGCCAGCAACTCATTGATCACCAGCCTGGCCAGCACGCTGCTGGGCCTGGCGCTGGCCGCACCGGCGGCGTACTCGATGGCGTTTTTCAAAAGCCGGCGCACCAAAGATATTTTGATGTGGATGCTGTCTACCAAGATGATGCCGGCCGTGGGCGCGCTGGTGCCGATTTACGTGATCGCGCAAACCGCCGGGCTGCTCGATACGCGGCTGGCGCTGATCATCGTGTTCACGCTGAGCAACCTGCCCATCATGGTGTGGATGCTGTATTCCAACTACAAAGACATCCCGTCCGACATCCTGGAGGCCGCGCGCATGGACGGCGCCACGCTGTGGCAAGAGTTCCGCCAGGTGCTGCTGCCTTTGTCGTGGGGCGGCCTGGCGTCCACCGGCTTGCTGTGCCTGGTGCTGAGCTGGAACGAGGCCTTCTGGTCGCTCAACCTCAGCAGCGCCAACGCCGGCACGCTGGCCACGCTGATTGCCTCGTACTCCAGCCCCGAGGGCTTGTTCTGGGCCAAGTTGTCGGCGGCATCCTTGATGGCCATTGCGCCCATCGTGGTGTTTGGCTGGTTCAGCCAAAAGCAACTGGTGCAGGGCCTGACCTTCGGCGCCGTCAAATAACCCAGGACTTGCGCAAAACCGCCCCAGCGTCGTTCCTCCTCCTCGCCGTGCTAAGCGCACTGTCTTCGTCGTCGTGCCTAGCTGGGCCGATTTTTCACAAGTCCTAAAACCACTATCCGGAGCGACAAAATGGCCTATCTTGAACTGCGCGGCGTTGAAAAATATTTTGCAAAGCACCGCGCCATCAAAGGCATTGATCTCGACATCCAGCAGGGCGAGTTTGTGGTGTTTGTAGGCCCGTCGGGCTGCGGCAAATCCACCTTGCTGCGCCTGATCGCCGGGCTGGAGCCGATCGACGGCGGCTCGCTGCACCTGGAGGGGCACGACATCACCGATCTGCCCTCGGCCAAGCGCGATCTGGCGATGGTGTTCCAGAGCTACGCCCTATATCCACACATGAGCGTGTTCGACAACATGAGCTTTGCGCTGAAGCTGGCCCACGTGGCGCCAGAGATCATCCGCGAGAAGGTGGCGCACGCCGCGCGCGTGCTTGATCTCACCGCCTACTTGCAGCGCACGCCCAAAGAACTGTCGGGCGGCCAGCGCCAACGCGTGGCCATTGGCCGGGCCATCGTGCGCGCGCCCAAGGTGTTTTTGTTCGACGAGCCGCTGTCCAACCTGGACGCCGCGCTGCGCGGCCAGACCCGGGTTGAGATCGCCAAGCTGCACCGCGAGCTGGGGGCCACCACCATCTACGTGACGCACGACCAGGTGGAGGCCATGACCCTGGCCGACCGCGTGGTGGTGCTGCGCGATGGCCAGATCGAGCAAGTGGGCTCGCCGCTTGATTTGTACGACCGGCCGGCCAACCAGTTTGTGGCCCAGTTCATTGGCACGCCGCAAATGAACGTGCTGTCCGCCGCCAAACTGCCGCAGCTCAGCACGCTGTTCTCGGGCGCGGGCGGCGTGGCCCTGCCAGCCGGTGGTTTTGTCGGCCTGCGGCCTGAAAACGTGGTGTTGCAGCCAGCGGGCCAAGGCCAGATCCAGGGCACGGTGGAGCTGGTGGAGGCGCTGGGCGCCGAAACCCTGATCTACGTGGCCATGGGCTCGGGTGCGCAGATCGTGGCGCGGCAAAACACCCGCACGGCGCTGCATGCCGGCAATGCCGTGGGCGTGCAAATCGACGCCGCCAGCGCGCATTTGTTTGACGCCCAGGGCCGCGTGGCCGGTATGGCCAGCATGGGCGCGGCAGCGGTTTGAGTCAACACTCACCCAACCCTTGCCATGAACGCTGATTCCACCCCAACTTTCACCATGCTGCACCTCGGCCTGGGCTCGTTTCACCGCGCCCACCAGGCCGTCTACCAGCAAGCCCTGCATGACGCCGGCGATGTGCGCTGGGTGCTGGCTGGCGGCAACATCCGGCCCGACATGGCCGACACCATCACCGCGCTGCAAGCCCAGGGCGGCGCCTACACGCTGGAGACCATCAGCCCGGTCGGCGAGCGCGTGTACCAGCGCATCACGGCCATCCGCCAAGTCATCCCGTTTGATCCGGGCCTGCAGGGTTTGATCGCCGTGGGCGCCGATGCGGCCACCCGCATCCTGTCGTTCACCGTCACCGAAGCGGGTTATTACCTCGACGTTCACAACCAGCTTGATCTGGGCTTTGCCGACCTGAGCGCCGACGTGGCAGCCACCAAGGCTGGCCGATATTCCACCAACGCCGGCAGCACGATCTACGGCGCGCTCACCGCCATCCTGCGCGCCCGCCGCGCGGCTGGCGCCGGCCCGATCACGCTGCTGAACTGCGACAACCTGCGCCACAACGGCCAGCGCTCGCGCAGCGGCCTGCTGCAATTCATCAAGCTGGTTGGCGACGCCGACCTGGCCGCCTGGGTGTCGGCCAATACCAGCAGCCCCAACGCCATGGTGGACCGCATCACGCCGCGCCCCACGCCCGACGTGGCCGCGCGCGTCAAGGCCGCCACCGGGCGCGACGACCCGGCCGCGCTGATGGCCGAAAGTTTTATTCAGTGGGTGATCGAAGACCACTTCGTGGCCGGCCGACCCGCCTGGGAGACCGTGGGCGTGCAACTGGTGGAATCCGTCGACGCTTTTGAGGAAGCCAAGATCCGCCTGCTCAACGCCACCCATAGCTGCATTGCCTGGGCTGGCACGCTGGTGGGCACTACCTACATCCACGAAGGCACGCTGGATGCGGCCATTCACCAGATGGCGTTTGACTACGTCACTGACGACGTGATCCCCGTGCTGCACACGCCTGAACACCCCTGCCCGATTGACCTGCCCGCCTACCGCGACGTGGTGCTGGCCCGGTTTGGCAATACGGCCATTGCCGACACCAACCAGCGCGTGGCAATGGACGGTTTCAGCAAGATCCCGGGCTTCATCGCGCCCACCCTCCGTGAGCGGCTGGCGCAGGGGGCGTCCATCAACAGCGTGGCCATGTTGCCGGCCTTGTTCCTGGCCTATTTGCAGCGCTGGCACCACGGCCAGATCGCCTACACCTACCAAGACCAGGCGATGGACCCGGCCACCGCCCACGCCATTTGCGCCGCCGCTGATCCGGTGGCTGCGTTTTGCGCCGACCTGCCGCTGTGGGGCCCGCTGGCCGGCGATCCGCGGCTGGTGGCCGCCGTGCGCGCGGCGTCAAAACGTGTTGATCAATTCATCCAGGAGCATTCATGAGCACCCCATCCACCTTGGCCCCAGGCAGCAGGCTGGCTAACAAACATGCGCTGCTAACAGGCGCAGGGGGTGGCATCGGCCTGGCGGTGACCCGGGCCTATCTGCAACAAGGCGCAAGTTGCACCGTCGTGGACCTGGCGCCCGAGGCCTCATCGGTGTTTGCCGAGGCAACAGTGGGCTTTGAAGACCGGGTGTTGTACCTGTCGGCCGACATCACCCAGCTGCCGCAAATTGATGCCGCGATCGATGCCGCCGAGGCGCGCTTTGGCAAGCTGCACGTGCTCTACAACAACGCCGCCGTGTTTGACATGGCGCCCTTTCTCGACAGCGGCGAGGCCATGTTCGACCAGCTGTTTGCGGTCAACGTGAAGGGCTTTTTCTTCGTGCTGCAAAAGGTGCTGGCGCGCATGGTGGCCCAGCAAACCCGGGGCGCGGTGATCAACATGAGCTCGCAAGCCGGCCGGCGAGGTGAGGCGCTGGTGTCGCACTACTGCGCCACCAAGGCGGCGGTGATCAGTTACACCCAAAGCGCCGCGCTGGCCATGGCGCCGCACCACATCCGCGTCAACGCCATCTCGCCGGGGGTGATCGACACGCCGATGTGGGCGCATGTGGATTCGCTGTTTGCCAAGTATCAGAACCTGCCGCTGGGTGAGAAAAAAAAGCAGGTTGGCCTGGCCGTGCCGCTGGGCTACATGGGCGCGCCGCAAGACATTGCCGGCGCGGCGGTGTTTTTGGCCAGCGACGAGGCCTCGTACATCACCGCGCAGACGCTCAACGTGGACGGCGGCGCGGTGATGAGCTGAGGCCGGCGGCCAGGGCAACGCTGAAAATCGCGTCAACGCTGCCCGCGTAGCGCCCAGATAGTTGCTCAGACCACCGGCCCACACCATGTCACGCCACAACGCCAGCAACACACCCCGCACCACGCCCCGCCAACGCCAGCCCGAGCTGGAGCATGACTTTGCCCGCAGCCCGGCGCTGGGCTACGAGGCGCCCGAGGACACGGGTCTCATCCGCTGCCTCTCGCACGGGTTCCCAACGCCGCTGGCGCGCTGGCACCACCATGAAGAATATGAATTGCACCTGATCGTGGCCACCTCGGGCAAAGCCTTTGTGGGCGACTGGATCGGGCCGTTTCAGCCTGGCCATTTGGTGCTCACCGGCCCACGTTTGCCCCACAACTGGGTGTCCATGGATTTGCCCGAGGGCGGCGTAGCACTCCGGGATCTGGTGATCCAGTTTGCGCATGCGCCACTTGCCGCGGCGGCCCAACATATCCCGGAGTTGGCGGAGGCGTTGCCGCTGCTGGACCGCGCCCGCCACGGCATCGAGTTTTTTGGCATGGCCGAGCGTGCCGAGTTGCAGTGGCACCGCGTCAAAGAGAGCCGGGGCCTGCGCCGCTTTGTGGCCTTTGCCGACTTCCTCGGTGATTTGACGCACTGCACCGATTACCGCTTGCTGAGTGCCGTGCAGATGCAGGCCGTGGACGATGACGCCGAGGTGGAGCAGATCAATACCATCGTCAACCGGCTGATGGCCGACGTGGCGCTGCCACTGGCGGCGGCCGAACTGGCGGCGGGCCTGGGCATGAGCGAGAGCCGTTTTTCACGTTTTTTCAAGCGTGCCACGGGCAATACCTTCACCGATTTTGTCAACCGCGTGCGCATCAACCGCGCCTGCCAATGGCTGATGGAAAGCGACCGCCAGGTGGGCCAGATCTGCTTCGACGTGGGCTTCAACAACCTGGCCAATTTCAACCGGCGCTTTCTTGAGATCAAGGGCCTGACGCCCACTGAATTCAGGCGCCAGGCCGAGCGGCGTTTTGGCGGCGGATCGACCTGAGCTGTCGGGCCGGGTGGCCCCTATCCCAGCTGCCAACCAGGCCAACAACGCGGCCATCGGCGCTCATCCCACAACAACCGCCCTGCGCCCGCTACTGCCGCGCGCTGGTGCAAGCCTTCACTGGACACCGCACCATGTACCTCGGCATCGATCTCGGCACGTCTGAACTCAAAGTTTTGATGCTGGATGAGCAGCACCACATCGTGGCAAGCAGGGGTCAGCCGCTGACGGTGCAGCGCCCGCAGCCACTGTGGAGCGAGCAGCAACCGGCGCACTGGTGGGCCGCCTGCGACGCCGCCCTGCAAGGGCTGGCCGCGGATCAGCCCGCCGCCATGGCGCGCGTGCGTGGCATCGGCTTGTCGGGGCAAATGCACGGCGCCGTGCTGATCGACGCCCGCCAGCAGGTGCTGCGCCCGGCCATCTTGTGGAACGACGGCCGCAGCGGCGCCGAGTGCGCCGAGCTGGAGCGCCGCGTGCCACGCCTTCAAGCCATCGCGGGCAACCTGGCCATGCCGGGCTTCACGGCGCCCAAGTTGCTGTGGGTGGCGCGCCATGAGCCGGTGGTGTTTGCCCAGGTAGACGCTGTTTTGTTGCCCAAGGATTGGCTGCGCTTGATGCTCACCGGCGAGCGAATCACCGACATGAGCGACGCCGCAGGCACGCTGTGGCTGGACGTGGCCCAGCGCCACTGGAGCACTGAGCTGCTAGGCGCTTGCGGCCTGCGTGAATCCCAAATGCCACGCCTGGTGGAGGGCAGCGCCGCAGGGGGCGTGTTGTTGCCTGCCTTGGCCGCGCGCTGGGGAATGCCTGCCGGCGTGTTGCTGGCCGGTGGCGCTGGCGACAACGCCGCCAGCGCCGTGGGCATGGGCGTGGTACGGCCGGGCCAGGGCTTTTTGTCGCTGGGCACGTCGGGCGTGATCTTTTTGGCCAGCGACCAGTTCAGGCCCAACCCACCGCAAGCCGTGCATGCCTTTTGCCACGCGCTGCCAGGGCGCTGGCACCAGATGTCGGTGATGCTCAGCGCGGCCAGCAGCTTGCGCTGGGTCACCCAATTGCTAGGCCAGGCCGATGAAGCCAGCCTGCTGGCGCTGGTGGCCAACCTGCGTGCCGAGCAGCGCGCCAGCGCACCGATCTTTTTGCCTTACCTCAGCGGTGAACGCACGCCGCACAACAACCCCGAGGCCCAGGGCGTGTTTTTTGGCCTCAGCTCGGCCCACGACGCTGCGGCGCTGGGTTATGCCGTGATCGAGGGCGTGGCCTTTGGTTTGCTGGACGGCTGGCGCGCCCTGGGCGCCGATCCCGGCAGCGTGGGCGCGTTGTCGCTGGTGGGCGGTGGCGCGCGCAGCGCGCTGTGGGCACAGCTGCTGGCCAGCGCGCTGGATGTGCCCCTGGTCACGCACCCGGGTGGTGAGGCGGGCGGCGCGCTGGGCGCGGCCAGGCTGGCGTGGCTGGCTGATTTGGGCGGGCAGGGCGTGGCGCAGGACGCGGCGATAGCGCGGGTGTGCCACCAGCCGCCGGTGGCGCGACGCTTTGATCCGGATGCTGCAGAGCGAGCCGCGTTGCTGCCGCGTTATGCCCGATTTCAAGCGCTGTACGCGGCGCTGAAGCCCCTGTTTGCTTGAGGTTTGATCCTGGGTGAGCCCGTGCCGTTGGCGGGTGAATCACCTGTGACGCACCACTCGCCGGATGCCACGGAATGTTGTGGCATCAGTTGCCCAGGCGCGCCGGGCGCTGTGCACGCGGTTCATCAAACCGGTACCGGTGGTGCACGCTTGACGTCGTATGACGGCGGCTTCAGCACCACGGCCTCCGTGGCCGTGCCCAGCACTTTTTGATAGCGCGTGATCACCGCCGGATCCACCACGCCCAGCCAGGCCGCCACCTGGTCGGGTGAATGTCCAAACTGCAATTGCCGCAGCGCAAAGCTGTGACGCAGGCGGAACGAGCCGCCCGCATCGGGGTCCAGACCGGCCTGGGCCAGCACCCGGCGCCCGGCCTCGTATTGCGCCACCTTGCCCCAGGGTTTGCCGCTGCGGGTGGACGGGAACAACCAATCACCCCCCAAGCCCTGATCGCTGCGCAGGGTCAACCAATCTGCCAACAGCAGGGCCGCCCAGGGCGCGATGCCCGCGTTGTGGGCCGGCGCGCTGCCGCTGGCGGGCACGCGCAGGGTTTGTGGCAGTAGCCGTGGGGGCTGGCCCGGCGTGGCCACCAGCACAACATCCGGCACGCGCAGGGCGCGCAGGTCGCCCGGGCCCAGCCCAGCGCCCAACTGAAGGGCGGCGGCACAGCGGTCTCGGTGATCTTGCCAACGCAAGGGCTTGCTGGCCACAGTGGCCGGGGCCGGGGAGAGGGCGGACGGCGCTGGCTGGGCAGTGCTTGGCGGCTTGTTCGTGGGCTTGATTACCGGCTTGTTTACGGATGTGAAGCCAGCCGCCCCGAACGCAGATTTTGTGGCAGCCATTGCCGCAGACCCTTCCGCACTGTTTGCGGCCTCGGCACCTGAGGCCTGAGCTTTGCGGTCTTCAACCCAGGGCGGTGCGGTGAGCGTGACGCTGCAGTCCCCCGTCAGCAAGGCCTGAAGCTGTTGGGCTTCTGGGGCCGACAAATGCATGGGCAAATCATCGGCTTCAGTGGCCTCGGCGTGGCGTACGAGGTTCGGCGTGCCGTCCAGATTGATGGGGGTGTCGGTGAACGTGTCGGTGACAGTGTCAAGGCCCAAGTTTGCGGTGCCACCAAGCCTTGGCGCCGACGCTGACAGGACAGGGGCCGCCGTTGCGCCGCCAGTGTTTTGCGCCTGGGGGCCTGCGGCCATCACACCGGCGGCGGCGGCCAGCATGCCCCGGGGGCGGCGCTCAAGCCGATGCGCCTGAACGCGGGCCACCAAGCTCAGCAAGCGCCACTGGTAACGGGGCGTTAGCGCCGTGGTGGGCCCGGCAACGCCGGAGCGGCTGGCCATGTAGGCAAGCACCTGGGCCGCGCCCAATTTGGGCAAACGAATGGGTGCCACTTGCTGCGTGCACCAAACCGCCAACGCATGCCACATGGCGCGGTACACCGCTTCTGACGTGCTGTGGCGCAAACGACCAATCTGCCGTTGATAGCTGCACCAGGTTTCGAAAGCGGCGATCAGGTCATTCACGGAGGGGATGGGGTTGCGGATGGGGTTACGGATGGTGGCGAGGGGAGATGGAACTGGATGTAGCTGGATGGATTTGATAGCCAACCCATCTTAATATGAACTAACGCTATGAAGCACTTAAACCGCACACCAACTCGTCAGCACCGTACGACACGCCGAAATAACGGCCTATCCACCGCTGAAAAAAACCAAATCAACACAGAACAGACCTCACTGTTGAAAGCGTTAGTTCATTTTATGGTTTGTTGGCGATCTCGTGACCTGCCAGGACAAACCTCTTCGCGCGGCGCTTGGCGCGCCGTTTGTCCCGCGCAAAATACACAGCGTACGCTCCGTGTGCGACCACCCACCTGGCCAAGCCCGCTGCACTCCAAGAACCCAAACCACTGCCCGCAATGCACAGGTTCGCCAATTCGCCATCGTCATCGTCGTCGCACTCGCACTCGCACTCGCATTCGCACGCCGCACTGGCCAATTTGTGGACGGCCGCCCGGTTGCCCGCTGACGCGCTCAGCCAAATTGATCTGCCAGGCAGCGGCCCCGTGTTGCCGTCGTCGTTTGACGTGGCCACCGCAGCCCAGGCCAGCTTGGGCGCAGCGGCCTTGGCTGCCACCACGCTGTGGCATCAACGCAGCGGCCAAAGTCAGCGAGTCAGTGTTGACCGCGTGCACGCCACGCTGGAATGCACGGCCCACTTTGCCATTGACGGTGTCGCGCCCGATCTCTGGGATCCACTCTCCGGCCTTTACGCCTGCGGCGGTCACGCGGGCAAGGCCCCGGGCTGGGTGCGCATCCACGCCAACTTTGCGCACCACCGCGACGGCGCGCTGCGCCTGCTGGGCTTGCCCGTCGGGCCCAATACCACTCGCGGCGCCGTCACGCTGGCGCTGCGCGAATGGCAAGCCGAAGAGTTCGAGTTAGCCGCCGCCGACGCCGGCCTGGCGGTGGCCGCCGCCCGCAGCTTTGCGCAGTGGGATGTGCACCCGCAGGCACTGGCACTGGCCGGCCAGCCGCTGGTGGCCATTGAGCCCATCGGCGGCGCGGCGGCCCCGCTCCCTTGGCCCCGTTTGGGCGCCGATCAACGCCCGATACAGCGCCCACTAACGGGCCTGCGTGTGCTGGACCTCACCCGCATCCTGGCCGGGCCGGTGGCGGGGCGCTGCCTGGCGGCTTATGGCGCCGACGTGATGCTGGTCAACTCGCCAAGCTTGCCCAACATCGGCGCCATCGCCGATACCAGCCGGGGCAAGCTGTCCACGCTGATTGACTTGAGCGGTGCGCCAGGCCGCGCCCAGCTGGATGCCTTGGTTGACGGCGCCCACGTGTTTTTGCAGGGCTACCGGCCGGGCGCCTTGGCGGCCTTGGGCTACGGTGCCCAGGCGCTGGCGGCGCGCCGGCCGGGCATCGTCGTGGCGTCGCTGTCGGCCTACGGGGCAAGCGGGCCCTGGGGCGGCCGGCGTGGGTTTGATTCACTGGTGCAAACGGCCACCGGCTTCAACTTGGCAGAGGCCGAAGCAGCGGCCGCAGCCACGCCCAACGCGGCAGGCCCGCTGCAACCCAAAGCCATGCCGATGCAGATCCTGGATTACGCCGCCGGCCACTTGCTGGCGTTTGGCATCCAGGCCGCGCTGTGGCGTCAGGCCACGCAAGGCGGCAGTTGGCAGGTGCGGGTGTCGCTGGCGGGCGTGGGTGCGTGGTTGCGCAGCCTGGGCACTGTGCCCAATGGTTTGGCCGTGACCCCGCCCGACATCACGCCGCTGCTGGAAACCAGCGCCTGCGGCTTTGGCGCGTCGGGGCAGAGCGAGCTGCTGGCGGTGCGCCACGCGGTGCAGTTTTCAGCCACGCCAGCAGGTTGGGCGCGCCCGTCGATGCCGCCTGGCAGCCACGCGCCAGCGTGGCCGGCAAGCTGAGCGGCAAGCAATCCCCGGCTTCACTGCGTCAGCTGCGCATACACCTCACGCGCCAGCACTTGCAGCTCGGCCGCCGCCAACTCGCCGCTCAAGGCGTAGCCAAAGTGATCTTCAACCCAGTAAAACGACTCATTGGCACCGTCATGCACTGACCGGAACGAGGTGGGCACGGGCGCCTGGCCGGGGGCAAACACCGCCACGTACAAAGTGACCCTTGCGCCCTGGGCGTTTTCATACATGAACTGCGCGCGCGGCACGCCTTCGCCCGGCAACAAGCGCCCGCCCAACAGGCTGTAGCCCCGGTCCGTCAGCACCGGCGCCTTGAGCGGCGTGCCCAGGCGGCGGCTGAGCCATTGCACCAAATGGGCCTGGTCGGCTGCGGCCACCTCCACCGGGTGGCGCTTTTCAGGCACAAACACGGCATGCGCCAGCACGGCGTCACGCACAAAAGCCGGGGATTCATCGCGCGGCGCCCGGGCCAAATTTGGCCCGCTGCCCGCGCCGTCCCAATGCGCCACCGTGGCCTCACTTTGCCCCCACCAGTGCCCGGCACCCACGCCCAGGGCCAGCACCAACACGGCTGCCGCCGCCTGCCACCAAACGTCATACCGCCGACCATGAAGGGCCGTACGCAGCACCACGTCGGTCAAAGCGGCTGGCGTTTCAGCCAAATCCTGCGCCTGGGTCTGGGCCTGGGCCAATTGGCGCAGCAAAAAACGTTGCCCTTGCCACGCGGCCACGCGCGTGGCGTCCGCCGGGTGGGCCAACAGCCAGGCCAGCACGGCGGGCAGGCGATCGGCGTGCAGTTGCGCGTCGACAAAGGCGTGCAACTCGTCGTCGCTCACGGCATCAAGGCGAGGTTCGGTCATCGCTTCACCAATTGCAGGGCGGCCACGCGTTGCGCTCGCCCGGGGTCGTCCATCAGCTCACGCAGGCGTTCGCGCGCGCGGCTCAGGCGCGACATCACCGTGCCCACGGGCACGTCCAAAATCTTGGCGGCCTCGGCGTAGGTGTATTCCTCCACCGTGACCAACAGCAACACCTCACGCATGGGCGGCGGCAGCGCGGCCAGCGCGCGCCGCATGTCCAGGTGCTCGCCCAGTTGCGCCAGCGGCTCGTGCGCGGGCTCGGGCACGTCGTCCAGCGCGGCGTGGCCGTCGTCCAGCCGCCAATCGCGCCGCTGGTTGACGTGCAGGTTGTGCATCAGCGACAACAACCAGGCCCGCAGCGCAGATCCTGGCTGCCATAACGACCATTTGCCACAGGCGCGCTCCAGCGTGTCTTGCACCAGGTCATCGGCGCGCGTGGCATCGCCCGTCAGCAGGCGGGCATACCGGCGCAATGCCGGTATGTGGCCCAGGGTTTGTTCAACGCCCACGGGTGGCCTGGCTTGGGCTGGTGGCTTGGCGTTTGCGGCCGACGGTCAAAAACCGGGGTTCAAGGCCGCACCACGTGCCAGACGTTGTTGAAGCCGTCGCCCGTGCGGTCGCCCGCGTTTTTGTCTTTCACCCAGAAGTAAACCGGCTTGCCTTTGAAGGCCCACTGCTTGCTGCCGTCGTCACGTGTGACCACCGACCAATCACCCGAGGCGGTGGCGCCAGCCGCAGCAGCCAGCGGCGGCCAATTGCCAGCGCAAGGGCCGTTGCACATGCTCTTGCCTGAGGCTGCGGCGTCGCGGTCAAAGGTGTAGAGCGTCATGCCGTTGGCGCCCACCAGCACGCCATCAGCCACTTTGGCGGGGGCGCCCGCGCCCATGCCGGCGCAGCCTGTGGTCAACGTGGCAGTCAAAGCGGCGGCCAGCACAAGGGCGGATAAGCTGAATTTTTGGATCATGGTGGGTCTCCGGGTTTTGGGGCTTCAATAGTGCTGGGCGGGGTTGGCGCAGCTTGCAAAAGGGGCTTGCACAACGGTAAACACCGGCGGAGGCCAAACTATTCCTTTGGCTTTGTGACTGTTCGCAAAATCGGTTGGGCAATTCGGCTTTGCAACTCACTTCAACTCAGTCGTCCGCGGGCGGCGGCGCCGCGCCCAACAAGGCGATCAACTCGTCCAGCGTGCCATAAAACCGCTCGATGAAATCACGGCCAATGCGCGCCTCGATCTGTGTGTAGGTGGCTTCAATTTGCGGCGCCATCCGGGCCGCCAAGGCGCGACTTTTGGCGGTGAGCGACACCCGCAACCGGCGTGCGTCGTGCGGCAAGCGCTCACGCGTGACCAGGCCCAGATCGTCCATGCGCGCCAGCACGCCCGCCAGGCTGGGGCTGGAGATGCGGCACAGCGCGACGATCCGGCGCGGCTCCAGCGGGCCGGCGTCCAGCAGCGCGCGCAGGATGCGCCATTGCTGCTCTGTCAGGCCGTGGTTATTGAGCATGGGCCTGAAATTGGCGATCACGCTTTCACGCGCGTGCAGCAGCAGCAAGGGCAGGTTGCGGTGCCGCAGCGGCGTAGCAGCTGGGTTGGCCAGGGCGGCCTGGCGTGGCTTGGGCGCCGGCTTGGCCGCCCTTGCGGGTGCGGGTGCGGGTGCGGGTGCGGGCACGCCCAGCGCCTTGGGGGGTGCCCTGCGGCTCACGCGGATTTTGGCGGCGGCCTTGGTGTCCATGGCAACGGGCTTTCAGGTCTTGACCAGCGCCCATCTTAACGACTATATTGCTCACTTCTTAGTAATTTTCAAGCCGCCACCGTGACCTTGCAAACGATGGACTTTGACGTGCCGCCGCAACCCTTGTCGGGCGTGGTTTATGGCTGCTTGCTCAACCACATGCCGGCGCTCGCCGCCTTGGGCGACAGCGTCAACCAGGCGCCGTACAAAGCGCCGCCCAAGGCGCCCGTGCTCTACGTCAAGCCGCGCAATACGCTGGCCAAAGACGGCGACGCGATCACGGTGCCCACGGATGCCCCCGCGCTTCAAGTGGGCGCCGCGCTGGGCTTGGTGATTGGCCGCAGCACCTGCCGGGTGACGGAAGCCGATGCGCTGGATCACCTGGCCGGCGTGGTGATCGTCAACGACTTGTGCGTGCCACACGCCAGCTTTTACCGGCCCAGCGTGCGCTTCATCGCCCGCGACGGTTTTTGCCCCATCGGCGCGCACGTGGTGCCACTGGCCAACTTGCCCGCGCCCGTGGATGGCCTGGCCGTGCGGGTGTTTGTCGACGGCGTGCTGGTGCACACCACCACCACCGGTGAGCGCGTGCGCGGCGCCGCAAAACTATTGTCTGAGGTGAGCGACTTCATGAGCTTGCAAGCTGGTGACGTGCTGATGCTGGGCGTGTCTGCTGGCGCGCCGCTGGCCCACGCTGGGCAAACCGTGGCCATTGAGATTGACGGCTTGGGTCGGCTGAGCAACCGGCTGGTGGCCGAGGAGATTGCGGCATGAGCGCCCCCCAAAATTCCGACGCCGCCAGCGGCGCCAACGCGGCCCCGGCGGCAGGGTCAGCCAGCACGGCCCGCACCGCCCGCGTGGCCTACGGCGGCACTATTCACACCGCCACGCCGCACCCCACCGGCCTTCAACTGGCCGACGGCCGCGTGCTGGCTGAATCGCAAGTGGTCTGGCTACCGCCTTTCGAGGTGGGCACCATCATCGCGTTGGGCCTGAACTACGCCGACCACGTCAAGGAACTGAGCAACGAGCTCACGATCACCACCCAAGACGAGCCGCTGGTGTTTCTCAAAGGCCCAGGCTCGCTGATGGGCCACCGGGGCCACACCCGCCGGCCCGATGGTGCTGCGTTCATGCACTACGAGTGCGAGCTGGCGGTGGTCATCGGCCGCACGGCGCGCCGGGTCAAGGCCGCCGATGCCTGCGCCTTTGTTGCCGGCTATACCGTGTGCAATGACTACGCGGTGCGTGACTACCTTGAAAACTGGTACCGGCCCAATTTGCGGGTCAAAAACCGCGACGGCGGCACCGTGCTGGGGCCCTGGTTTGTGCCCGCCGCCGAGGTGCCCGACCCGCACGCGCTGGTGCTGCGCACTTGGGTCAACGGCCAGGTCACGCAGCAAGGCCATACCGGCAACATGATCAACCGCATCCCCGATTTGATCGAGTACCTGAGCAGCTTCATGACGCTGCAAGCCGGCGACGTGATCCTGACCGGCACGCCCGACGGCGTGGTCAATGTCAATGCCGGCGACGAGGTGGTGTGCGAGATCGACGGCATCGGCCGGCTGATCAACACCCTGGCCACTGACGCCGACTTTGGCCGCTGACTCACCGCGCGTTGGCACCCCAAAAATCCCCGCAAGCGATCCTCACGGAGCCCTTTTCATGCCCATCCAGCACCTGATCAACGGCCAGGCCGTGCCCGGCAAAAGTTACTTCGAGACCATCAACCCGGCCACCCAAAAGGTGCTGGCCGAGGTGGCCGAGGGCGGCGCCGACGAGGTGAATGCGGCAGTGGCCGCCGCCAAGGCCGCGTTCCCCGCCTGGGCCGGCCGGCCCGCCACTGAGCGCGCCGCGCTGATGCGCAAGCTGGGCGCGCTGATCACCCAGCATGTGCCTGAAATCGCCCGCACCGAGACCTTAGACACCGGTCAAACCATCAGCCAGACCGGCAAGCAACTGGTGCCACGCGCGGCCGACAACTTCACTTACTTTGCCGAGATGTGCACCCGGGTCGACGGCCACACCTACCCCACGCCCACGCACCTGAACTACACGCTGTTTCACCCCGTGGGCGTGTGCGCGCTGATCAGCCCCTGGAACGTGCCCTTCATGACCGCCACCTGGAAAGTGGCGCCCTGCCTGGCCTTTGGCAACACGGCGGTGCTGAAGATGAGCGAGCGGTCGCCCCTGAGCGCGGCCCGCCTGGGTGAACTGGCGCTGGAAGCCGGCATCCCACCCGGCGTGCTGAACATCGTGCACGGCACCGGCCGCAATACTGGTGAGCCGCTTTGCAGCCACCCCGACGTGCGCGCCATCAGCTTTACCGGGTCCACCGCCACGGGGCAGCGCATCGTGCAATCGGCCGGCCTGAAAAAATTCAGCATGGAACTGGGTGGCAAAAGCCCGTTCGTGATTTTCGACGACGCTGACTTTGAGCGTGCACTTGACGCCGCCGTGTTCATGATTTTCAGCAACAACGGCGAGCGCTGCACCGCTGGCAGCCGCATCCTGGTTCAGCAGTCGATCTACGCGCGCTTTGCCGAGCGCTTTGCACAGCGCGCCCGCCGCTTGACGGTGGGTGATCCACTCGACGACAACACACTTGTAGGCCCGATGATCAGCCCGGCGCACCTGGCCAAGGTACGCTCGTATATCGAGTTAGGCCCGAAGGAGGGCGCTACGCTGCTGTGCGGTGGCCTGGGCACGCCCGAGCTGCCAGCGCATCTGCCGCACTTGCGAAAAGGCAACTTTGTATTGCCCACGGTGTTTGCCGACGTCGACAACCGCATGCGCATCGCCCAAGAAGAGATCTTTGGCCCGGTGGCCTGCTTGATCCCGTTCAAGGATGAAGCCCACGCGGTGCGCATTGCCAACGACACCCAGTACGGCTTGAGCAGTTACGTTTGGACTGAAAACCTGGGACGCGCCCACCGCGTGGCGGCCGCAGTGGAGGCCGGCATGTGCTTTGTCAACAGCCAAAACGTGCGGGATTTGCGCCAGCCCTTTGGCGGCACCAAGGGCAGCGGCACCGGGCGCGAGGGTGGCACCTGGAGCTACGAGGTGTTTTTGGAACCCAAAAACATAGCAGTCAGCCTGGGCGGCCACCACATCCCGCATTGGGGCGTCTGACATGGGCGCCGCCGTCAACAAGCCAGGGGATCGTCATGGGTAAATTAGCGCTGGCAGCCAAGATCACTCACGTGCCGTCGATGGTCCTCAGTGAGCTGGACGGCCCGCAAAAAGGCACACGCCAAGCCGCCATCGATGGCCATGTCGAGATCGGCCGGCGCTGCCGCGAGCTGGGCGTGGACACCATCGTGGTGTTTGATACGCACTGGTTGGTCAACGCCAACTACCACATCAACAACGCGCCGCATTTCAAGGGCGTGTACACCAGCAACGAGCTGCCGCACTTCATCAGCAACCTGCTTTTTGAGTACGACGGCAACCCGGCGCTGGGCCGGTTGCTGGCCGAGTCTTGCAATGCCGCTGGCGTGTTGACACTGGCGCATGACGCCACCTCGCTGGCGCTTGAATACGGCACGCTGGTGCCCATGCGCTACATGAATGCCGACCGGCACTTCAAGGTGGTGTCGGTGTCAGCGCTGTGCATGGTGCACAACCTGGCCGAGAGCGCCCGCCTGGGCTGGGCCATGCGCCGCGCCATTGAAGATCACTACGACGGCACGGTGGCGATATTTGCCAGCGGCTCGTTATCGCACCGCTTTGCGCAAAACGGGCTGGCGCCAGCGTACGCCAACAAGATGTGGAGCCCATTTTTGGAGCAACTTGACCACATGGTGGTGGGCCTGTGGCAGCGCGGCGAATGGGCCACGTTTTGCGAGATGCTGCCCGAGTACGCGGCCAAGGGCCACGGCGAGGGCTTCATGCACGACACCGCCATGTTGTTGGGGGCACTGGGCTGGCATCACTACGGCGCCCCGGCCGAAGTGGTGACGCCGTTTTTCCCCAGCTCGGGCACGGGGCAGATCAACGTGGTATTGCCCGTCACGCCCATGCCGGCTGATCTGGCCGGCATCGGCGAACCACGATCAACAGCG
>JAYWDK010000039.1:0-19325 GCA_043779845.1 Betaproteobacteria bacterium | reverse complement strand
GGGCAAAGCCATTGAAACTGGGGTTCTGGCCCTTTTCTTTGCTGACTTTCTTTTCGGCCCGAAAAGAAAGTTAGGCGCCCGCCGGGGCGAATACCCGGCGCAGTGCAGAAAGCGAGAGCAAAAAAAAGCAAGTCGGCACAGACCAAACACAAACCGCCCAAAACCCGCTCAAACTTCCGCAAAAAGAAACCCGTGATTTCCGTCACCGAACAGCAAATCCTCGCCTGGCTCACCCCCGTGATCTGGCCCTTCATGCGCGCCCTGGCACTGCTGGGCAGCCTGCCCGTGTTCAGCCAACGCGCCGTGCCGATGCGCGTGAAAGTGAGCCTGGCATTGTTCATCGCACTGGCCGCGCAGCCGTCGCTGCCGGCCATGCCGGTGGTGCCGCTGGATTCGCCGCAGGCCATCATGCTGGTGGTGCAGCAGTTGCTGATCGGCCTGACCTTGGGCTTCTCGGTGCGCCTGGTGTTTGCGGCGGTCGAGCTGGGTGGCGAGCTGATCGGCTTGCAGATGGGCCTGAATTTTGCGGGGTTCTTTGACCCCGCCACCGCCTCGCAGGGCACCGCAAGTGGCCGGTTTTTTGGCACCTTGGTGGCCTTTTTGTTTGTGCTCAGCAACGGCCACCTGGCCATCATCGCGGCCTTGGTGCAAAGCTTTGAAGTGTTCAAGGTGGGCGACGAGCCCTTTGCGTTTTTGCGCCAGACCCAGCCACAAACCTGGGGTGCCGAGGTGTTCACGCTCGGCCTGTGGATCGCGCTGCCGCTGGTGGGCATGCTGTTGTTCGTCAACCTGGTGCTGGGTGTGATCTCGCGCGTGGCGCCGCAGATCAGCGTGTTTTCGGTGGGCTTCCCGATCACCGTGTCGGTGGGCCTGATCGGCATGCTGCTGACGCTGCCGATGATGGAGCTGCCGTTTTCGATGGCGCTGGAGCGTTTGCTCTCACACTTTCAGTAAGTGCTGCGGCCTGACGCGGGCGCGGGGGCGCGCGCAGCCCCGGCATCAGCCGCCCACCAGGCCCTGGCGGATGGCGTAGACGGTGAGCTCGGAGTTGTTTTGCAGGCCCAGTTTTTCAAGCACCCGGGCGCGGTAGACACTCACGGTTTTGGGGCTCAGCGTGAGCTGCTCGGCGATGTCGGACAGGCGCTTGCCCGACGCGATCATCACCAGCGTTTGCAGCTCGCGATCAGACAGCTTGTCGTGCGCGTTTTCGGGCACCGGCGTGGTCAGGCTTTCCACCAGCATCTGCGCGATCTCGGCCGTCACGTACTTGCGGCCCTGCGCCACCGTGCGCACCGCCTGCACGATGAGCTGCGGGTCGCTGCCCTTGTTGACGTAGCCGTAGGCGCCGGCCCGCAGCGCGCGGATGGCGTATTGATCCTCGGGGTACATGCTCACCACCAGCACCTTGACCGACGAGCCCTCGTCCTTGAGCGCGTGCATCACGTCCAACCCGCTGCGCCCGGGCAGGTTGATGTCAAGCACCAGCACGTCGCAGTTGACGGCCAGGCCGGTGCTGCGGGTGGGCGTGGCCAGGGTGCGCATCAGGCCGCGCAACTCGCCGTAGTCGCCGGCCTCGCCCACCACCTGGATGTCGGCAGCATCCGCCAGCGTATCGCGGATGCCACGGCGGATCAGCGCGTGGTCGTCACAAAGAATCACATTGATCATAGGGTGCCCCAGGCAGAGGGGTCGTGGTCGTCGTCTTGGT
Source organism: Betaproteobacteria bacterium (assembly GCA_043779845.1). GTDB lineage: Bacteria > Pseudomonadota > Gammaproteobacteria > Burkholderiales > Burkholderiaceae_C > Pseudaquabacterium. Next base: position 17,617 of record JAYWDK010000039.1, on the reverse strand, counting down.
CAAAATCGGTTTCGCCGGCGGTGGGCTGGGCATCGCCGCCCACGCCGCGCAAGGGCACCGACAGCATCAACACCGTGCCGGCCGCGCTGCTGGAAACCTCCACCCAGCCGCCCACCGTGCCCGCACGCTCATGCAGGCCACGCAGGCCAAAACTGCGCGCCTTGGCGAGATCGGCGCGGTCGAGGCCGCGGCCGTTGTCGCTCACTTCAAGCGATAGTACCCGGCGGCTCAGCGACAGGTCGATCATCACCCGGGTGGCCTGGGCGTGCTTGCTGATGTTGGTCAGCGCCTCTTGCGCAAAGCGGTAAGCCACCAGCGGCACGCCGGCCGGCAACTGCATGGCCTCGTGGCTGGTGCGAAACACGCACGCCACGCCGCTGCGTTTTTCGAAGCTGCTGGTGATCCATTGCAGCGCCGCCACCAGGCCTTGCTCCAGGATGGCCGGGCGCAGGTTGTGCATGATGCGCTGGCTGGCTTCCACGGCGTGGGCCACGGTTTCCAGCGCCGACTGCACGCGCAGCAACACCTCGGGCGCCTGCACGTGACGGCCGATCCAGGCCAGGTCAAACTTGATCGCCGTGAGGCTGCCGCCCACGTCGTCGTGGATCTCGCGCGCAATCGCCGCGCGCTCCATCTCCACGCTGGTTTGCAAGTGCTGGGCCAACTCGGACAGGCGCTGCCGGCTGGCCGACAGCTCGCGGTCGGCCAGGTTGCGCGCCACGCGGTCGCGGTTGGCCGCAATGGCGTGCTCCACCGCCGGTGCCAAGCGGGCCAGGTTGTTTTTCAGCAGGTAGTCAGACGCGCCATTGCGCATCGCGGCCACCGCCGTGTCTTCGCCGATCTCGCCCGACACCAGGATGAAGGGCACGTCGCAGCCGCTGTCCTGGAGGATTTGCTGGGCCCGCAAGCCCGTGAAGCCCGGCAAGTTGAAGTCGGACAACACCACGTCCCAATCCTGCTCGGCCAGCGCCGCGCGAAACTGGGCTTCGCTGTCCACCCGCAACACCTCGGGCGCCAGACCCGCGCGCTGCAAGCACACCAGCGCCAGCTCGTGATCCAGCGGGGAGTCCTCGAGGTGCAGCACGCGCAAGGCGCGGTGGGTGGAAGCGGTGGCCATGGGCCGAGTATGGCAAAGCCACGCGCCGGCCCGCCCAGGCCGCCACGACACGTGGCGCGAGGCCTTGCCAGGAACCCGTCGTGGAAATAGCCGTCGCCCGCCCGCATCTTTGGCTCAACTTCCACGCGTGGCGGCCGAAAAATCCCCATGCCTGGGCCGACATCACGGCCGGCTTTCCACGCCGAACAGCGGAGTGACGATGCTCAATGACGAACCCACACCGGAGCTGCCGCAGGCGCAGATGCCTTTGTTGGCGGCTGCCGACTTGCAGGACAACCTCATGGTCGCGACCAATGACCTGGACAGGCTGCAACGCTTGCTGACCGACGCCACGGAGACCTTGATGGGGCACTTTTACGGTGCCTCGGCCCAAATCACGCAGATGTCGCGGCTGGCGGCGCAGCACCCCGAGCTGCCCACCGACAGCCTGCATGTGGCGATGCAACACCTGGGCGGGGCGGTGACGGCCTTGCAGTTTCAGGACATGGCATCGCAACTTGTGGCCCACACCCACCGCCGATTGCGCAACTGCGCGGACCGGCTGGCGTGTGACGTGATGGGCGACGACGAGGATGGCGCGGCCGTGGTGGAAGACGCCCCGCTGCGGCCCAACCCGGTGACCCAAGACGAAATGGACGCCGGCTCGGTGGAGCTGTTTTAAATTTTCCGGCGCTTCACCGAAACACTGCCGAAAACACCCTGATACCCGGAGAAAACGATGCACTCAATCCTTGCCGTCGACGATTCAGCCTCGATGCGCCAAATGGTTTCATTCACCTTAAAGAATGCAGGCTTCAACGTGGTGGAGGCCGTGGACGGCCAAGACGCGTGGGAGAAGGCCGGCCAGCGGGATTTCAGCCTGGTGCTGACCGACCAGAACATGCCCCGCATGGACGGCATCACGCTGACCAAAAAACTGCGCGAGAACCCCAAGTTCAAAGCCACGCCCATCCTGATCCTGACCACCGAGTCCAGCGACCAGATGAAGCGGGCCGGGCGCAGCGCCGGCGCCACCGGCTGGCTGGTCAAGCCGTTTGATCCCGCCAAGCTGATCGAAGTGATCGGCAAGGTCATTCGCTGACCTTGAGTTGGCGCCCCGACGGCGCTGATTTGGCTGGTTTTTAGTACCAGGGGCCCGCGCCCGCCGGCAGACCGCCAGCAAGCGCGACCCGCACATCCGGAGACTTCCAGCCATGGCTGAGATGAGCAAGGAAGGGGGACACATGTCCGCCGGCATCGACCTGAGCCAGTTCTTCCAGGTCTTCTTTGAAGAAGCTGGCGAGAACCTCCAGACGATGGAGCAGATGCTGCTCGAACTCGACGTGAACGCCGCCGACGACGAGGAGTTGAACGCCATCTTCCGCTGCGCTCACTCCGTCAAGGGCGGCGCGGCCACATTTGGCTTCACCGACGTGGCCGAGCTCACCCACCAGATGGAAGCGCTGCTGGACAAGCTGCGCCGCCACGAACTGGTGCCCACCACCCAGATGGTGGACGTGCTGTTGGCCTCGGGCGACGCGCTGCGCGATTTGCTGGCCCGCCACCAGGGCACTGGCGGCGCGGTGCCCGACACCACCGAACTGAAGGCCACCATCCGCAGCCTGTGCGACGTCAAGCCCGTCGACACTGCGGGCGCGGGCGCCAGCGTGGCGCCATTGGCTGCCAGCGCGACGGCGCAAGCCTCAGCCAAGCAGGCCGCGTCAGCCACCCATGCCCCGCAGGCCGTGGATGCCGAACGGGTGCTGGAGCTCACCGTAGGCGAGCTGGACGACCCCAGCCTGGCCGACAGCCTGATGGAGTTGTTCAAGGAGATCGTGGGTCTGGGCACGATCGAGCCGCTGGACGCAGGCCGCGCCGCGGACGGTGTGCGCCGCTTCAAAATAACCACCAGCAGCAGCGACAACGATTTGCTGGACTTGTTCACCTTCCACGTGCCGCGCGAGGCCGTGCGCCTGGCGCCGATGGGCGTGCGCTGCGGCTTTCACGAGGGTGCGCCGGGCACGCCCGAGGCCGCCGAGCCCGAGTTCAAGGCCGAGGCGGGCTACGGATTTTTCCAGGATGCGCCAGGCGCGCCGGGCAGCGCCGCGCCGGTGGCCGCCACCAGCGCCGCCGCCGTGCCAGACCTCTCCGCCGTCGCCGTGGTGGCCAAGCCTCTTGCAGCGCCTGCGGCGGCGCGGCCAGCGGCGGCCGTTGAATCGGCCACGCTGCGCGTGTCGGTCGAAAAGGTGGACCAGCTCATCAATCTGGTGGGCGAGCTGGTGATCACCCAAGCCATGCTGGCGCAAAACAGCAAGGGCCTGGACGCCGCGCTGAACCAGCAACTCTTGGCCGGCCTGACCGACCTGGAGCGCAATACCCGCGACCTGCAAGAGGCGGTGATGTCGATCCGCATGATCCCGATGTCGCTGGTGTTCAACCGCTTCCCACGCATGCTGCGTGACTTGGCCAGCAAGCTGGGCAAGAAGGTGGAGCTGGTGACGCAAGGTGAATCCACCGAGCTGGACAAGGGCATGGTCGAGAAGATCACCGACCCGCTGACCCACCTGGTGCGCAACAGCTGCGACCACGGCATCGAGCTGCCGGCCGAGCGCTTGGCCAAGGGCAAGCCCGAGCAAGGCACGCTGACCCTGATCGCCAGCCACCAGGGCGGCAGCATCGTGATCGAGGTGCGCGACGACGGCCGCGGCCTGAACCGCAACAAGCTGATCCAGAAGGCCCGCGAAAAAGGCATAGAGGCGCCCGATTCGATGACCGACAACGAGGTCTGGAACCTGATCTTCGCGCCCGGGTTCAGCACCGCCGAGGTGGTGACCGACTTGTCGGGCCGCGGCGTGGGCATGGACGTGGTGAAGAAAAACATCACCGCGCTGGGCGGCACCGTGGACATCGATTCGGCCGAGGGCTACGGCATGAGCGTGAAGGTGCGCCTGCCGCTCACCCTGGCCATCATGGACGGCATGAGCGTGGGCGTGGGCGACGAGTGCTACATCTTGCCGCTGGGCTCGGTGATCGAATCATTCCAGGTCAAGCCAGGCATGGTCAAGACGATTGGTGGCACCGGCCGCGTGGTGGAAGTGCGCGACGAGTTCATGCCGGTGATCGACCTCGAGAAGATCTTTGACGTGCCGCGTTTCGACTTTGAGCATGTCAGCAACATCATGGTGGTGATCGAGGCAGATGGCGCCCGCGTGGCGCTGCTGGTGGACGAACTGCTGGGCCAGCAGCAGGTGGTGGTGAAGAACCTGGAGGCCAACTACCGCAAGGTGCCCGACGTCTCGGGCGCCACCATCATGGGCGACGGCCGGGTGGCGTTGATCCTGGACACGGGCACGCTGGTGCGCCGCAGCCGACACTGATTTTTCAACGCAAACGGTTTGAGTTGTCCGTTTGATGCAGTAACCCCCGACGTCAGCCACCATCGCCCACCCGTGTGCGGACACGGCAAAGTTCAATGGCGACCCGTCATTCAATGGACGGGCCCGCTGCCAGGACGCACCGCATGAACCTGATTCAAACCCTGCGTCAATTCACCATACGCACCCGCATGCTGGGCGCCATCGTGATGGTGTTGATGCTGCTGCTGGGGGTGGGCGCGGCCGGCTTGCTGGGGCTCTCGAAGGTCGAGCAAATCGGCGAAAAGTTCGTCACGCAGACCCACGCTGACACGCTGACACGGTGGCGCTGGTTGAGCTGCGCACGGCCATGGGCAACGTGCGCCGGTACGAAAAAGACTTGTTGATCAACTGCGACAGCGCGGCCGAACAAGCTGCCTACCAACCAAAATGGGCGGCCTCGCTTGAGTTGTCGCGCGCCAAGGCGCGCCATCTGTCGGGCGACGCCAACCCGGCGCTGGCCGCCGTGGCCACCAAGGTGGATCAACTGCTGGCCAGCTACCAGGCCAGCGCCACCCCGGTGCTGCACCAAGTTGCCATCGGCGGCTTCAATGACGCGCCAGTGGCCAACAAGGCGATGGCCCCGACCAAGGTTTTTGCCCACGAGGCTGACCAGCAAGTCAGCCGCCTGGGCGAGCTGCTCGACCAAGATGGCGCTGCCAGCGTGACCGACCGCCAAGCGGCCCGACGCTGGGCAACGTTTGGATTTGCAGCGGCGGTCATCGCCGCCCTGGTGCTGGTGGTGCCGCTCACTTTGCTGAATATGCGTTCGATTTGCGATCCCATCGCCGCGGCGCAGGCACTGGCCGAGAAAATCACCGCAGGTGACCTGAGCCAGCCCGTGGTGGTGCAGGGTCAGGACGAAAGCGCGCACTTGCTGCGCTCGTTGGCGGCGATGCAGGATTCGTTGCGTGGCATCGTGGGGCAGGTGCGCCAGTCGTCTGAATCCATCCAGGCGGCCAGCGCTGAAGTAGCGGCCGGCAATACCGACCTGAGCCACCGCACCGAGCAGACCGCCAGCGGCCTGCAGCAAACCGCCAGCTCGATGGTGCAACTCACCAACAGCGTGCGCCACAGCGCCGACGCCGCATCGCAAGCCCAGCAACTGGCCACCTCGGCGCAAGCCGTGGCCCAGCGCGGCGGCCTGGTGGTGGGCCAGGTGGTGGGCCAGGTGGTGGCCACGATGGATCAGATCAACCATTCGTCCAAGCGCATTGCCGACATCATTGGCACGATTGACGGCATCGCCTTCCAGACCAACACCCTGGCGCTGAACGCCGCCGTGGAGGCCGCCCGCGCAGGTGGGCAAGGCTGCGGTTTTGCGGTGGTGGCCAGCGAGGTGCGCAGTTTGGCCCAACGTTCGGCTGAAGCGGCGCGCGAGATCAAAACCCTGATCGGCGCCAGCGTTGAGCGAGTCGACGTCGGCGCCCGGCTGGTGCAAGACGCCGGCAGCACGATGGGTGAAATCGTGGTCAGCGTGCAGCGCGTGACCAACGTGATCGGCGAGATCACCACCGCCTCGGCCGAGCAAAGCCAGGGCATTGGCTCGGTCAACAACACCATCACCAGCCTGGACCAGATGACACAGCAGAACGCCGCGCTGGTGGAGCAATCCGCCGCCGCAGCCGAGAGCCTGCGCGACCAGGCCGGCCGCCTGCTGGACGTCGTCGCACGCTTTCGCTTGGCTGCCTGAGCGAGCCGCCCGGCCCGACCAAAAACTCCCCTACATCCACCGGCCCCACAGCCGATAACCCGTTGACGGCACGACGCCGCCGCCATCACCACGTTCCACCGGAGCCCAAACCACCATGGACATGATCACCGACGCCGCTCAGGTGGCACGCTCAGAAGCCAACCGCGCCATCCAGGCTGCGGGCAGCCGCGCCGCCACCAACATTGCGCCCAGTGGCGAGTACCTCACCTTCCGCCTGGGTGCCGAGGAATACGGCATCGACATCCTGCGCGTGCAAGAAATCCGCTCCTACGAGCAACCCACGCGCATTGCCAACGCACCCCCCTTCCTGAAGGGCGTGGTCAATTTGCGCGGCGTGATCGTGCCCATCGTCGACCTGCGCCTGAAGCTGGGCTGCGACACCGCCGAGTACAACCACTTCACCGTGGTGATCGTGCTCAACGTGCGTGGCCGCGTGGTGGGCGCGGTGGTGGATTCGGTGTCGGACGTGCTGGAGCTGGCGGGCGACACCATCCGCCCGGCGCCGGCCCTGAACGCCAACATCGACACCGGCTTCATCACCGGCATTGGCAGCGTGGCCGAGCGCATGTTGATCCTGATGGACATCGAGGCGCTGATGAGCAGCGCCGACATGGGCTTGATGGAAGACGCGGTCTAGGCCCCGCTTCATGGCGCGGCGCCGCTGACTCACGCACCGTTCCCCGAGCAAACTCGGGGCGAGCCCAAGCGGCCCGCCCGCGACAGGACAGGCCCAATGACAATCAAAATTTCCACGCGCCTCTGGATCCCGACCCTGGTCATCGCTGGCGTGCTGACGGTCATGGCCGGCGTGGTGGCCACTCGCACGAGCAGCCACATTGCCAGCACCGATGCGCTGCTGCGGGGCCAGGACAGCAAGCTCCATGACGCCGCCGTCTGGCAGGGCATGACCAGCACCAACGCAGTTCGGGTGGTGGCCAGCGTGCTGAGCAGCGACCCTGCCGTCGAGGCGGCCATGAAGCCCGAGATCGCGGCGACGACGGCCAAGATCAGTGAGATCCAGCAGCGCATCGATGCCGCCGCAACGGACAGCGACGAGCGCACCGCACTGGCGCGGGTTGCAGACGCCCGCAAGCTATATGTGGCGACACGCAACGCGGCGATGAAGGTCAAGTCAGACGGCGACGGCGACGCCGCCAAAGCCATGTTGGCCCGCAAGATGCAGCCCGCGCTCACCGACTACCAGGCCAGTCAGCAAGCTTACGTGGCCTTGCAGCAGGGCAAATCCGACGCCGTTCGTGCCCAAGCCGGCGCCGACCGCATGACCACCGTTTGGGGCGTGGTGGCCTTGATGGGTTTGCTCGTGCTGGGCATGTCCATTTGCACGGTGTTGACGGTGCGCGCCATCTGCCGCCCCATGAATACGCTGGTGGACATTGCACGCCGCATTGGCGAAGGCGATCTGGACGCCGAAGTGCCCACCGAGCGCGAAGACGAGATCGGTGCCGTCACCCAGTCGCTGGCCACCATGCGTGACTCGCTGCGCGGCATCGTGTCTGAAGTGCGCCAGGCCAGTGAATCCATCCAGGTGGCCAGCGCCGAGGTGGCCTCGGGCAACCTCGACCTGAGCCTGCGCACCGAGCAAGCCGCCAGCAGCCTGCAGCAAACCGCCAGCTCGATGGCCCAACTCACGGGCAACGTGCGTCAAAGCGCCGACGCCGCCGCCCAAGCCAACCAGTTGGCCGCGTCCGCCGCCGCAGTGGCCCAGCGGGGTGGCGCCGTGGTCAGTCAGGTGGTGGCGACGATGGACGAGATCAACCACTCGTCCAAGCGCATCGCCGACATCATCGGCACGATTGACGGCATTGCCTTCCAGACCAACATCCTGGCGCTGAACGCGGCCGTTGAAGCCGCCCGCGCCGGTGAACAAGGCCGCGGCTTTGCGGTGGTGGCCAGCGAGGTGCGCAGCCTCGCTCAGCGCTCGGCCGAGGCCGCCCGCGAGATCAAAACCCTGATCGGCGCCAGCGTTGAGCGCGTTGAAACCGGTGCCCGGCTGGTGCAGGACGCGGGCAGCACGATGGGCGAGATCGTGGCCAGCGTGCAGCGCGTGACTGACGTGATCGGCGAGATCACTGCGGCCGCCGCCGAGCAAAGCCAGGGCATTGGCTCGGTCAACAACACCGTGTCCCGCCTGGACCAGATGACCCAGCAAAACGCCGCGCTGGTGGAGCAGTCGGCCGCAGCCGCCGAGAGCCTGCGTGACCAGGCGCAGCGCCTGAGCCAGTCGATGCAGGTGTTCCGTTTGTCGGGCACCGCCGCCGGCACTGGCCGGTCTGTCGCACCAGCACGGCCAGCAACTGCCGCCGCAACCCCGATGTCGAGCTTGGCCCGCAAGCCCCAGTCCCAGCACGCATCCCGCGCCGCGCCCACAACGGCGGCTTACAGCGCCGCCAGGCCAGCCCCCGCCAACGTGCGGGAACCGGCACCCATGGCCAAGGCCGCCGCCACGTCGCAAGACGGCGGCGACTGGGAATCCTTCTAAAGCCATCAAGACATCCCAATGAGCATCGCCCTGACATCAAAATTCACTGGCGGCGGCTCCATCGCCCGCCGGCTCTCATGGATCGGCAGCGCTGCCATCGCCCTGGTGATGGTCAGCGTGTGCGCGGTGATGGCGTGGTCCACCGCGCGCCAGACACGCGAGCACATCGTGCATCTTGCGTCTGAAAAAACTGCCGGGGTGACGGCGGCGCTTGACGCATTTGATGTGGCGTCCAAGCAGGTGACCGAGCGCTTCTACGAGACCTTTGCGGAGTCGTTTGCCAAGGAGTTCAGCCTCGACGAGGCCAGTGGCGAACTGCGCAGCTGGGGCGAAGCGCTGAACAACAACTTCAGCGCGGTCGACAAATTCAACGCCAGCACCGGCGCGATGGCCACCATCTTTGCCCGCAAGGGCGACGACTTTGTGCGCATCTCCACGTCGGTTGTTTGCCTTTGCTGCCGGGGTGCTGGGCCTGGGCTTGAACTGGATCCTGCGCCGCTCGGTGGCGCAGCCCTTGCAGGCACTGAGCCGCAGCCTGGCGGCGGTGGCACAAGGCGACCTGACGCGTGAAGTGAGCGTGCACCGCCAAGACGAAATCGGCGAACTTGCGGCCCAGGCCGAGGCCATGCGCCAGACACTCGCGGGCACCATTGGCCAAGTGCGGCAGGCGGCCGATTCAATCCAGGTGGCCAGTGCCGAGGTGGCCTCGGGCAACCTTGACCTGAGCCAGCGCACCGAGCAAGCCGCCAGCAACTTGCAGCAAACCGCCAGCTCGATCGCGCAGCTCACGGGCAACGTGCGCCAGAGCGCCGACGCCGCAGCCCAGGCCAACCAATTGGCGGCGTCCGCCGCCGCAGTGGCCCAGCGGGGCGGCGCGGTGGTGGGCCAGGTGGTGGCCACGATGAACGAGATCAACCATTCGTCCAAGCGCATTGCCGACATCATCGGCACGATTGACGGCATCGCCTTCCAGACCAACATCCTGGCGCTCAACGCCGCCGTGGAGGCCGCCCGCGCCGGCGAGCAAGGCCGTGGTTTTGCCGTGGTGGCCAGCGAGGTGCGCAGCCTGGCTCAACGCTCCGCCGAGGCGGCCCGCGAGATAAAAACGCTGATCGGCACCAGCGTGGAAACGGTCGAAACCGGCGCCCGCCTGGTGCAGGAGGCCGGCAGCACGATGGGCGAGATCGTCTCCAGCGTGCAGCGCGTGACCGACGTGATCGGCGAGATCACCGCCGCCGCAGTCGAGCAGAGCAGCGGCATCAACACCGTCAACGCCGCTATCGGCCAACTCGACCAGATGACCCAGCAAAACGCCGCGCTGGTGGAAGAATCAGCCGCCGCGGCCGAGAGCCTGCGCGAGCAGGCGCAGAAACTGGCCGGCGTGGTGGGCACCTTCCAGTTGCCCGGTGGCACCGCCCAGCCGCAATACCGGGCCGCGCCACCCCGCGTTGCATCGGCCCCTGCGACCAAGCCGGCCCCTGCCATCACGCGCGCGCCAGCGGCGCGGCCAGCACCCCGCCCCGCTGAGCTGGCCGCGTCAGTCATCCAGCAAGCCCGCAGCGGCGCACTCCCTGCGGCGCCGGGCGCATCGGACGACTGGGAGTCGTTCTAGGAGCCTGTCGGGCTTGGAGTCTGGCCCGCTGCTGGCCTAGTCAGCGGCGCGCCGCAGCGTGTCCATCACCGGCCGCAGCAGCACCTCGCGCAGGCCCCACCAGCCCGCCGCCCAGGCGAGCAAGGCCCCCGCCACGGTGCCCGCCAGCGGCACCCAGGGTGACGGCGCCCAGGCAAATTCAAACACCTGGCGCGCCAGCAAGCCACCCAGCAGCACGGCGGCCACTGCGGCCAACAAGCCGGCCAGCGCGCCTACGCCCAACAGCTCGGCGCGCTGCACCTGGCGCAGCAGCGCGCTGCCCGCGCCCACGGCGCGCATCACGGCGTATTCACGGGCGCGCATCTCGCGGGTGGCGCTCACGGCCGCAAACAACACCACCAGCCCGGCCGCCAGCGTGAAGCCAAACAAAAACTCCACCGCCCGGATCACCTGGTCCAGCACATGCTGCACCTGGGCCAGCGAGGCCGACAAATCCACGTTGGTGAGGTTGGGAAACTGCCGCGCCAGGTTGCGGTCAAACCCCGGTGATTTGGCGGCGTCGGGCGCGCGGAAAGCGCTGATGTAGCTGAGCGGCAGGCCGTCCAAACGTGCCTGCGGGAACATCACGTAAAAGTTCACGCGCATCGAGCCCCAATCCACCTTTCTCAAGCTGGTGACGCGGCCTTCGCGCAGCGTGCCGGCGATGTCGAAGCGCAGGCGATCACCGAGCTTCAGGCCCAGGGTTTGGGCCAGGCCGGATTCGACGCTCAGCGCGTCGGCCTCGTCAGGCGTCCAGCGGCCAGCGCTGAGCAGGTTGTGCTCGGGCATCTGGGCGGCATGGCTCAAGTTGAACTCGCGATCCACCAGGCGTTGCGCGCGCTCGTCGGAAAATTGGCCGGGCACCACATCACGGCCGTTCACGGCCACCAGGCGGCCACGGATCATCGGGTACCAGTCATAACGCGTGATGCCAGCGGCTTTGAGTGCCGCCTGGAACGCCTCACCCTGCTCGGGTTGCAAGTTGATGACAAAGCGGTTGGGGGCGTCCGCCGGCGTGGCGGCGCGCCAGGCGGAAATCAAATCGGTGCGCAGCAGCACCAGCAGCATCAGCGCCAACAAGCCCACGCTGAGCGCCGACACCTGCAGCACCACCATGGCCGGGCGCGCGGCCAGCTGGCGTGTGGCCAGCACCAACCAGCGTGGCGCGCTGGCGCCCAAGGTCCACCAGCGCGGCGTGCCGGCCTGCGGCACGGCCTGGCGCAACAGTGCCACCGCGCCCCAGGCCAGCAGCGCAAACACCGCCGCGGCGCCCGCAAAACCGCCCACTGCCAGCAGGCCCATGCGCAGATCCGACGAGGCCGACACCAGCAAGGTGGCAAAGCCCAGCGTGCCCGCGATCAACACGCCGGCCGAAGCCGCTCGTGGGCTGCCCACATCACGCCGGATCACCCGCAGCGGGGGCACGCTGGCGAGCTGCAGCACGGGCGGCAGGCCAAAGGCGGCCAGCAGCGTCATGCCCACGCCCACGCCAAACCAGGCCGGCGCCAGCGTGGCCGGCGGCAGGTGCGCGTCAACCAAACCAGCCAACAGGCTGACAAACACAAAGTGCACCGCAAAACCCAGCGCCACGCCCACCGCGCTGGCGATCAGGCCCACCGCGCCAAACTCCAGCGCGTAGGCTGTGGCCATGGCCCGCTGCGGCGCGCCCAGCACGCGCAGCATGGCGCAGTCATCGAGGTGGCGCTGGGCAAAATCTCGCGCCGCAATGGCCACCGCCACGGCCGCCAGCAGCGCGGCCAGCAAGGCCACCAGGTTGAGAAAACGCTGCGCGCGATCAAGCGTTTGGCGCATCTCGGGCCGGCCTGACTCCAGCGACTCGATGCGCACGCCGCGCAGCCGGCCCGAGCTCACCTGCGCTTGCGCCCAGCTCACGAAGGCACGCACGGCGGCAGGCCCGGCCACGGGACCGGCCGCCAGCGGCTTGCCTGCGCCGGCTTTGTCGCCCGCAGCCACCATCAAGCGATAGGTGACGCGGCTGGTGGCTTGCACCAGCCCGGTAGCGGCCAGGTCATCGGCGTGCAGCATTACGCGCGGCGCAAAGTTCATGAAGCCCGCGCCCCGGTCGGGCTCTTGCACGATCACTTTGGCGATCGTCAGGCGCTGCTCGCCCAGCATCAGGGCGTCACCGGGGTTCAGTTGCAGCGCGTCCAGCACCGCCGCCTCCACCCACACGCTGCCGCGCGCGGGGCCGGTGTCCAGGGCTTGCTCGGGCCCACCCACGCGGGCCTGCACGCGCATTTGGCCGCGCAGCGGGTAAGCGTCAGCCACGGCCTTGACGGCCACCAGGCGCACCGCGCCGCCCTTGTCGTCGGGCGCGCGCGCCATGCTGGGGAAACTCGCGCTCTGCGTTGACTTCAGGCCCAGCGCCTGGGCTTGCTGGATGAAGCCTGCGGGCACCGGCTGGTCGCTGGCCACCACGGCGTCGCCGCCCAGCAACTGGCTGGCGTCACGTGCCAGCGCGGCCTCCAGCCGGCTGGCAAAAAAGCCCACGGCGCACAGCGCGGCCACGGCCAGCATCACCGCGACCATCAGCAAACGCAGTTCACCCGCGCGAAAGTCGCGCCAGGTTTGGCGCCAGGCAAGTGCTGCGATGGAAACAGGCAAGGCATGGGTACTCATGGGCGGAACGGTACACCAGGGGCCGGCGACGGGCCCACGGCGCGGGCATGGCATCGGCCTGGCACGGGCTTGGCGGGCCGACGCGTGGTGTCGGCGTGTTGGTCTGGCGTGTTGGGCTGGCGTGTTGGGCTGGCGTGTTGGGCTGGCCAGTGGCGACATCAGGCCCGTCAACAAGCCCGCCAGCTTTGAACCCTGCGTGCAGCGCCATCGAACGCCGACCCGGGCCTGCGCTGCTTTAATCCTGGGCATGAACTCAACCATCGCCCCGATCTTCTTGTCTCACGGCTCACCCATGACGGCCCTGGAGCCGGGCGCGGCTGGGGCGTTCTGGCAACGCCTGGGCCCGGCCATCGAGGCTGGTTCCAGGCCGGCCCAGCGCCCACGCGCGATCCTGGTGATCTCGGCCCATTCGCTGACCCGCGAGCCCGTGTTGATGGCCGCCGCCCAGCACACCACGGTGCATGATTTTTCGGGCTTCCCCGAGCCGCTGTACCAGCTGCGTTACGACGCGCCCGGCGCGCCCGATCTGGCGCCGCGGGTAGTCGCGCTGCTGCAAGCCGCCGGGCTGCCGGTGCATACCAGCACCGAGCCGGGGCTGGATCACGGCATCTGGGCGCCGCTGCGCTTTATCTGGCCAGACGCCAGCGTGCCGGTGCTGCCGCTGGCGTTTCCGCCCGATTGGTCGCCGGCGCAGCTTTTTGCCTTGGGCGAGGCCCTGGCACCGCTGGCCGATGAAGGCGTGCTGGTGCTGGGCAGCGGCAGCATCACCCACAACTTGCGGCTGGTATTTGCCGCCGGCCGGCCACCGCTGGACGCGCCCGAAATCAAGGAGAGCGCGGCGTTTCGCAATTGGTTTGCAGAACGCTGCGCCGCAGCCGATTGGCCGGCCTTGCTGGACTACCGCCGCCAAGCCCCGTTTGCGGTGCTGATGCACCCCACCGACGAGCATTTGCTGCCGTTTTTTGTGGCGGCGGGCGCGGGCGGGCTAACGATAAACAAACCAGCCGCCGGGCAACGTCTGCACCAGAGCCTGACCTACGGCTGCCTGGGCATGGACGCGTATGCGTTTGGTGCGGCAGCAAAGGGCTTGCACAGCCGCTTGGCCTTGCCCGGCTGAACCAGGCGCCTGACGGGCTGGGGGTCATGGCAGCTTGATGGCGCCGGGCTTCGGGGTCGACGATGGCAGGGGAACGACGGGCTTGGCGCCGGGCTTGGCCGCCGGCAGCGGCCGCTGCTCAACATCGGCCAGCATGGTGCGCAGGTTCTGCAATCGGGCCTCGACGCTGGGATGGCGATTGATCGGGCGTGCCACCAGCTCAATGACATCGGCCAACGCGCCGGCGTCCGGGTGGCTCTTCGCAGCAGCGCTGCCCCGCGCCGGCACGGGCGCTGCGCTGGGCAAGTCGGCGATGAAGGCCACCAGCACGGCTCGCAAACGCCGGCTGTCGTTGAGCGTGGTGTCGAGCAGACGCACGGCGCAGGCATCGGCTTGCAGCTCCTGATCCTCGAAGTGCTTCTCGAACAGCAGCTTGCCCACTACCACCAAAGCGAGCACGGACTTGGGCTCGCTGTGGACCTGGCGCACGGTCTTGACAAGATCGGGCAGACTGCCCTTGAGTGACACGGTGTCGACGATCCGCGCTTGTACCGCGCGCGTTTCATGGCGCTGCAGCACATGCGAAATCTCATGAGCCACCGCGAAGTAGGCCTTGTTGCGCCGGCTGGGGTCGGCGACCAGCGCCTTGTCGATGACAAGAAACCCGCCCGGCAGCGCCATCGCGTTTTCGCCAGCGTCGGCACGGATGTGCACCGAGAAGTGATAGGCGTGCGGCACACCCACAGCGGCCAGAACCTCCTTCAGCAAGGCATCGGCCTGTGGGTAGAGCTTGACGCCGACCGCCTCGTCACGTTCCACCAAGCGATCCTTCATCTGGTCCAGCATGCGGTTGCCGTAAAGAGTTTCCGCCGACATCGGCAACCAGTTCATGCGCATCGCCGCGCGGCGCACGGACAGAGAAATATTGTGTCTGGCTGCCGCCGTGGGCTTGGCGGGCGGTGGCTTGCCAGCTGCGGGCCCACCCATTGCCGACTGCACCGACGCGGCCATGCGGGCACCTGCATTGGCTGCGGCCATTTCCGCGGCCATGCCGGCCGCCATCTGGCTCAGCTCGGCAACATTGACGGTCGGGTTGAACGGGGTCACGAGCGTATGGCACTTGGGGTCGAGTTCGGTGGCGGCCAGCTCGACTTGTTTGTTGCCAATGCGCAGCGACGATGTGCCCGCCACCGCAGACGCCGCAGCACCCGTCGGCCGGCCGGCGTTTTGCGGCTGGCCGGCGGCATCGGCCTGCGCTGCGCTGCGCTGGGCGGGGCCACCGCCGGCAGGCTGGCGGGCAGGCCGGAAAGCCCGGGTAGCCCGGCCAGACGACCCTCACCGGCACAGGCCGCCAGCAGGGCGAGCCCGGCGGGCACGGCCCAAAGTGAGCTGGGTTTTTTCATGCCTAACCCCCGCCGCCGCTGGCCAGCTGACGCAGCAGCAGGTCACGCGCGAGGTAAAAACCATGGTTGTGCAAGAGCGCCGCCTCCAGCACCAGCTTGCGCACAGCATCGTTCTCCTCGTCCGTCAGCGCTTCAAACTCAGCACGGAACCCGGCCTCAGCCAGCGCGGTCTGTCGTTCGCGCTGCGCCGCCGCCACATCCAGTGCTTTGTCACCTTCGAGCTTGCGGCCGCCCGCTTTTTGCCCCGAGGCCAGGCGTGCGAGGATCTTCAGCAGCGAGTTGCACAGCGCTGGCCGGCTTTGCAGTTGCGGGTATACCGCAGCCGCCTGCTGTGCCTTGGGCACGCCAGCCGCGTTCAGCGCCTGCCAGGTGTCCCGCGCGTCACAGACCACCGGCGCCTCATCGGCGGCCGTGGCGCACAACGGCAAGCCCAGGCCCAAGACAAGGCCCACGCCGAGCCGGCAGCAGCAAAAAGCGTTGAGTGTTTTCACGATCTTGATCTCCCGGTGGACGACAACCCTCAGGCCTGAGCCGTGCCACGCACTCACGCCGCGTACAGGCCTGGCACGATCTGCGCCAGCCAATGCAGAAGAATTTGCGCAACGTGGCCACCGACCACCAGCAGCCAAACGATGGAGGGCAGGTGGAAAGCCGCGTCGAAGCACCAGCAGCGCCGCAGCGCCCAATAGGCGTGATCCCCAGTCGCCGGCAGCGGCTCAGGGCCAGACGCAGCGGGCACGGGGGGATCGGCTTTTGCAGCAGCGTTATCCATGCTGATGGCATGCAAGGCCTCATGCACGCCACCGGTCACAAAGGCCTCCAGCATCACGCCGATGGCCATCGCGGCCGGGCTGAGCCAGAGGCCAAACCACGCAAACAATGCCGCACTGGCCCACAGCACGATGGCCAGCAGCAGCCCAACGGCGCCGGCCAGGGCCACCAACCAGCGGTAAGCCAACCGAGGCTGGCCGTGTTCTTCAAATTGCCGCGCCGTGGTCGCGGTGGCTTGGCCGAAGTAGCGACGCCACAAGCCATGAATCACGCAAGCCAGGACCACACCGATGGCGATATCAAAAATGAACTCCGATCCGAGCTGCTCAGTTTCGTTCGGCTGGGCGGCGATGGCGGCATGGATGTCGACGCCGTTCAGCTCGCCAATGGGCGTCAGAAATTCGTCGTCGGCGCTGTAACCCGCCCCCAGCAGCAAGTAGTTGATCTGCGGCAGCAGCTGAGGTGGCCAAGCTGCGGACTCGACCAGCACATTGGCGTGCGCAAACTGCACACCCTTGCCCGCCATGCAGGCCAGCCAGGCATCAAGGGCCAGCCGCACGCCGGCTTCAACCGGGCCATGGTGTATGCCAATCCAGTCTGCATTGACCGGCGCAATCAACAGCATCCTGGCCTTGTTTTTGACGATGAACTCGTCCATCGGCAAGTCACAGCGGTAGGGCTCGCCTTGACTGGTCGCATGAATCTCGCTGATGGTGGGTGACAGGTCAAGGTCGATGGCGACCCACTTCAACCCACGATTGGCGTTCAACAAGCTCGCCAGATCGGCCATCAGCGCTGCGCGTGGCAATGGCGAGTTGCCCTCGTAACGGCTGAGAAACCGTTCGGCGTCGATCTTCACCACCGCCAGCTGAGACGCTGGTGGCCCGGCGCCCGCGCCGCCTGCCACCGCTGGCTCGCTGGCCCACAGGCTCGCGGCAATGCGAGTCGGCACATCCAGCAGGTCTTTCAGCCTGTCGGGCAGAAGATGCAGCGCGATGGCGATAAACAGCGAGCCCACCAGGGCCTCAATAACAGCATGGCGGCATGGATACCGCTTGCGAAGCAGGTCGGCCGACATCGATCTGTCGGCACGGGCAAGACAACGCAGCAGCACGTTGATCAGTCGGTCACAGATCGTTGATCGCATCAAACCCCCTGCATCAGGCGCGCTTCGACTGGCGCGTGCCTTACCTCGTGCGTGCTTTGTAATGGGAAATGACGTTTAGCGTCAACGGGACCGGGCTGGTGTGTGTGGGGGCTAGGAGCCTGTCGGGCTTGGGGTCGGGCCCGCGCCGGGGAGAGTTTCGGTGCCGGGCTAGACGTCGACGAGGCGTGTGGCCAAGCCACACAACGA
>JAYWDK010000038.1:0-2626 GCA_043779845.1 Betaproteobacteria bacterium | reverse complement strand
CCAACCTGCGCCAAGCCCACGAGCGCAACGACGAAGTGCTGGAGCGCATCTACATCGGCCGCCGCTTCAAGAACGATACCGAGCGGCTGGAAAAACTGTTTGAGCTGTATACCCGGATGACGGCGGATGCGGCCAAAGGCGGGCGCCAAGCGAAGCGGGGAAAGAGGTCGTGAGCAGCTTGATCATCTACACCTCGGACGATGGCGAGACGCGGATCAACCTGCGGGTGGACGGCGACAGCGTCTGGCTGAGCCAACTGGACATTGCGGCGCTGTTTCAGACCACCAAGCAAAACGTCAGCCTGCATGCGAAGAACATCTTCGAAGAGGGCGAGCTGAGCCCGGCAGCAACTGTCAAGGAATCCTTGACAGTTCAAACCGAAGGAAGCCGTCAAGTCCAGCGCGCCATCGCGTCGTACAACCTCGACCTCATCCTTGCCATCGGCTACCGCATCCGCACACCACGCGGCACCCAGTTTCGCCAGTGGGCGACCCAATACCTGAAGGAGTTTCTGGTCAAGGGCTTCGTGATGGACGACGAGCGCCTCAAGAACCCAGGGGGATGGGATTATTTTGATGAGCTGCTGGCGCGCATCCGCGACATCCGGGCTTCGGAGAAGCGCTTTTATCAAAAGGTTCGAGATCTCTTCACGCTGAGTTCGGACTACCGCATCACGGAAAAAGGAACCCAGGTTTTTTTCGCGGAAACCCAGAACAAGCTGCTGTTCGCCGCCACCGGCCACACCGCCGCCGATCTGATCGTGAAACGCGCAGACCCGCACAGCCCGAACATGTCGCTCACGCACTGGACCGGCTCGCGCGTGCGCAAACAGGATGTGGTCGTCGCGAAGAATTACCTGTTGGAAGACGAGATCGACACCCTCAACAGACTGGTCATTATTTTTCTGGAACAGGCAGAGCTGCGGGTAAAGCAGCGGCAAGACCTCACGCTCGACTTTTGGCGCCAGCATGTGGACGGCATGCTGGCATTCAACGGGCAGGCCGTTTTGCAGAATGCTGGTTCGGTCAGCCACGACGCGATGGTAAGCATCGCCCACGCACGCTTCGAAACCTTCCATGGCCAGCGCCGCGTCTCTGATGCACTGGAAGCTGACGTGGCCGATTTGCAGGACCTTGAACAGCTTGAAAAACGTGTTGCCCGCCATGCAGCGGCAACGGCCGCGCCCGCCAAAAAAGCGACGCGGGGGAAGAAAACATGAGCGGCGACATGAGCGCCAGGCCCACCCGCCAGGCCCCGCCGCCCAAGGGCCATGCCCGGTTGGTTGGATGTGGCATTTGTGCCCGCGGTGCTTGCACATTTGACCTGGTAGACAACGGCACGCACATGGACAACGCGCAATGACCAAGCCCCGCAACCCCAGCAACCCCACCAACCCGACCAATGCCTACACCGTGCCGTCGGTGTCGATCACCACGGCGCGCACTGGCGCTTCAGCCAAGGCCAATGTACTGGGCATGCGCGCGATGCAAGAGCGCGCCTATGCCAAGCGGGGTGAGCAATACCTGTTGATCAAATCGCCGCCGGCATCGGGCAAGTCACGCGCGCTGATGTTCATAGCGCTCGACAAGCTGCACCACCAGGGCTTGCGCCAAGCCATCATCGTGGTGCCCGAGCGGTCGATTGGCAGCAGCTTTGCCGATGAACCGCTGAGCCAGTTCGGTTTTTACTGGGATTGGCAAGTGGCCCCGCAATGGAACCTGTGCAACGCCCCTGGGGTAGACGAACCCCGGGTGGCCAAATCCAAGGTCGGCGCGGTGCGCCAGTTTCTGGCCAGCACCGACCCAGTGCTGGTCTGCACCCACGCCACCTTTCGCTTTGCGCTGGACGAGTTGGGGCTGGACGCCTTCGACCGGCGGTTGATCGCCATCGACGAGTTCCACCACGTCTCCAGCAACCCGGACAACAAGCTGGGTGCCCAGTTGGGCGCGCTCATCGCCCGCGACCAGGTGCATCTGGTGGCCATGACCGGCTCTTACTTCAGGGGCGACAGCGAGGCGGTGCTGCTGCCCACGGATGAGGCCCGGTTCGAGACGGTGACCTTCACCTACTACGAGCAGCTCAACGGCTACCGCTGGCTCAAGTCGCTGGACATTGGCTACTTTTTCTACACCGGCCCGTATGTGGATGCCATTGCCAAGGTGTTGGACCCGGCCTTGAAAACCATCATCCACATCCCGAGCGTCAATTCGCGCGAAAGCCTGCAGGACAAGGAGCGCGAAGTGAACGAGATCATGCACGCGCTGGGCGAGTGGCAGGGGGTTGATTCGGCCACCGGCTTTCATCAGCTGCGCAGCCAGGATGGCCGCATGCTGAAGGTGGCCGACCTGGTGGACGACAGCGACCCGTTCAAACGGTCCCGCGTGCTCGCGGCGCTGAAAGACCCGGCGCAAAAGGGCAACCGCGACCACGTGGACGTGATCATCGCGCTGGGCATGGCCAAGGAGGGCTTCGACTGGATCTGGTGCGAACACGCCCTGACCATCGGCTACCGCAGCAGCCTGACCGAGATCGTGCAAATCATTGGCCGTGCCACCCGCGACGCCGAAGGCAAGGAAAGGGCGCGCTTCACCAACCTGATTGCCGAGCCCACGGCCGAACAGTTTGC
>JAYWDK010000037.1:0-7696 GCA_043779845.1 Betaproteobacteria bacterium | reverse complement strand
CGATGGACGTGTACGAGCGCGTGGCGCGGCTGTTCAATGACCGCGCCGAGCTGCGCGATGGCCGGCGCGTGGTGCCCGGGCCGCTGAGCCAGCAACAGGTGGCCGACCAGGTGGGTGCCTCGCGCAGCATGATCAACCGCGTCTTCAAGGAGCTGAGCGCGGGCGGCTACATCGAGGTGCGCGCCGATTTCATCGAGCTGCGGCAGGCGCTGCCCAAGCACTGGTGAGCCCGGGCATCGGCTGGACACTAAACGTGGACATGGGGATGGACACGGGTTCAGGGCCTGCCATGCTCCTGCGCCGTTAGGTCGGCCAAAGTGGCTTCGGCCTGACCCGAACGCCCTCGGCCTGGGCGCGTACAAAACCAAGGAGCAACCCCATGAAAAAGAGTCTCATTTTGAGGGTGAATCGATGGGCGCTGGCCACGATGGCGGCCGTGCTGGCTGCGGTGGCGCTTTCGGGCTGCAAGCGCGCCGAGGTGGCCGCGCCAGCGCCTGCGGCCGCAGGCAGTGCCAGCACCATGACACAGCCCACTTGCACGCCGGAGGTGCAGGTCAACATCACCAAGGTCACGGTGACGGGCAGCACGGCCGTGATCAAGATGAACCACAAGCAGATCATGATCGCCAACCGGGGCGACGCGGGTGTGCGCTGGTCGCTGCCCAAGGGCTATGTCTTTGTGTCAAACGGCATCACCTTCCCGGCCGACAAAGCGGCATCGCAGCCCGCCGGGCCCGTCGCCTCAGCGCCCGCCGGATCGTCTGACCAGTACCTCTGGTGCTTCCAGACCGCCGCCAATGGCCAATGGGGGTACACGATCTGGTTCACTGCCGAGGGCACTTCCACACCGGTGTGGAAGTGCGATCCGACCATCATCAACACGGCCCCCTTCGTCGACGCGGCGGACGATGAAGTGACCTGCACCACTCAATGACGTGCCCACCGGCCCTGTGCGACCGGCGCCTCCGCCAGCGCTCGGTGGCTACGCCACCGCGTTGAACCACTGGCCCACGCGAGCCAACGCCAAACCAAACTCCGACGCGGGCTCCACCGGATCCAGTTCCTGCGCCAGCCCGCTGCACGTCGCCCAGGCAGCGTGCGCGGCGGCGGCATCGTCCGCCAGCCACGCCGCCTCGGCGCGGCCGCACATCAGGATGCCCAGGCTGAGCGGGTCATCCACCGCGCGCAGCAGTGATTCACCTGTCGCCAGGCAAGCCCGCGCCTGGTCGGGCCGGGCCTGGTGCGCGTGCAGCAGCCCCAGGTAGCCCAGGCACTGCCCCTCCGACCGCCGATCGCCCAGCTCGCGCGCCAGGGCCGCTGCGGCTTCGTGATAGGCCAAGGCCGGGCCCACCTGGCCCGCTGCCTCTTCAACCAGGCCCAGATTGCACTGCACGATGGCTTGCAGCCGCGCGTGGCCCATGTCGCGGGCGGCCAGCAGCGCCGCCGCCAGCTCGGTGCGGGCCTGCGCCAAGCGGCCCTCGGCGTGGTGCAGCAAGCCCAGGTTGCAGCGGTTGTTGGCCTCCCATTGCCGGTCGCCAATGGCCAAGGCGATGCGCACCGCCTGCTCGTACAGCGGGCGGGCCAGCGCCGGGCGGCCCTGGTTGGCGTGGAGTTGGGCCAGGTTGCCGGCGGTGCCGCCCTCCCAGCGGCGGTCGCCGGCCTGTTGCGCCAGCCGCAGCGCCGTTTCGTAGTGCTGGCGGGCGGCGTCGGTGTGGCCCAGTGATTCACACACTTCGCCCAGGCCGTTGTGCACGGCGCAGTTGAGCGCCGGGTCGTCCAGCGCCTGGGCCAGGGCCAGCGCGCTTTCGCCAAAAACCGCCGCCTCATGCGCCTGCCCCTGCTTGGCCAGCAAACCGGCCAGGCCGTGCCGGGCGCGGGCTTCCTGATGGCGATCACCCAGGGCCACGGCCAAGGCCAGCGCCTGCTCAAACAACGCATGGGCCTCGGGCATCTGGCCACACAGCTCCAGCGCGGCGCCCTGCACCATGGCCACCTTGGCCATGGCCAATCCACCCAATCCGGCCGTCGCCCGCACGGCTTGCGCCAATTCAAGGCCAAGCCGGAACGGCCCGCGCAAGCGAACCAGCGCCCAGGCGCCGCTGAGCGTGCGCTCGGCCAAGCCGGTGTCCTGGCCGAGCGCCGCGCGGCGGCAGGCCACCACCAGGTTGTCCAGCTCAACGATGGCGGGGTTGACTTCGGCTTGCGGCTCAAGCGGCGCAAAAAACCCGGCATGCCGGCGCTCTGCGGCCAGCGCGGCGCCGGGCCCGCTACCGGCAAAGCGGCCCTCGGTGCACAGGTGCTCGGCGGCATATTCACGCACGCTTTCCAGCAGGTCAAACCGGTCGTCGGCCAGTTGGCGCACAAAGCTTTTTTCAACCAGCGACAACACCACGTCGGGCGGCCAGGGCGGGCTGTCGGCCGCGCACATGTCAAGTACCGCGCTGGCCGACGCCAGCGTGAAGCCGCCACGAAACACCGACAGCTGCGCCAGCGCGATGCGCTCGGCCTCCAGCAGCAGCTCCCACGACCAATCAAAGGCGCCGCGCAAGGTGGCCTGCCGGTCTTGGCGGCCGCTGCGTGACCACAGCAGCTTGAAGCGCTCATTCATGCGCGCCAGCAGCATGCGCGGGGGCATCACCCGGGCCCGCGCGGCCGCAAGCTCAATGGCCAGTGGCAAACCGTCGAGCACGGTGACCAGCTGGTCGATTGCCGCCAGGTCATCGGGTGCGGTGGGCAAACCTTGCCGGGCGGCATCGCTGCGCTGCCTGAACAAGGTCGCGGCGTCGGCCATGGCCAGCGGCGCCAGGGCCAGCACCTGCTCACCAACAATGCCCAACACCTCTCGGGTGGTGACGACGAACCGGGCCAAGGGGGCGCGCTCCAGCCAGCGGCCCAGCGTGGCCTCGGCGTGCCGGGCCACCTGCTCGAAGTTGTCCAGGATCACCAGGCAGAGCCCGCGCCCATGGATGGCGTTGCCCAGCTGCACGACCGGGTCACCCCGGCCCAGCGGCACGTCCAGGCCCTGGGCCACCGCCGCCAGGATGCCGTCAACGCCACGTGCCTGCGACAGGTCACAAAACCAGAGTCCACCCGGGTAGTCGCCCAGCCAGGCCCAGGCAAAGTGCAGCACCAGCCGCGTTTTGCCCGTGCCGCCCATGCCCAGCACCGAGACCAGGCGCGCGCCGCCATCAAGCTTGCGGGCCAGGTTGAGCAAGGGCTGGTGCTGGCCCACAAAGCTGTCGCGCTCGGCCGGCAGGCTGTGCCGCACTTCGCGCACCGGCAGCCACAGCGCGCCCTGGCGTAACACGCGGTAGGCCTTGGCGCCATCGGGCGGCGGGGTGAAGGGCGCGCCGCCGTCATCTGCGTCGTCGTCACCCGCTTCAAACAGCTCGATCGGCTCGGCCAGGCCCCGCAGGCGCCAGAACCCGTGGGATAACAAACGCGGCGCGGCGCGGCCGGGCGTGGTGGCGTGCAACTCGGCGCGCAGACCCGCCAGCAGCTCGGCACAGGCGTCGGCCGTGAGCAAGGTTTGGCCGCCGGTAGCCACCGCCATCACCCGCGCCACGGTGGGTTTGGCCAGGCCCTCCACCTCCAGCGGCTTGGCGCCCCGCAAGATGTCGGCCGGTGGGTTCTCGCGCAGGGTCACTGGGCCCACGTGCACCCCCACCCGCGCCTTGAGCGGCAGGCCCAGCGTGGCCAGCACCCGGTGGTAGGCCAGTGCGTAAGACAGGGCGTCAAGCACCGACTCGAACAGCAGAAACAGGCCGTCTGACTTGTCGATCTCCCGGCCGCGCCAGATGGGCAGCAGATCACGCGCGGCGCGGTCGTGCGCGGCCCACCAGCGGGCCATCTCGGCGTCGCCGGCGGCTTGCGACAGCTGGGTGCTGTCGACAAGATCGGTCAGTAGCAGGGCAAAGTGCTGGGTCATGGCATGGGCGGCGCCACCAAGGCGGTCCCGCGCAGTCTCTGTCAAGGCCGGTGTGAATACAAGTGCGCCAGCGTTATGCGCCAGCGTTGTGCGCCGGCCGTGAGCGGTGTGGGCACCCGGCGCGCGCTGCGCGCTTCGGCGCCGCCGACCTGCCGCCGACCTGCCGCCGACCTGCCGCCAAACAACCGCCCGCTTACCGCCTCAGAACAGCTTGCCCACGTTGAACAAGGTGAGCACGCCCAGCACGGCAAAAATGGCGCCGGCCACAGCGTGCACCCAGGTCATCGACACCTTTCTGGAGATCTGATCGCCCAGCAGCACCGCCGGCACGTTGGCCAGCATCATGCCCAGCGTGGTGCCCGCCACGACGGCCAGCAGATCGGGGTAACGCGCGGCCAGCGCCACGGTGGCGATCTGGGTTTTGTCGCCCATCTCGGCCAGGAAAAACGCCACCACTGTGGTGCCAAACACGCCCAGGCGCAGCTTGCCGCCTTCGGTTTCTTCGTCGTCGAGCTTGTCGGGGATCAGCATCCACACCGCCATCACCAGGAACGAGCCGCCGATCACCCAGCGCAGGATTTGCGGGCCCATCAGCCCGGCGATCCAGCCACCCAGCCAGCCCGCCGCACCGTGATTTGCCAGCGTGGCCACCAGAATGCCGGCAATGATGGGCACGGGCTTGCGAAACCGCGCGGCCAGCAGCAAGGCCAACAACTGGGTTTTGTCGCCCATTTCACCCAGGGCAACGATGCCGGTCGAGACGAGAAAAGCTTCCATGGCGGGCGCGGCTATCCGGGGCGATGAGGGGGCGCGAAGTGTAGCCGCGCGGGCCCAGGCACCGGCCCTGGCGCCTATCGCCCATCCAGTGCCGCCCGCAGGGCGCGCCGGCTCGCGTAACGTCTCGATTCCGGTTTGGATGTAGGCGCTCGTCTAATGCATTAGCTGCGCGACAAATTCAGCCGCGATGAATTTCATCTGAACTGTGGAACAGCCGTAGCCCTCTAGCTTGCGCGGTGGATGACCTTGCTTTGGACTCGTTTCAATATTCGGGCCAGCCGGACACAAGCCCGGTCCTTCAGGGAGATTCACCATGAAACCATCACGCGCTCACACCCGGCTGGTGCTCAAGTACGCAGCCGGCCTGGGTCTTTCAACCCTCTTGTCTTGCGCCTTGGCGGGCAAGGTTGACATGTACGCCATCGGCAACTGGAGCGGCGGCAGTTGCACACCCGGCAATACCGGCCTTGACCGGGGCGCCTGGCCCGGCATGGCGCAATCGTGGTACGACGCCATGGGCACCATGGGCCACAGCCGCACTGGCAAGTTCATCGACGGCAACATGACCGTCAAGCGCTTTTGCGACCCGTCGGTCAACGCCAATTGCCAGGATTGGAGCTATGTGGATTGGCCCGACATGGCCATCGTCGCGGCCCATGGCACCACGCTGAACAACGGCTGGGGCGCGCTGATGCGCGAGTCGGCCATCGGCACTTGCTACACCCAGATGGGTGGCAGTGGCCCCAGCGTGGACGTGGGTGACGGCAACCTCAAGTTTTTGCACGCCTCGTCTTGCCTGAGCCTCAATGACAGCTACCTGCCGCAAATGCGCGCGTCCATGAAAAAAGCCGGCGCGGCCAAGGGCCTGCACGTGCTGACCGGCTTCCACGGGATCATGTGGATCAGCTCGGCCTACAACGGCGACTACGCCGCCACCGCCGTGGCCGGGCACGCGCAGTCGGTGGCCAGCGCGTGGACGGGCCACCAGTACAAATCCAATCAGATGGCCTGCGCGGCCTACGACCCGTTCAACTTTTTCGGCACCTGCCAAGACCAATGCCCGGTGGCCATGACGGTGGGCCCCACCGGCGGCAATGCGCTCAACCGCCTGCTGCATGAGCGCTACAACAACTCAGGCGCGTTTGGCACGCCCAGCGGCAACGCCGCTTACGCCTGGATGGGCTATCCCGGCTGCGACCCGGTAGGCGCGGGCCCGTACAAGCCTTGAGTTGGCACCCGCCCATCGCCCACCTATTCCCGCCCAGCCGATCCAGGCCAGGCGCCCCTTTGAAAGGACTTTTCCATATGTTCAATCTTCGACCCACCGTGGGCGCCGCCGTGCTGGCGCTCGTGCCCTTGATGCCGCTGCTGGCGGGCGCGCAAACCAATGACCCCAAGGCCGGCCTGCGCAGTGCCGTGGCCAACGCCGTGGAACCGCTGCTGGGCTCGGGCAGCGCCGCCGTGGTGGAGCGCCTGTCCAAGGTCAAGTTCGATGGCGCCATCTCGCGCAATTTTGACTTGAGCCGGGTGACCACCGGCTTGTTCGGCCGATCGGCGGTCACGGTGGCGCCCGACTGCCGCAGTGCGTCCACGTCGGTCAAAGAGCCCGACACGGGTTTGTGCGTGGTGGATGCGGGCAACCGGGATTCGGAGACCGGCGCGTACACCGTGCTGGCCTTCAGCAAGAACATCGGCCAGGGCGACCTGACCTTCATCCGCCGGCCCGCGTTTGACCCCCGCAACGAGGCCTTGCCGGCCAGCGTCAAGCTCACAGATGCGCAGGCCTATCAGCAGGCGCTGAAGTTTCTGGATCTGGTGGGCGTGCCCCGGTCGGAGATTCCGGTGCCGCCCGCCGATGCCAAAAACCCCTTGCCCGTGCGCAGCCACATGGCGGGCATCGGTGACGCCAAAGGCGGCACGCAAACCGTCACGCTGAGCAAGCTGGTGCAACTGCCGCGCGCGTTTGTGGTGCCCGGCGGCTTGCTGCGAGATGCGGCCACCGGCATCGTGCTCAACCACGTCATCGCCCCCGGCGGCGCCACGCTCACCGTCACCGATGCGGGCGTTCAGTTTGCGCGCATTGAGGGCTGGTCTGACGCGCAGTGGGACGCCAAGCTCGACCCTCGCCAGGCCAAAAGCACCGCCGTGCTGGTCAACGAGATCACCGATGACTTGTGGGGTGAAGGCGTGCGCAGCGCCACCAACCTGTCGGCGCTGATCTCGCTGCGCCGGGCCTACCCCAATCCGGACGACCCCAATCCGCCGCTGTGCCCGGTGTGCGGCGTGCTCCGTCCGGCGTTGCGCGTGATGGTGACGCAGGTCGGCCTCAACGCGGTAGAGGCGGGCGTTGTTGCCCCGCCGGGCATGGTGCGCGAATACGACCTGGTTGCCCAGACCGAAGCCGAGCGCCCGGCGCGCTGAACCCAGGAGACCCGACCATGTCAAAACACTTGTTCGACCTGATCGCGCTGCGCCGCCTGCCTGCCGCCGTGGTGGCCGCTGCGGCCACCTTGGCGTCGGGCGCGGCGCTTGCGGTGGTGGGCCCGGCGGGCACGGTAGCCGTTGACGGCGCCCTGGCCGACATCGCTTACGGCAGCGGTGGCAACGTTTTTGAGCTGGTGCCGCGCTTGTTTGTGCTTGGCCTGGGCAGCACCGGCAACCCGCTTGCGGTGACCACGCTCAACCCGCTGTTGCAGTACGCGTTTTCGCTCTCGGGCGAGGGCACCGGGCTGCTGAGCATCGACTACAGCCTGCAAAACGTCAGCGCCGTGCAAAGCTTCAACGACCTGCGCCTGATGTTGTACGTCAACCCCGATGGTGACTCGGCAAGCTACCAAGACGTGCTGCATGAAACCTGGGGTGCCGCAAACGCCGGCGACCCGGTGAAGCGTGTCCCTCCGGCAAAGCTGCATGAACTGATTTGAGGAACGTGGTAGCGCGAGCTGCCACGTTGGGGGCGCGATGAATTTGCTGCCCCCCCCTTGCGTTCCG
>JAYWDK010000036.1:0-7718 GCA_043779845.1 Betaproteobacteria bacterium | reverse complement strand
AACCGGACCCTACACAGCGTGCCGGCATTTGTGCCAGCAAAAACGCTAGCACAAATACCGTCCCGCTGTTCCGGGCCGGTTAGCTTCGACGTTAGGCCGCACCAAACCCAATCATGTTCGCCATTCGTTGCACAAGAAAACTTCTGAATCGTGGCGCGCCTGCGAGTGTCCAAGGGTCAGATCTCAAATTTGAACCCCATAGCCGATGGCCACTTCAAACTTAAGACCTGACCCTCAAATTGGAGACCTGACCCTCAATTTACAATTGCATTTATTTTCTACAATCCAAAGGTAGGCAATATCATGTCAATCAAATATACTCGTCGCGCTGACCAATCTGGCTGGTTGACAGTCAAACTAAGCAAAACGGGTACCCTGGCATCTTTATGCGAATATACTCAAGTAGATGTTCTTCGGAGTGTCAATTACCGAACATATTTCAAAATCATGGATGGCTATGCCTCTCCTGGAGAGGAAGCATCTCTTGCAGACGCGAATGCAGCACTATATCTATCTGCAACCGGCCCGACGGGATCCGCGTCTCTTTCTGTAGTGTATCAAGGCACGCCTGCCGAGGAGACATCTAAATTCAAAGGGAAGTTAAAGCAGCAATGGGCAAAGCTCACTTTTAATGAACTGACCGCCTTGGTGACACTAAATAGCGTTTGGAAAGGCATTTATTCACCCATTCCGTCTGGCGTGCATACCATTCTTGCGCCCGATTATTCACATAAGGAAATTTCCACCTCCGGCTATGCTACGGCAACACCCGGCATGGTCGGTAATGATGTCTGGTTCCCGATTGGTCTTAACCGATCCTTGCAGAACAGCAGTCGGTACATTCACGTTGGTCATTTGTCGGAAGGATGTGTGACCGTCCATGAGCTTGGAAAATGGACTGACATCTATAATTATCTAATTTCCCATCGCGTGCCCGACTCCGCAGGCAAGAAAGTTGGACAGCTTATTGTGAAACTATGATGCGATTCTTTCGCCTTTTTCTTCGTTCCGGCTTAATGGCGCTTGCCTTCGCCGCAATGGGCCACTCAGCGGCACTAGTGCCAGTAAAGATCGCGTGTGCAGATTTTTTGAACATACTGCATATAAAGCCGGCCCATGTCGAGTTCGTTAAATGCGAGTTGGATAATTATCGACAAGGCAAGCCGCTGCGAGGAATCTATCGCGTCGCCGGTGTCCATGCGGCCGCGGCTGAGGCCTTTCTTGTACGCGCGGCTAATTTGTCATACCTGAAAAAGTCCTGCTGCCAATGGGACGGCCCGCCTAGTCATTTCACTGGCAAAGATGGCCGCATCTACAGGATCTATATGATGTCGCCCGAAACCAGCATTGAATACCGAAAACAATGGGGTGATATTCCCAGCTTTGAAATCGTGGTGGAGACCTTAACGGAAGACATCTAACGATTAAGGATAGATTGCGCTTGCCGCAACCTGGACCTTGCGGAGTGATAGCAGAGTGATAGGGTCAGGTCTTAAATCTGAATACCCCAAGTCCGTCTGCAATGAATGAAGCCAACTGATGGCTTAGCCCAGACGGCGTCAGCGCCAAACCAGTCCCGCCAACGGACTCCATGACGCAGTCAGCGAAGGTGCTGTGTCCGCAAACCGAGAGGCCTTGGCGCGGGAAATCAGTTGGCTGATCCGCGCAACCGAGAGGCCCAATTCGCCCGCCAAGGCCGTCATGCTGATGCCGCTTTTTTCAACATGCGCGCGGCGCAGCGCTTCCTTGCGGTTCTCGCACACGCGCAGCCAGTGCGTCAGATCTTGAGGTGCGCTGCGCTGCGCCTTGGGCATATCTTTCGAGCTCGCGCAGGAGTGCGTCACCTGGATCTGCATCCGCGCCACAAAGTCGTCATCGCCCAGATAGATTTGCTCGTTCAGCGCCGAATCCCACAGCCGCACATCACGCCCCGGGGTATGGGGGCGAGGGAGCCAGTCAAGTTTTTCGCATGCCGGCGAGAGGTTAAACCGAGGCGCCCGGTCTACTCAGCCCGCGCCGGCCACGCCCGACACTGCCGCGTCCACGCTGGGCACGATGTGCTCGGCCCCCAGCTCCGCCTCGAAGCCCGACCGGCGGATCAGCCCCAGCGGCTGTGGGTTGACATTGGCCAGCACCAGCGCGGTGTCTTGGCGCGCCAAGGTGCGGTGCAGTTGCTGCAGCGCGTCGATGCCCGAGGTGTCGATGGAGATCAAGCGGTTCATCTCCAGCACCACACAGCGTGTGCCGGGCGGCAATTGGCTGGGCAGCGCCTCGATCTTGCCCACCGCGCCAAAAAACAACGCGCCAAACAGCTCAAACACCACCACGCCGGGTGGCAGATCACCCGCCGCGCCGTGGGCCGGGTGCGGCTTGACACTGAAGAGTTGGCCCATGCGGTAGATGAAAAAACCGCAGGCCATCAGCAAGCCCATCTCCATGGCCACCGTCAAATCAAACACCACGGTGAGAAAAAACGTGCCCAGCAGCGTGGCGCGGTAGGGCAGCAAAAAGTGCTTGAGCCGGGCAAATTCACGCCACTCGCCCATGTTCCAGGCCACAAACAACAAGATGCCGGCCAGCGCGGCCAGCGGCACGTGCACGGCCAGCGGCGCGGCCACCAGCACGATGGCCAGCAAGGTGGCCGCGTGCACGATGCCCGCCACCGGTGATGCGGCGCCGGCCCGCACGTTGGTGACGGTGCGGGCGATGGTGCCGGTGGCCGGAATGCCGCCAAAAAACGGCGCCACCAGGTTGGCAATGCCCTGCGCCATCAGCTCCTGGTTGGGATCATGGCGGGCATGTTGCGGTGCCATGTTGTCGGCCACGCGCGCGCACAGCAGTGATTCGATCGCGCCCAGCAGCGCAATCGTGATGGTGGGGATCACCAGCAGCTTGGCGGTGGCCCAGCTGAAATCAGGCAACGCAAAGCCGGGCAGGCTTTGTGGGATGCCGCCAAAACGTGACCCGATGGTTTCAACCGGCAGCTTGAGCAGCACCACCGCCAGCGTGGCCAGCACCAGCGCCACGATGGTGCCGGGCAGGTGCGCGGCCCAGCGCCGCAAATGCGGCAGCATGCCCACGGGATGTTGCGGCATGGTGTAGCTCTTGGGCCACAGCACCACGGTGGCCAGGCAGGCCAGGCCGACGATGAGCGCCGCCGGGTTGAAGCTGTCCAGGTGGTCGGCCAGCACCGCGATCTGGCTGAAAAAGTCGCCCGGCATCTTTGTTATGTCGAGACCCAGCAAGTCCTTGAGTTGCGACAACCCGATCAGCACCGCAATGCCGTTGGTGAAGCCCAGCACGATGGACACCGGGATGTAGCGCACCAGCGCGCCCAGCTTGAGCAGCCCCATCAAAAACAGCAGCACGCCGGCCAGCGAGGTGGCGATCAGCAAATTGGCCAGGCCATAGCGCTCGACGATGCCGTAAACAATCACGATGAAGGCGCCCGCCGGCCCGCCGATCTGCACCTGTGAGCCGCCCAGCGCAGAGATCAAAAAGCCTGCCAGGATGGCGGTAAAGATGCCTGCCTCGGGCTTGACGCCCGAGGCAATGGCGAATGCCATGGCCAGCGGCAAGGCCACGATGCCCACCGTGAGACCGGCGCCCAGGTCGGCCAAAAATTGGCTGCGGTTGTAGCCGGCCAGGGCATCCAGCAAGCGCGGGCGGAAGGGGTGTAGCGAGGTCGGCAAGGCCATACGGGCTCCGGGGCTGACTTCAGGAGGACCGGCGCCGCGGCATCCGTGGGTCGGGTGATTGCGGGTTCCAGATCGGAGTGAACTCAAACGGCGCCGTGCCCGCGCCCTGGGTATTCACACGCACACGCACGGCGTGCATTCGCGGCTCGCCAAACACCTCCAGCCGCCACAGATTGGCAATGCGCTGCCCTTGGGCATTGCGAAAGGGCAAGTCGGTGGTGAAGTGGTGGTCGTCGCCATGGATCAACAGCACCGGGTGCGGCGCGGCCTCGGCCAGCGGCAGCAGCGTGCGGTTGATGCTGTGGGCAAAGCCCCGGCGCACGACGCCTTGGCGCGGGTGATCGGGGTCAGGGTAGCCCAGCGTTTCGGCCTGCGTGGCCAGCACCAGCGCTCGCGCGCCCTGGCTGCGCGCCAAGGCAAACGCTGCGGTGATCCAGGCGGCGTTGGCGGCGTCGCGCTGATGGGCTTCGTCCAGCAGCTTGGCGCTGCTGGCCTCAAAACCGTTGTCGGGCCCGACGGTGTGGAAGGTGGCAAACACCACGCCATGCTGGGCGGGCGCTGCGGTCCAGCGAAGGTTTTCGACATAGCGCTCGAAGCCTGGCATCACATCGGCCTGGCGCTGCACGGCAATGGGGTGCTGGCCGCCTGACATCGGCTTGGCAAAAAAGCGCTGGCGCAGGGCCGACAAGCGCTCCAGCGGGTCGTCGGCGCGGCGCTGGCAGTCGATCCAGTCGTTGTCGCCCGGGGTGTAAACCACCGCCTGCGCAAAGCGCTGAAAGTACTGTTGCTGGCGCGCGTACACCGCGTCGGCGCACGACGACCAGCCGTCCTTGAAATCACCCACGTGGATGGCCAACGGCAGGCCCAACTCGTTGATCAAGTCAATCAGGTGGCGGTAGGCCGGGCCCGAGATCAGGTCTGGGCCGTAGGGCATGTCGCCCAGGGCGACAAAGTCAAACGGCAAGTTGGGTGCTGCCGACGTGGCCGAGGTGGTGGCCGAGGTGGCGGCCGGGTTGGCGCCCATCGCCGGCTCCGCCAGCAGCCCCAACAGCGCCGCCCGCGAAGCCAGGCTTTGCGCAGCGCCCACCAGCGCTTGCAAGCAAGCGCGACGCGTGCTCACCGTACGCGCATGCCGGGCTGGGCGCCGGGCCCGGGCTCCAGCACGAAGATGCCGGGCTGGGCACGGTCGTCGGCGTGGCTGGCGGCCAGCACCATGCCATCGCTGATGCCAAACTTCATCTTGCGTGGCGCCAGGTTGGCCACCATCACGGTGAGCTTGCCGATCAGCTGCTCTGGCGCGTAGGCACTGCGTATGCCCGAGAACACCTGCCGGGTTTGCGGTTCGCCCACATCAAGCGTTAGGCGCAGCAGCTTGGTGCTGCCTTCCACCGTTTCGGCGTTGACGATTTTGGCGATGCGCAAATCCACCTTGCTGAAGTCGGCAATGCCGATTTCGTCAGTGATTTCTTCGCCGCCTGGCGCTGGCGTGGGCTCGGCTTCGGGCTCGGTGGGCGCCAGCAGCGTGTTCATCTTGGCGGTGTCTACGCGCTGCATCAGGTGTTTGTAGTCGGCAATCTTGTGGTGGCCCAGCGCGCGCTCGGCGTCGGCAAACTGCATGGGCGGCACTTGCAAAAACGTCTCCACTTGCGCGGCCAGGGCCGGCAGGATGGGCTTGAGGTAAATCGTCAGCAGCCTGAAGGCCTCGATGCAGACGCTGCAAACATCTTGCAAGTTGGCCAGCTTGGCGGCGTCGTCACCCGAATTCTTGGCCAGCTCCCAGGGCTTGTGCTGGTCGACGAACTCGTTCACCCGGTCGGCCAGCAGCATGGTGTCACGCACGGCCTTGCCAAATTCGCGTTCGTCGTACAGGGTTTCGATGGTGTGGCGGTGCGCGCGCAGCGTATCGAGCAGCGTGCGGCCTTCCACGCCCAAATCACCCGACAGCTGGCCGCCAAAACGCTTGCTGATGAAGCCCGCCGAGCGGCTGGCGATGTTGATGTACTTGCCCACCAGATCACTGTTGACGCGGGCGATGAAGTCATCGGGGTTGAAGTCGAGATCCTCCACCCGGGCGTTCAATTTGGCGGCGATGTAATAGCGCAACCACTCGGGGTTGAGCCCCAATTCAAGGTAGCGCAGCGGGCT
Source organism: Betaproteobacteria bacterium (assembly GCA_043779845.1). Taxonomy (GTDB): domain Bacteria; phylum Pseudomonadota; class Gammaproteobacteria; order Burkholderiales; family Burkholderiaceae_C; genus Pseudaquabacterium. The sequence goes on along the minus strand of JAYWDK010000036.1, from coordinate 1,875 downwards.
GATGCCGGTGCCGCGGCTCTTGCTCATTTTCTCGTTGGCAACAGTGAGGTGGCCGTGTACAAAGATGCTGGTGGGCACCTTGCGGCCTGAAAAATACAGCATCGCCGGCCAGAACAGCGTGTGGAAGGTGACGATGTCTTTGCCGATGAAATGCACCTGCTCCAGCGCCGGGTCCCCCAGGTAGGCCTGGCAAGCCGCTGCGTCCAGGCCGCGCCTGGTGAACAGGTTTTCGAGCGAGGCGAGGTAGCCCACGGGGGCGTCGAGCCAGACATAAAAATACTTGCCCGGTGCGTCGGGGATCTCAATGCCAAAGTAGGGCGCGTCGCGGCTGATGTCCCAGTCATTCAGGGCGGCGCGGCCGTCGTCGTCGCGCACAAACCATTCTTTGACCTTGTTCGCCACCTCGGGTTGCAGCTTGCCGTCTTGCGTCCACTGCTCCAAAAACTCAACGCAGCGCGGGTCACTGAGCTTGAAGAAAAAGTGCTCGCTGCTGCGCATCACCGGCGTGGCGCCGGACAAGGCCGAGAAGGGGTTTTTCAGCTCGGTGGCGGCGTACACCGCGCCACACTGCTCGCAGTTGTCGCCGTACTGATCCTGGGCGCCGCACCTGGGGCATTCACCCTTGATGAAGCGGTCGGGCAAAAACATGCCCTTCTCGAGGTCATAAAACTGCTCGATGGTGCGCACCGAGATCAGCTCGTTTTTGCGCAGCGCCCGGTAAATGTCTTGCGCCAGCAGGTGGTTTTCAGGCGCATCAGTCGAGTGCCAGTTGTCGAAGGCTATGTGGAAGCCATCGAGGTACTGCGCCCGCCCGGCGGCAATGCCGGCCACAAACTGCTGCGGGCTCAGGCCGGCCTTGTCGGCGGCGATCATGATGGGCGCACCGTGGGTGTCGTCGGCGCACACAAAATTCACCTCCGCGCCCTTCATGCGCTGCGCCCGCACCCAGGTGTCGGCCTGGATGTATTCCATCATGTGGCCAATGTGGAAGCCCGCGTTGGCATAGGGCAGGGCGGTGGTGACGAAGAGCTTGCGCGGCATGGGCCATCCTCTGGAAACAGCCCCTGATTCTAGGAGCCTGTCCCGGGCGCCAGTCGCCAAAACCGAACAGGCGCTTTGGCGCCCTGGCCCCAACGCGCTCAATGCCGCACGAAGCTGTAGGTCAGCGTGTAGGCCAGGTTCAGCGGGGCGGGCAGGCGGGCGGTGACGAGGCCCACGCCGCCCTGGTAGTTGCAGCTGAGCAGCAACACGCCGCTGGGTTGCAGCAGCTTGACCAGGGCGTCATTGCAAAACGCGGTTTGGCTGGTCGGCTGGCTTGGCAAGCCCTCCACGCACAGGTCGGGTGCCAGCGACAGGTGCAAACCCAGCACGCTGGTTTGCACCAGCAGCGAAAAGGTGTTGGCCGCGCTGTTGCCCTTGCAACCGCCCACGCTGAGCTTGACGCTGCCGTCAGGGCCGGTGATCGTCCACGCCACGTTGTAGCCGCCGGTGGCGATGTCGGCGTTCCAGGTGAGGGTGGTATTGCCGTCAGCGCCGTGGATGGTTTGGGTGCAATGGCCCAGCGCGCATTCGATCACCACATGAAGGTTGTCGAGCAGGGTGTCCAGCCCGGGCGCGCCCACGGTCAACGGGTCACTGAAGAGGTTGAGCGTGAGCGGGTCCAGTCCGGCGGCGCGCATGGGCGTTTGCAGGTTGGCGTTGACCTTGGTGGCCGACTGGGCCACGGCGGTGGGCGCCAGTGGCCCGCTGGCCCACCCGGCCAGCAAATCGGCCAGCGGTTTGTGGCCGTTCGCGTCCAGCAAGGCCAGCGTGGTGAGCGGGGTGATGTTGGCGGTGCCGGCTGCAGGCGCAAACGAATACCAGGCGTGGCCGGTG
>JAYWDK010000035.1:0-7734 GCA_043779845.1 Betaproteobacteria bacterium | reverse complement strand
CTGACGCCGCGCTTCGGCAGCTGTGTTGCCCGTCTCCCTACCCATCACCGCCTGCCGATGCCCACTCTTGACTGGTTGAACCGCGATGCCGCTTTTGGCATCGGCGCCCAAGTGCCCACCCGTGTTTTGCGCCCGCACCGCGCCGGCCAAACGTTTGGCGACGCCGCCGCCGCGCCGGTCGCCGGCAACCTGCTGATCCAGGGCGACAACCTGGACGCGCTGAAGGCGCTGTTGCCGTTTTACCGGGGCCAGGTGAAGTGCATCTTCATCGACCCGCCCTACAACACCAAAAGCGCGTTTGAGCACTACGACGACAACCTGGAGCACAGCCAGTGGCTGAGCATGATGCTGCCGCGCTTGCAGTTGCTGCGCGAGCTGTTGAGCGAGGACGGCTCGATCTGGGTGACCATCGACGACAACGAGGGGCACTACCTCAAGGTGATGATGGACGAGGTGTTTGGGCGGCGGAATTTCGTCGCCTCGTGTGTCTGGCAGAAACGCTATTCACGTGAAAATCGAGAGGCTATCGGTGATGTTCACGACTATGTGCATGTCTACGCCGCCAGCCCGGAGCGATTCAAGGCTTCCCGCAATCTGGTGCCAATGACCGAGGAGCAGGCAAAGGTCTATCGCAATCCGAACAACGATCCCAAGGGCCGTTGGCGGCCGGTGCCGATGACCGCGCAAGCGGGGCACGCGACGCCCGAACAGTTCTACGAGGTGACGGTGCCCAGCGGGCGGGTGTTTGTGCCGCCCGAAGGTCGCTGCTGGGGACTTGCCAGGGCGACTTACGACCGACTATTGACCGAAGGTCGCATCTACTTCGGCAAAGGTGGTGACTCACAGCCCAACGTCATTCGCTACTTGTCGGAAGTGCCCGGCCTTGCGCCGTGGACTTGGTGGCCAAGTGACGAGGTCGGGCACACAGATGAATCCAAAAAGGAGGCAAACGTGTTGTTCACTGGGGATATCAGCTTTGGTACCCCCAAACCCGAACGCCTCCTGCATCGAGTCCTTCACATCGCCACCAATCCCAACGACCTCGTGCTCGACAGCTTCCTCGGCAGTGGCACCACCGCCGCCGTGGCCCACAAGATGGGCCGGCGCTGGATCGGCATCGAGATGGGCGAGCACGCCGTCACGCACTGCCTGCCGCGCCTGCAAAAAGTGGTGGACGGCGAGCAAGGCGGCATCAGCGCGGCAGTGGGCTGGCAAGGTGGCGGCGGGTTTCGCTTGTTGCAACTGGGCGCGCCCTTGTTTGACGCCAGCGGCGAGATCCACCCCGACGTGGGCTTTGCCGACCTGGCCGCTTTTATCTGGATGCGTGAAACCGGCGCTGCGCTGGCAGCCGCAGCCCAGCCCGCCAGCACGCCGCTGCTGGGCCACTTTGACGGCTGCGGCTACTACCTGTTGTTCAACGGCATCCTGGGCGACCGCCGCCCGGCCAGCGGCAACGTGCTGACCAGCGACGTGCTGGCCCACTTGCGCAGCACGGGCTGGCCCGACGGCCCCAAAGTGGTCTACGGCGAGGCCTGCCGACTGGGCGCGGCGCGCTTGGCGGCCGACGGCATCACCTTCAAACAACTGCCCCACGCGGTGCCCCAATGAGCACCTTCAAGCTCAAGCGCTACCAGGACAGCGCCTTGCTGGCGCTGGACAACTACCTGGACGCCGCGCGGCTGCAAGGCGCCCGTTCGGCGTTCGAAAATCAAACCGGCTACGGCTACAACCCCGACCCGTTTGGTGAAACGCCTTGCGTTTGCCTGCGCATTCCCACCGGTGGCGGCAAAACGCTGTTGGGCGCCCATGCCGTGGGCCGCATGGCGCGCGGCTGGCCGTCGGCGGGCGCGCGGCCGCTGGCGCTGTGGCTGGTGCCCAGCGACACCATCCGCACGCAAACCCTGGCCGCGCTGAGCAAGCCCGGGCATCCGTTCCGCGAGGCGCTGGCCGAAGGCTGCGGCGACAGCGTGCGCGTGTGCGACCTTGAATCGGTGGCCTTGCTGTCGCCGCAAGACTTTGACGCCTGCGCCGTGGTGCTGGTGGCCACCATCCAGAGCTTCCGGGTGGAAGACGCCGACTTGCGCAACGTCTACTCGTTCTCGGAGGCTTTTGAGCCACACTTTCGGGGCGTGCCGCCGGCGGCGCTGAACGCGCTGCGTGAATTGCCCGACGCGCTGGTGACCGCCGCCGACGCCCAATCCGCCAAGGCCGGGCGCGAGATGCTGGCGCGCTTTGTGGGCCAGCCGCGCTGGAGCCTGGCCAACTGGTTGGCGCTGCGGCAGCCGTATGTGATCGTCGACGAGGCGCACAACACCAAGACCGAGCGCAGCTTCGAGGCGCTCAAGCGCCTGAACCCGGCCTTGATCCTGGAGCTGACAGCCACGCCAACGCCCAAGCGCACCAACGTGCTGTTTCACGTGTCGGCGCAGCAGCTGCAGGCCGAGCACATGATCAAGATGCCGATCACGCTGATTGAGCACACCCGGGGCTGGCAAGCGGCGGTGTTTGACGCAGTGCAAAACCAGCGCCTGTTGGAGGCGCTGGCCCAGCAAGAAGAAGCGGCGGACGGGCCCAACCAGGGCGCCTACCTGCGGCCCATCGTGCTGCTGCAAGCCCAGAACAGCACCGAGCCCGTGAACGTGGACGTGCTGCGCGCGCACCTGGTGGACGAGCTGCACATCCCGGCCGACCAGGTGGTGGTGGCCACCGGCACCGAGCGCGGGCTGGACGGGCTGGACCTGGCCAGCCGCGCTTGCCCGGTGCGCTACATCATCACCGTGCAGGCCCTGCGTGAGGGCTGGGACTGCCCGTTTGCCTACATCCTGTGCTCGGTGCAGAACATCCGGTCGGCCACGGCGGTGGAGCAGTTGCTGGGCCGCGTGCTGCGCATGCCTTACGCCAGCCGGCGCAGCCATCCTGCGCTGAACAAGGCCTACGCGCATGTGACCGAGGCTGAAACCGGCATGGCCGCCAACGCGCTGGCCGACCGCCTGATCGACGGCATGGGTTTCGACCCGCTGGACATGGCGTCGATGATTGCGCCGCAGTTGCCGTTTGATTTCCCCCCCGGCGGCCGCGACGACGGCCCGTTGTTTGCCCAACCCACGCCGGCCCTGCCCGCGTTGGCCGCGTTGGCGGTGGATTTGCCGGCCAACAAAGCTTTGCCCCAGGCCGTGCAAGACGCGGTGGCGCAAGGCGCGGCGACTGTTGCCACCGACGGCACGCGCTTGCGCGTGCAATTGCGCGGCACGGTGTTGCCCGACGTCGCGCAGGCTTTGGTGGCGGCGCAAAAGGGCAAGCAGCGCGAGCAGGTGGCGCAGCAGATCGAGCGCCACAACGCCGTGGTGGCCGGCATGCTGGCGCCGGCCAACCGGGGCGAGGTGTTTGCGCCCGTGCCAAGGCTTTGTTATCGCCCCGGTTCAGGTCAGGGCGAGCTGGTTTTGCTGGAACGCGAAGCCGTTTTGGAGACGGTGGATCTGAACCTGCTGGCGCAACCCGTGGCGCTGGAAGGCTTTGCCATCGTGGAGCAGGGCACACTGTGGGAGGTCTACCTGGACGGACAAAAGCTGCGCGTGGGCCGGGGCGACGGCACTCAGCTGCCGCTGGATCAGGTGGCCAGCACCATCACGGCCGAAGACCTGGCGCGTTGGCTGGCAGCGCAGTTGCAGCACCCGTCGCGCAACCTGGCGGTGGACATCTTGCCGGCGCACCTGCGCGCGTTTGCGCTGGCGGCGGTGCACCACCTGGTCCACGACAAACACGTGCCCTTGGCGCAGCTGGCGCGCCAGCAATACCCCTTGGCGCAGCGCCTGGCATTGCACATCGCCGAGCTGCGCGACAAGGCGGGCAAAGCGGCGTTCACCCAGTTGGTGTTGGACGGCGGCTGGGAGGTGGTGGCCGGCCCCAGCCACGCGTTCACGTTCGACCCGGCCGTGTACCCGGTGGCGGGCAACAAGCGCTACCAGGGCAAGTTCCGTTTCAGCAAGCACTTTTACCCGGTGCTGGCCGATCTGGAAGATGGCAGCGAGGAGTGGCGTTGCGCCATGGCCCTGGACGAGCACGCCCAGGTGCGGTTTTGGGTGCGCAATCTGGATTCGGATCCGGTGGCCGGCTTTTGGCTGCCAACGTCGTTTGGCCGCTTCTATCCCGATTTTGTTTGTCAATTGCACGATGGCCGAGTGTTCGTGGCCGAGTACAAGGGCGAGCACCTTCGCGCCGTGCCCAAGGAAATCGAAAAGAGCCAGGTCGGCGCGGTTTGGGCCGAGCGCAGCAGCGGGCGCGCCGTGTTTGCCATGATCTACAAGCAGGAGCGAGGCATGACGATGGCGCAGCAGATCCAGGCCGCTTTGCGGTAGGACGACGGGCGGCACCTGAATCCGGGGTGCCGGCGATGTGCTCGCGGGCACCCGCTGGCTATCGAATGCCCTGATGAGCATCGTGTCAGTGTTAAGTCAGAATCCAGGTTCTCCTGGAGCAAAACAAATGCAGAAGATTTGGCTGAAGCAATACCCCGCTGGTGTGCCGGCCGAGATTGGCACCGACGTCTACCCGTCGCTGGTCGCGCTGATTGAAGACAGCTTCCGCAAATACCAGCACCAAGCGGCCTACAAGTTCATGGGCCGCACCTACACCTTTGGTGAAATCGACGACGCCTCCCGGGCGCTGGCGGCGTGGCTGCAAGGCCAGGGCCTGGCGCGCGGCGATCGGGTGGCGTTGATGATGCCCAACGTGCCGCAATACCCGGTGGCGGTGGCGGCGGTGCTGCGCGCCGGGTTGGTGGTGGTCAATGTCAACCCGCTGTACACGCCGCGTGAACTGGAGCACCAGCTCAAGGATTCAGGCGCCAAGGCCATCGTCATCCTGGAGAATTTTGCGGGCACCCTGCAGCAGGTGATCGAGCAAGTGCCCACCAAGACCGTGGTGCTGGCGTCCATGGGCGACATGCTGGGCTGGGTCAAGGGCGCGCTGGTCAATCACGTGGTGCGCAGCGTCAAGAAGCTGGTGCCGGCCTTTCAGTTGCCCGGCGCGCCAGTGGCCAGCACCACCCGCTTCAATGACGCCCTGGCCAAGGGCCGGCGCATGAGCCTGGCGCCCACCAAATTGGGGCCCGACGACATTGCGGTGCTGCAATACACCGGCGGCACCACCGGCGTGAGCAAGGGCGCGGTGCTGCTGCACCGCAACCTGGTGGCCAACATTCTGCAATCCGAAGCCTGGTACCAGCCGGCGCTGAAAAAGATCCCCGCCGGCGAGCAGATCGTGACCATCTGCGCGTTGCCGATCTATCACATCTTCGGTTTCAACATCAACATGATGCTGGCCATGCGGATGGGCGGCTGCAACATTTTGGTGGTCAACCCGCGCGACCTGCCGAGCGTGTTCAAGGAACTCAAAGGCCAGAGGTTCCACAGCTTTCCGGCGGTGAACACGCTGTTCAATGCAATGGCGCACCACCCCGACTTCAACAGCGTCGACTGGAGCGGGCTGGTGATTTCGGTCGGCGGCGGCATGGCGGTGCAAAGCGCCACCGCGAAGCTCTGGCTTGAGAAAACCGGCTGCCCCATCGTCGAGGGCTACGGACTGAGCGAGACCTCGCCGTCGGCCACCTGCAATGCGGTCGACAGCGCCGCCTACAGCGGCAACATCGGCTTGCCGATGTCGAACACCGAACTCACTCTGCTCGACGACGACGGCAATGAGGTGCCGCAGGGCACGCCCGGCGAGATCGCCATCAGGGGCCCGCAGGTGATGGCCGGCTACTGGCAGCGCCCCGACGAGACCGCCAAGGTGATGACGGCCGACGGCTTCTTCCGCACCGGCGACATCGGCACCGTCGACGAGCGCGGCTTCTTCAGAATAGTCGACCGCAAGAAGGACATGATCCTGGTCAGCGGTTTCAACGTCTACCCGAACGAGGTCGAAGACGTGGTCACGCAGATGCCCGGCATCCTGGAATGCGCGGCGGTCAGCGTGCCCGACGCCAAGGCCGGCGAGGCGGTGAAGCTGGTGATTGTGCGCAGCGACCCGAACGTCACCGAAGCGCAGGTGCGAGCGTATTGCGAGACGCAGCTGACCGGCTACAAGCGGCCCAAGATCGTCGAGTTCCGCACCGACCTGCCGAAGACGCCGGTCGGCAAGATCCTGCGGCGGGAGTTGCGCGACAAGGCCTGAGTGGGCACGTCGTGCGACGCCGCGGGCGGCGCAAACGTGACGCATGCCGCAGCGCGCGTTTGAAAATCCGCATCGCCACAACACCCTGTAGCAAAATGGAGCAATGCTCCACGACGTCGACATCCGAGGGTGCCATTGCGTGCCACAGGCGGGGAACCCAAGGTGATCTGGACCAAGACGGATGCGGGGAAAAGCGAGATGCAGACCCGCTTGCTTGTCAAGGACAGAGCGCAGCGCAACTTGCTGTTGCTGATCGATGGCGTCAAGTCTGACGCGGTGTTGCTGGCCAGCGTCAGCAGCGTGACAGCCGCATCCTTCGAGACCCTGCAATCACTGGGTTTGATCGCGCCCACCATCGCGGCAACGCCGAAGGCACCCGTCGCGGCAACTGCCGCCGTAGCAACCGAGCCTGCGGCGCCCCTGGACTACGCGCAGTTCACCACCACACTGACGCAGTTGATTTCCAGCGAGCTTGGCTTGCGCGGATTCATGCTCACCCTGGCGGTCGACAAAGCCAGCACCATCGAGGGGCTGATGGATGTGGCCGACAAGGTGATCGAGCAGATACGCGATCGCAAAGGGCCGGCCCGCGCGGACAAGGCCAGCCGTGCGCTGTACGGCGGTTGAAGCGCGGGGCAGCAGCGCCGAGGGCGTCGCCAGCATGATCGTGTGGAGGTGGGCGCGGCGTGCACTGCGCGCGGTATTGCTGACGCTGGCTGCCGTCGTGCTGTTGATCGAGGAATGGGGCTGGCGGCCACTCGCGGCATGGGCCGGGCGGCTGGCGGCGTGGCCGCCGTGGGCGCGGCTCGAGGCACGCATCGGCGGCGCAACACCCAAGCTGGCGCTGGCCCTGTTTCTGGTGCCGGCCGTGCTGCTGATTCCGCTCAAGCTGGTGGCGCTGTGGTTCATTCACCAAGGTCACGCGCTGTTCGGCGTTGGCGTCATCGTTGCGGCCAAGTTGATCGGCACGGCGCTGGTGGGCCGCTTGTTCACCATCACCGAACCGCAGCTGATGCAGTTCGACCGCTTCGCTCGGGTGCTGTGGTGGTGGCGGGCCACCAAGCTGCGTGTCAGAGCAGCAGTGCGGCGCCTGTTCCACTGGCCGTCCATGAAGCAGCGCGTCATCAACGCCGTGCGGCGTCTGTTCCGCTGACCGCCCGCAGGGCCGCGCCACGCCAAAGTCTGGGGGTCGCAACTTGCGTCGCCCAGGCGCAAACTGACGGTTCGGGGCAAGGTCCCGATCGGCTTGTTTGGGGAACGACGATGAACTCGCAACGCCTGCCACGATCCCGCCTTTGCGGCCCACCGGCCATGACGAACTGCCAGCGCGTGCGGCGGCTCGCAGAACGGGTGTCCGACTGATGCATCGGCGCTTCTGCCTGGGCTTGCTGGTCGGCGCTTGGCTCACGCCTGCGTGCCGCGTTGCCGCTCAGGTCGCCGAACGCATCTCCCGCGTCGGCCTCCTGCGGCCCGGCCCGCCAGGTACGAATGGCGCGAGCAACTGGCCGACGGTGGACTGATGACTTACCGCACCCCCCTGACCGGCATCAATCACCGCGTGGC
>JAYWDK010000034.1:0-7747 GCA_043779845.1 Betaproteobacteria bacterium | reverse complement strand
CGGATCAGCCCATTTTCAGGGTCAACCCGAAGGGCCGGGGAGATTTTCGGCGCCAGGCGTCGTTGCCGACTCGTTGTGTGGCTGGGCCACACGTCTCGCCAGCGCCTAGCCCGGCACCGAAACTCTCCCCGGCGCGGACCCGACCCCAAGCCCGACAGGCTCCTAGCGCTGAACCACGGCCATCAGCACCGACAGGTCGTTGCGGTCGACGCAGCCGTCACCGGTGAGGTCGCCGGGCTGGCTGCCAACGCTCCATTTCAGGGCCAGGCGCGGGCCTTCCACCCAACCCGGCAGGCGGTAGACCTCGCCCTCGCGGCTGCCCAGGCGCAGGCCTCGACACTGGCCGTCGCTGCCAGTGTCGACCAGGGCCACGCCGTTGTTGAGCGTCGTCCGGGCCAGCCATTGCGTGGTCAGCGTGGTGATATCCCACTCGACGCGGTCGCCGCTGTGGGTGGTGGCTTGGTTGAGTGTTTGCGACCACTGCCCAAAGCCCTGGATTGCAGGTTGGCTGGTGTTGTTGGCGGCGGCCGGATCGGTGTTGGCGCCAGCACCGGCCCAGGCCACGCCGGAGGCGCTGTCGGGGTCAGTCAGGGTGGCTGAGGCACCCGCCGGGCGGCTGCCCTCGTACCCATTGCCCTCGCCGCCATTGCCGGTCCATGGCGCCTGCACTCCACGCACGTCCAGCGTGTAGGCCGAGCCCGAGTTGCCGTGGTCGAAGCTGTGCACCGTGCCGCGCAACGTGGCATTGCTCAGGCGCAACGCTGGCAGCGCATCCAGGTTGAAGTGCAGCAGGGCACGCATGCGGTCGGCCGCACCCTGGGGCTGGGCGCCATCGGCGCGGCCGCTGCCCACCTCGACGAAGTCCTGCATGCCGTAGTTATCGTTGCGGCGCACGCTCAGGTCTGAGCGCACTGTGGTGTCGGCGTCGGGCTTGAGCACCAGCGTGGGCTGGGTCTTGCGCGCGACGATGATCAGGTCTCGATTGCCGAAGTGCTCCATGGTGACTTTGAACGCGACTGCGCCATCACGCACCGACTCGCCTTGCATGCCGATGACCATAGGCACCGGGCTGCCCGGTACGTAGGTGGGATCGCTTGCAAAGCCCAATACCGGGGCCAGCAACTTGGCCAATCCGGCGCCGTCGATGACGGTGCTCAGGTCGGTGGCGTCTGTTGTCAGGTTCTGGTGCCACAGATAGACGGCCGGCCCCACCTTGGCGGTGGAGCCGCCCACAAACGCCACCCAGCGGTCGCGTGGCGTCTGGCCCACGCCGCGCGGCGAGACGTCCACGGCGGGATCGAAATTGAAGCCCGTCACGGTGCCGCCATCTCCGGCGGGCGTGTTCACGGTGGCCACCGGCACCAGCGGAGCCGGACCGAGGTAGATGCCGGTCGGCAGGTTCGGGTTGCCGGTGGTGTTCGCCAGGAAAGCGGCCTTGCCGGTGGCATCCAGCGACCCCAGGAAAAAACTGATGCCATTGAACGGGAACATCAGCGCCGAGTCGGCCACGTCGATCCACGCGTTGGGTGCGGCGGCGGGGTTGCGTTCGAGCACGGCGCGCACGTTGTTGGTGTTGCCGATGTGCATCTCGGTATCGAAGGCCAGCAGCTCGGTGCCCTGCACCGTGGTGGTCAGACCGAGGTTGCCGTCAAAGTTGTAGATCGAGGTCGCCGCGCCCCAGCCAAAATCCATCGTCGCGCCCGGGGTGGCCACCGCCTGCACGCCGGCGCCAAAGTCGGCAAAGATGCCTTGCCAGGCCGGCGGCACGGTCGGCATGGACGTGGCGCTGCTGCTGCCGTAGAAGGCCACGCGGCCGCGGTTCAGTGACAACCCGAGGCCTCCGAAGCTCGCGAAGTTCAGGCCGCCGCCGCCAAGCATGGCCATGGTGGTGTCGACGATCCGGCGCGGCGCCGTCACGCCGTCGGCCAGATAAATGCCCGACATCACCGTTTGGCCCTGGACGCTGCTGCTGGCCATGAAGGCCACCTTGCCTTGGTCGACGGACAGGCGCACGCCGCCAGGCTGGCAATTAAAGATCTCGAAGCACAGGCGGTTGGCTGCTTGTGCTGGCGTCGGGTCGTTCTCGGCCGCCAGAATTCGCCGCTTGCCACCCAGTTCCTGCAGGTAAACACCGCCCACGCCCAACATCGGCCAAGGCGCGTTGGGGTCGAAAAAGCCGCGGCGGATATTCGCGAACCCCACCTGCAGCGCGCCGTTGGGCGCGACCGACAACATCGGGGGCGTCAACGAATCCTGTTCCGACATCGCGACGATCACGTACTCCCAACTGGCGGTTTCGGCAGCGGTGGCCTGGCCGGCCAGGGTGGCCAGGCCACAGCACACACCAGCGGCCCATGCCACGCGCCGCAGCGCACCCAATTCCTTGCGTTTCATGTCGCCCCTTGCTCGGTGTGAGTGGCACAGTGAGTCTGCAAACTTGCACGCCCAACGCCGGTTCCGTGGGGTGATGTTGGTGTTGAAATGCGGGCGCGGAAGTGAGGCAGCGCAGGCACCTGCCGTGACGGCGCGGGCGTAGGTGCAACGCAATGTGGCCGCAGGCGCAGCGCCGTCGGCGCGCTCAGCCAGCAAGCGCTTGGCCTCGTCGACGCCAGCATCTGCCGGGCAAAGAGACAGTCCTTGCCAATGGTGCAGCCCAGGCTGCTCTCACTGGCGGTGCTGCAGGTCGCGCATTTGGGGGCTCACTGTGCGCCGGGCCAATCTGGCCCGGCATCATTGAAGCTCCAGCGGCCTGGAGGCCCTGTGCGCCCAGCTCTGGGCGCTGAAAGCCGCGCTGATTGACGCGGCTGAAACCGGGGCGGGCTACTTCTGCCAGTACATCGAAACCGTCGCCGATGAACGCCGGCTGGACGGCTGCAAGCTCATGGCTTTGCGGATGATGGTGGAGGGCTAGGCGGCTTGGCGCAGCGGGTGGGCAAGTTCGATTTGTCCAGGCAGCAGAGAAACCAAATCCAGCGTCTCGCCTTGTTCGTTGCAGAACTCAACCATGTAAGCAAGATTGGGCGTCGTGTGGGTGTGCACGATAGTGCCCCGCGAACCCACCGGGATGGCTGAATCGGCCACCGCTTGTTTGAGCACCACGACATCAAATTCATTGAACATATTTCACCCCTTTAGAACGTAGGCAGACACCAAACGCGGGGCCTCAGAACCAACGTCGATTTGCCACCCGGTGCGAACAATACCACTGCCGACCGGCCCAGACACTCGGATGTCTGCGGAAAACGTCCGTCCGTACACCGTCGCCCTTCGCTCAGTTGACGGAGCGCCTGGCAAGCCGCGAAGACGCTGCCGCTCAAGCTCGCCAGCGTTTTCCTGCGTGAAGCCGAGCGCGGCGGCAAACACCCGTGCTTTGTTCCCGCCAATCTCACTGCCGGGGTCGAGGGCATACCTTCGCCGCTTGTCCGGGTGGATCACTGCCTGCTCGGCATTGGGGACAGACTGCGGGTGCGCCATCACCGCATCCTCGGCCCCCAGCGCATGCTCAACCGCCGCCGCATCACCCAGCCGCAACAGCCGATAAGCCGGGTCTTGCCCTGCATTGATGATGTCGGCAACCGGCGCCCCATTCATCACTGCCGCCGCGCGCTCACGTGAGCCCATCACGCGCGCCGCAACGTCAGGCGCCAGGCCACGCAAATACGCAGCCTCGCCCATGGGCACGCGGCGCGCTGCTGATGCTGCCAGGTCGGGCCGGCTGCGGATGCGGCACCCGCAAAACGGATGGAACGGCGGCCGGGGCGCCTGGGCCTTGGGGTAGCACCCAGCGCCCAGCCCAAACAGATCGGCGTGGGCGTGCAGATCGCAAATATCGCGTTTGGGGTGCATCGGGTTGATGCGCACCTCCACCACGTCAATCGTCGCGTCCGCCATGAACTCGGCCGCCACCTTGGCCTGGTGCGCGCGCACCAGCTCGGTTTGGGCGACGCGGTTGGCAAAAAAGAGGCGGTTCTTCTCGCGTTGGGCCACCTCGAGCTTGCGGCGCAGGGTTCACCGGGCGCATACGGGCCGGCATCGTTGAACCCCAGCTCGAGCCCATGCCGCGCTCTGGGTTTGCCGAACCATCCTGCGTTTGCATCTTTGCCGAGCGGCGACTTGACCGTCAGGCCGGTGCGGGGCCACCCGATGAGGCACCCCGGTGTTCGCCAATGCGGCGCAATACCCGTCTCAGCTGCCGCGCTGGCGGCGCCACACCAGCAGCGCAAAGCAGCCCGCCGCCACCAGCATCGCGCCCAAAAACAGCGGCTGCGCCAGTGCCTGCAAGGCGCGGCCAGCGTCGCTCAGCGCCCAGCTGGGCACCAGTTGCAGCAGTGCGGGCACGCCGGCTTCATTGCTGATGCGGATGCTGCTGCCCGGCGCGGTCTGAGACGTGTGCAGAAAGGCCTGGCCAGCGTTGTGGCCCAGATCACCCAGGAGCTGCCACACCACCGGCGTGCCCCACAGCTTGTCGAGCAGCAAGCCCAGGCTGGCCACGCCCAGCACCACCACGGGCAGGCCCCAGCGCTTGAGCCAGGCGGATGCGGCCATGGTGGCCAGCGTCAGCGGCGACAGCCACAGCGTGGCCAGCAGCAGCCCCAGGCTCAGGCGCAAAAAGAGCGCCAACACCGCCGGGATGATGTCGCCCCAGGGCAGGGCCCACAGGCCGCCCAGGCCTTGCAGCTTGATCGCCATCGCAGTGGCCACCACGGCCCCGCCCAGCAGCCCGGCGGCCAGCGCCAGCCAGGGCACCAGCAGCAAGTGGGCCAACACGGTGGCGGCCACGCTCTGCGCCGGGGGCGTGGGCAAGGACAACCAGAACTCGATGGATCGATCCTGTTGATCCCGGCGCGCCAGCCCGGGCGCCTGGAAATTGGCCGTCAGCCAGGCCAGCGCCAAGGTGGTGATGGCCGTGCCGACCACCGCCGCCAAGGCTTGCACCAGCAGGCCGGCCTGCTGCGGGTGGTTGTTATCGCCCAGACTGAACTGCCATTGGCCCAGCACGACGATCAGCAAAAACAGCGCGGTGGGCAGGCCCATCAGGATCAGCCAGCCGCGCTGGTGCTGCATCCATTCACGTTGCAGCAAGGTATTGAAGCGGTTCATGGTTTTGTCTGCCTTTCAGTCGGATTGGCGGTTGAGCTCGGGCTTGCGCGTGAGCGCCACGAACAAGTCCACCAGGCTGGGCCGCAGGCGCTGGCCCAGGGCCTGCACGGCCTCGGGCGGTGGGCCATCAAACAGCGCGGCGTTGCCACCGCCCGGCACCCGATAACGCAGCAGCGGGTGGGCGGCGACTATTGCGTCGCTGGCGGCAGCGTCAAAGCCCAGCGCCACAAAGCGCTGGTCAATATCTTCCAGGCTGAGCGACAACACCAGCCGGCCCTCGTTGAGCATCAGCACATCTGACAGCAGGGTTTCAATCTCCTCGACCAAGTGGGTGGAGATCAGCACGCTGCGCTGGCCATCACACCACTCGTCGATCAGCATCTCGTAAAACGCCTTGCGCGACAGCAGGTCCAGCCCCAGCGTGGGCTCGTCCAGGATCATCAAGCGGGCGTCGATGGCAGCCACCAGTGCCAAATGCACCTGCACCACCATGCCCTTGGACAAGGTTTTGACGCGGTCAGACAAGCTCACGCTGGTGCGCTTGAGCAAGGCCCGGGCCCGGTCGGCCGAGAACCGCGGATGCAGGCCGCTCATCAGCGTGATCAGTTCCGATACACGCGCCCAGCGCGGCAGCACCGCCACGTCGGGGATGTACGACAGCGACTCCAGCAATTGCACGCGCTGGCGCTGCGGCTGCAAGCCCAGCACCGCCAGCTCACCCTGGGCGGTGGCCAGGCCTACCAGCGCTTTCATCAGCGTGGTCTTGCCGGCGCCGTTGTGGCCTAACAAGCCAACGACACGGCCTGGGGCGATGTTGAATGTCACGTCGTCCAGCACCCGCTTGCGGCCGTAGTGCAGGGTCAGGCCTTTGGCCTGAATCAGGGGTGTGGTCATCGATCCTCCCAATTGAGTTCAGCCGCGCCGATGTTGAGCCGGCGCAGGCGGGCGCGCAGCAGCGGCCATTCGGTGTTCAAGAAGTGGTCGCGCTCGGCCTGGCGCAGCTGGGCGCTGGCGCCAGGGCGCACAAAAAAGCCAAGTCCGCGGCGGTTCTCGAGCAGGCCGGCGTCGTCAAGCGCTTGCAGCGCCCGGCTCACGGTGAGCGGGTTCAGCACGTACTGGCTGGCCAGCGCGCGCACCGAGGGCATGGCGCCGCCGTCGGCAATATGGCCGTCCAGCAAGCCCGCAGCCAGCAAGTCGGCCAGCTGTTGGTAAATCGGGTGCTTGTGATCCCAGGTCGGCATCATGGCGCTTGAGGTGTGTTGCTGAGGTAGCACACCATAAAGCCGGCGCGCGGTGGGCGGGCCAGGTTTGCGACGAACTGCGGCGTTGGCCGACCAGCGGCAGCTTGATGCGGGCCCGACCGCTGACTGCGGCCATCAAAAAAGCCCGGCCGCTGGCAGCGGTCGGGCTGGATGCGGCGGCGGCCGTCAGCTCACATCGACGCTTCAAGCATCGCGCGGTAGTCCTCGGGCGTGGCGATGCGTGGGCCGGTTTTGTGGCAATGGTCGGCCAGGGCGCCGTCAATCACGCGCTCAAACAGATCGGGCGTGACACCCATCGCCGCCAGCCCGGTGGGCAAGCCCAGACGGGCGTTCAGCGCGCGGATGGCCTCGGCCAGCTCGGTGCCCAGCGCATCACACGATGGCAGGCCGATGGCCAGCGCCATCTTCTGCAAACGCTGGTCTTTTTGCATGCTGGGGGCGGCGGCGTTGAACATCACGACAGCGGGCAAAAACATCGCGTTCAGCGTGCCGTGGTGCAAGCGCGGATTGACGCCGCCCAGGCTGTGGCTGAGCGAGTGCACGGGCCCCAGGCCTTTTTGAAACGCCAGCGCGCCCTGCATGCTGGCGCTCATCATGTTCCAGCGCGCATCAATGTCACTGCCATCCCGCGTGGCGCGCTCGATGTGCGCCCAGCCCCGTGCCAGGCCGTCCAGTGCAATGCCGTCGGCCGGCGGGTTGATGGCCGGCGCCATGAAGGTTTCAAGGCAATGGGCGATGGCGTCCATGCCGGTGGCGGCGGTCAGCGCGGGTGGCAGCGCCCGGGTCAGATCGGGGTCAAGAATGGCGGCCTTGGGCATCAGAAACCAGCTGTGAAAGCCCAGCTTGCGGCCGTCGTCCACGATCACGATGGCGCCGCGCGCCACCTCGCTGCCGGTGCCCGCCGTGGTGGGCACGGCAATCAGCGGCACTACTGCGTCGGTGATCTTGTTGCTGCCGCCCTCGATGGTGGCGTAGGTCTTGAGCTCGCCCGGGTGCGTGGCCAGGATCGCCACGCCCTTGGCCAGGTCGATGCTGGACCCGCCGCCCACCGCAATCAGGCCATCACAGCCCTGGGCTTTGTACAGCGCGGTGGCGGCGCGCACGCCGGCCTCGGTGGGGTTGCTGGGCGTCTGGTCAAACACCGCATGGGGCAGGGCGCCAAGCGCGGCCAAGGCCAGGTCCAGCACGCCGGCCGCGCGCACGCCCGCGTCAGTGACGATCAGCGGTTTTTTGATGCCTACGCGCTGGCATTCTTCAGGCAGGCAGCGCACGGCGCCGTGGTCGATTTCGATTTGCGTGAGGTAGTGGATGCGGGCCATGCGGTGGGTCTCCGGGCGAAGAATAGGCAAGGGCGCCAGTATGCTTCGGCCTCTTTTTGCAGCGTG
>JAYWDK010000033.1:0-7759 GCA_043779845.1 Betaproteobacteria bacterium | reverse complement strand
AAGGGCCTGCAAAACAGTTTCAATGGGTTTGCCCTTGACCGCTTCGCACACGGTGTTGTGGACTCGCCTGCCTGCGCAGGCTCAGACATTCGGCGTCTTTCAAGGTCAGCGGTAACGCCATCGGTACGCGTCCAAGACGGCCTGCGCATGGCGTCGTTTTGGGTTTTTCGCTCGCTCGCACAAGTGGCCTGACGTGACGACCTTCAACCCGCACCGTGCTGTAGCCCAGAGCAACCGCCTTGGACGCCCTGCAGCCAGAACCCATCACGGTGGTGACAGGCGCCGACTGTCTGAGCCTGCTCAGCAGGCGAGTCCACAACGCACCGTGCCCGAAAACATCAGGGGCAAACCCATTGAAACTGGGGTTCTGGCCCTTTTCTTTGCTGACTTTCTTTTCGGCCCGAAAAGAAAGTTAGGCGCCCGCCGGGGCGAATTCCCGGCGCACTGCAGAAAGCGAGCACAGCAGCCTGCAAGGCGGCAAATCGACCCCCCGTGCCCGCGGAAAGAGGGCTGGGGTGAGGGGCGATCCGCCGCCTGGCCGAACCAATCAGGTAGGCGTTTAGGCAGCGCCTAAGCCCCGCTTCAGCAATCACGGATTGCCATGCGCGCCCGGCGCTGCCTAGCATGGGGGTTGCTCTCTCACCCCGGCCACGCCGCCCCGCTCACCATGATGATCAGCCAACAAGTCACCACTTTCGGTGCCCCGCTGCAACGCGCCGAGCGCGCCACGCCCACGCCCCAGGGCAGCGAGGTGCTGCTGCGCACGCTGGCCGCAGGGGTGTGCCACTCCGACATCCACGTGTGGCAGGGCTCGTATGACCTGGGCGGCGGCAAGCGCCTGGAGATGGGCTCGCGCGGCGTGACGCTGCCGCTCACGCTGGGCCATGAGATCGTGGGCGAGGTGGTGGCCATGGGGCCTGACGCCACCGGCGTGCAACTGGGCCAGCGCCTGCTGGTGTACCCGTGGATTGGCTGCGGCCAGTGCCGCATCTGCCAGCAAGGCCGTGAGCACCTGTGCGCCAAGCCGGCGTTTCTGGGCGTGTTTCGCCATGGCGGCTACAGCAGCCACGTGATGGTGCCGCACGCCCGATATCTGATTGACATCGGCAGCATGCCGCCGGCCCAGGCCGCGCCCTACGCCTGCTCGGGCCTCACCGCCTTCAGCGCCATCCGCAAGATCGACGCGGCGGTGCTGGCCGATGAGCCGGTGGTGGTGATTGGCGCGGGCGGCGTGGGCCTGATGGCGGTGTCGCTGCTGGGCCAGCTGGGCGGGCGCCCCCCGGTGGTGATTGAGCCCGACGCCAGCCGCCGCGCTGCCGCCCTTGAGGCCGGCGCCAGCGCCGCGATCGACCCCAACGCACCCGATGCCCTGGCCGCCGTGCGCGCGGCCTGTGGCGGGGCCGTGTGGGCCGTTGTTGACTGCGTGGGCGCCGGGCGCACGGTGCAAATGGGGCTGGATCTGCTCACCAAGGGCGGCCAGCTGGTGCAGGTGGGCTTGTTTGGCGGCGATGTCACGCTGTCAACGCCCTTGGTGCCCATGCGCGCCATCAGCTGGATCGGCTCGTACATCGGCAGCCTGGCCGAGCTGCAAGCGCTGTGGCCGATGGTGATGCAAAAGCGCTTCAAGCCCGTGCCCGTGGCCTGCCGCTGCCTGGACGAAGCCAATACCGCCCTGCATGACCTGGAGCACGGCCGCGTGGTGGGCCGCGTAGTGCTCACGCCCGAGGCGCTGGCGGGCTGAGCGGCCTGACCGGGCGGCGACAGCCTGGTCCCGGGCCCGGCGCCAAAATGACCCGACATGCCCCAAGCACCACAGCACCACTCGCCCCAGGGCCCACCAACGCCGCACGCGCCGGGCCCGCTGTCGTCCAAGCTCAACCCGCCCGGCACCACCGCCACCCAAGTGCGGCGCCAGGCGCTGGGCGAGCGTATTGCCGCTGCGGGCGGCGTCAAGCTGGTGCTGGTGCGCGCACCGGCCGGGTTTGGCAAAACCACCGCCATGGTGCAGGCCCGTGATCGTTTGGCCCGCCTGGGCATCGGCACCGCCTGGCTCACGCTGGACCGCACCGACAACGACCTGCCGCGCTTTTTGGCCTGCTTGCGCCAGGCGGTGGCCTTGATCGTGGCCACGGGCCTGGGCGACGCGCCCGCCAGCGAGGCGCCGCTGGCCCTGGTCGACGCGTTGGCCCGCCACGACACGCCGTTTGCGCTTTTTTTGGATGACTTTGAGCTCATCACCGAGCCCGCCGTGCTGGGCCTGGTGCGCGAAATCATCAACCACCTGCCGCGTGGCGGGCAGCTGGTGCTGAGCACGCGCAGCCTGCCCGATCTGGGCCTGGGCCGGCTGCGCGCTGCTGGTCAGCTACTGGAGATCGACACCGACCACCTGCGTTTTTCGCTGGACGAAACACTGCAATTTTTTGCCCTGCGTGGCCTGGGCGCGGGCGGTAGCGCCAACCTGGCCAATTCGGCCACTGCGGCCACGTCGGCCACGTCGGCCAATACGACCACCACGGCCAGCGAGGCCAGTGCCTTGGTGGCCCAGGTGGGCCACTTGCACCGCAAGACCGAAGGCTGGATCGCCGCGCTGTGGCTGGCCTCGATGGCGCTGGATGCGGTGATCAACCGGCACGGGTCGGTGGCCGATTTCATCCACCAGTTCTCGGGCAGCAACCGCGCCGTGGCCGACTACCTGGCCGAAGACGTGCTGGCCCGCCAAACCCCTGAGATACGCGGCTTTTTATTGCGCACCAGCCTGCTGCGGCAGTTCAACGCGCCGCTGTGCCAGGCGCTCAACCCACGCGCCGACAGCCGCCGCATCCTGGATCAGCTGGACGCGGCCAATCTGTTCATCACCCCGATCTCGCAAAACGCCACTCAACACGCCACTCAACACGCCACCCAAAACACCGCCAGCGACGAGCGTGAATGGCGTTATCACAGCCTGTTCGCCGACTTTTTGCGCGCGCAACTGGCCCGAGAATGGCCCGACGAGCTGGCCCGGTTGCACCTGGCCGCATCAGGCTGGTATGAGTCACAAGGCCGGCCCGTGCCCGCCATTGATCACGCCATCGAGGGCGGTGACGCGCCACACGCCATGCACTTGCTGGCCCAGCACGCGCTGGTTTTTTTGGAGCAAGGCCGCATGCGCTTGCTGGCGCGCTGGTTTGCCGCCCTGCCCGTCGCGTTGTTGCCGGCCCAGCCCATGCTGCAAGTGGTGTCGCTGTGGGCCTGCACGCTCACGCGTGGCCCCTGGGAGGCGATGGAGCAGCTGCGCCAATCAGGCTGCGAGCACAGCACCCACGCCGCCGTGCGGGCGCATGTCAACGCGCTGCAACCCATGCTGCTGGCCATGATGGACCGCGTTGAAGAGGCCCGCGCCATCGGCCGCGAGCACCTGGCCCGCGTGCCCACCGGCCAGCCCTTTGCCGACAGCGTGCTGTGCAACGCCATGGCCCACGTGCTGGGCGTGATGGGCGAGCGCGCCGAGGCCCAGCGCCTGCTGGACGCCGCGCGCCGGGGCCAGCAAGGCCAGGGCTTCAACCGCATGTACAGCGATTCGATCGAGGGCCTGCTCGACTTGCAGCAAGGCCGGCAACGCCAAGCCACGGCGCGTTTCAGGCTGGCGGCGGGCGCGGCCGGTGGTTTGTCGGCCGAGGGCGCCTACCCACCCAGCCACGGCAATGCCTGGGCCGGCGTGCTGTACGCCGGCGCGGTGTACGAGGCCAACCAGCTGGCCTTGGCCGAGCAATTGCTCAACATCTACCTGCCGCAAGCGCGCGACGTGGGCCTGCCCGATCACATGATCCTGAGCCACAACATGCGCTCGCGCATCCATTTTTTGCGTGGCGACATCGACGCCGCGCTGCACGCGCTCACCGAGCTGGAGTACCTGGGCCACCACCGCCAGTTGCCGCGCGTGGTGGCCAGCGCCCGGTTGGAGCGCGCGCGTTTGTTGGGCCACCAGGGCCAGGCCGACGCCGCCGCCCAGATGCTGGACCGGGCCGACGACGCCCCCGTGTGGCAACGCGTGGCGCAGTACCAGATGACGGCCCACGACGTGGACGACCTGGCCATTGGCCGCTTGCGCTGGACGGCCCGCTGGGGCGACGCCGCCGCCGCCGCCCGCAGCGCGGCCACGCTGGCCGAGCAAGCCCGCGCCGCCAACCGCCAGCGCCGCGCCCTCAAGTTGCAGGTGCTGCAAGCGCTGGCGCTGCAGCGCGCCGGTGACCTGGCCGGCGCCACGGCGCTGATGGTGGCCGTGCTGCAAGCCGCCTGCAACGAGGGTTTTGTGCGCTTGCTGCTAGACGAAGGCCCCGCCGTGGGCCGGCTGTTGCGCCGCGTGTGGTTGTGGCGGTGTGCCACCCGCGAAAGTCCGCCCGAAGCCCCGCAAGACGGGCCACGAGACAAGCCACTCAACCCAGCACACCGCACCGCCGACCCGATCTTTGACGACTACCTGCAAGGCCTGATGCAAGTGGCCGCCGCCGAGGGAGATGCGGGCACCGACGAGCTGGACTCCAGCCCGCAGGCGGCGTTTGACGGCCTATCCACGCTGCCTGTTATCGCCAGTAGCCTCGGCAACCCCGGTCGCCCCGGCGCCGAGACGCCGACCGAGCCCCTGACGCGCAAAGAGGTGCGCGTGCTGCAACTGCTGGCCGAGGGCTACAGCAACGGCGCCATGGCTGAAAAACTGTTCGTTAGCGACAGCACCGTGCGCACCCACCTGCGCAACATCAACATGAAACTCGGCGCCACCAGCCGCACCCAGGCCGTGGCCATTGCCCGGCGGCTGGCGGTGATCCGCTGACGCGTTCACCGCCTGGCCGCGACTGCACCCCTCGCCCCAAACCGCTCCCCGCCCGGGTACGGGGATTTGATTTGCTGGGCCTTGCAGGCTGCTGTTCTCGCTTTCTGCATTGCGCCGGGGCGAAACCCCGGCGCAATGCAGAAAGCGAGCACAAAAACCGGCAAGGTGATGCACCAACCTGGCACCGAACGCCCCCTCACCCCAACCCTCTCCCCCGGGTACAGGGGCGAGGGAGCCATTCAGGTCATGTTTGCGAGCGCCGAGCCCCAAAAATCAAGCCGTTTGCAGCGCGATATGAACCTGCTGACCACAAGCCGCCGCCATGTTCACCAAAGCGTCCAGCGAGAAGCGGCTGATGCGGCCGCGCAGCAGGTCATTCATGCGTGGTTGGGTCACGCCGCATTGGCGCGCTGCCTCGGTCTGCGTCCAACCCTGCGACGCGACCAAGGCCACCAAAGCCCGCGCCAGCTCGGCGCGGGCCCGCAAGTTGGCGGCCTCTTCGGGCGTGTCGGCCAAGGCGTCAAAAACGCTGGCAAAACTCACAGTTTCAACGGTCATGGTCGGCTCCTCATCAGGTCACGGTAACGCCGCGCGGCCAGGGCAAGCTGCGCTTTGGGCGTGGCCTGGGTTTTTTTCTGAAAAGCATGCAGCACGTACACGGCTTCGGGCAAACGCGCTAGATAGACCACGCGAAACGTGCCCTGCTCGCACCACAAACGCAGCTCTTCAACGCCCGCGCCGATGGCCGGCATGGGCTTGAAGTCATCAGGCTGCTGGCCACGCTGCACCAGGTCAAGCTGGTAGCCCGCGTCGTGCCGGGCGTCCGCCGGAAAGGCGCGCATCAACTTCAAGGAGTCGGCCAAAAAACTGATGGGCTTCATGGCCGACAACTATATCCGTTTGGATATATCCAAACAAGCGTCCGCGCCAGACCGCCCTCAAAACCCCAGCCGCTTGGCCGACGACAGGCACAGCACCACCTCGCTGGTGGCTTGGGCAAACGGCGTGCCGGCGGCCAGCGCGGCATCGGCCTGGTGATAGTGGTGCTGGTTGATCAGCGTGCCCACCGCGCCGGCCACGCTGTGAAACTCGGCGTGGCGGGCCACCAGGGCCACAAAGTTGGGGTTGCCGCCGTGGCGTTGTTTGCCGTCGCCGTGGGCCCAGGCTTTGCTCTTGCGCGCCGCGTGAAACCTCGTCGAGCAACTGGCGGATGCCCGCCGCGTTGTCCACCACCTCGGCCATGGTGTTGCCGGCCTGGCGCACCGAGCCCATGCCGCCGTCCACCACGTCCACGCTGGTGGCGATCAAGCACTTGATTTCGCGGGCGGCGTCGGCGCTGCGCTTGGCCAGGCTGCGCACCTCGCTGGCCACCACCGCAAAGCCCCGGCCTTGCTCGCCCGCGCGGGCGGCCTCAACCGCGGCGTTCAGCGCCAGGATGTTGGTTTGAAAGGCAATGCCGTCGATCGTGCCGATGATGTCGGTGATGCGCCGCGACGACGCCTGAATGCGCTCCATCGTGTGCACCACGTCTTGCATCACCGCCCCGCCGCGCTCGGCCACGCCGGCGTTGGCCTCGGCCTTGCGCGACGCCTTGCCCACCGCCTCGGCCGTCAGGCCCACGGTGGCGCTGGTTTGCGCCAGCGCGGCCGACGATTGCTCCAGCGCGGCGGCGGCCGACTCGGTGCGGGCCGACAAATCGGGCGTGCCGCCGGCCACCTCGATGCTGGCGCTCACCACCGTGTCGCTGGCGCCGCGCACGGCCGCAACCGTCTCGCGCAGCGCCGCCTGCATGTTGCCCAGCTCGCGCAGCAGGCCGCTCACCTCGTCGCGGCCTTTGCCGCCAATCCGGGCCCGCAAATCACCCATGCTGAAGTAGATCAGGTGGCGGCGCAACGCCTTGAAGCCACCGTCCAGCGCCTTGAAAAAACCATGCACAGATACAGCGCCAGCAGCGCGCTGGCGGCCGACACCTGGCCGGCCATCAAGGCACCGCCGGCGCGCTGGCGCTACTTCCAGGCAAACAGCGGCTGCTCAAAGTGCGCCACGCGGGTGGCGCGGCCCAGCACGCACACCTCCCTGAACTGGTAGATCAGCGCGGCGGTGGGCGCGGCGATCCAGTTGCGGCCCACCGGCATCTTCAGCACAGGATGCTCACTTTGGCTGATGGGTTCCAGCATGGGCGCGTCGGCCCGCAAAAACTCGGCCACCGGGATGCGGTGCATGCTGGCCACCTCGGCCGGGTTGGCTTGCAGCGCCTCGGCGCGCCCGGCCCACACCACCACGGGCGTGATGGCGTAGCCCGATCGGGTGACAAACGCATCCAGCCGGCCCAGCACGGCGGCGGGCGGCAGGTGCAGGCCCACTTCTTCAGCCAGCTCGCGCAGCGCGGTTTGCTCGGGGGTTTCACCGGCGTCCATGCGCCCACCCGGCAGCGCCCACTGGCCCGCGTGGGCGCGCAGGCTGGCGGCGCGGCGCGTGAGCAGCAGGGCCGCGCGGGTGCTCCAGGTGGCGTGCTGGGGCAAGCCCCACAGCTTGGCGCCAAAGCCTTCATCGGTGATCACCAGGGCCACGGCGGCGCGGCGCAAGCTGGCATCCGGCGCGGGCTCGGCCACGGGCCAAGCAGCCAGGCGCTCGGCCACCTGCTGGCGGAACGCGTCGTCGGCTTGCATCAGCCGGCCCGGCCCACTACGCCAAATCCACAAACACCGGCGCGCGTTTTTCAAGGTTGGCGCGCACGGCCTCAAGCTGGTGGGCGGCGCCCATCAGCGCCACTTGCTCGATTGATTCAGCCATCAGCAGCTCGGCCTCGGTGGCGCCCAGCGCCTGGTTGAACAAACGCTTGCCTGCGCGCAGTGCGCTGGGGCTGCGTTGCGCCAATGCCTGCGCCATCGCCCGTGCCTCGGCCAGCGGGTCAGCACACACCCGCGTGGCCAGGCCCAGCTGCACGGC
>JAYWDK010000032.1:0-2664 GCA_043779845.1 Betaproteobacteria bacterium | reverse complement strand
GGATTCATTTTTCTCTCGGGATTGGGGCTCAAAAACTGGGTGTTCACTTCTTCAACCCGCCGCAGGCGTCGCGCCGGGGCTGTGACAGCGGCGTGCCGCCCAGCCTTTTGGCCCGCGCCGCCATCTCCGCGTGGTGTTTGTCCTGGTAAGCCCGGCACTCGGCGTAGGTGGTCATGGCGCGCATGCGCTTGCCATGCGCCTGGCGCTCTTGCGGGGTCATCAGCGTCCAGCCCGGCGTGGCGTCGGATCCCCAGCGCGCCGCGCCGCCGCCCGGCCCCATGCCCATGCCCATGCCCGGCGCGCTGGCTGCGGGCCCCGCCTGCATCGGGCCGGCACCCAACGGGCCTGCACCCATCGGGCCAGCACCCGCACCCGCGCCTGGCCCCCTGCCCACGCCGTCGGGTTGGGCAAATACAACGCCCGCCGAGAGCCCGAGCAGGCCCGCCAGCACCACCGTTCGAAAGTTCGTCATGTCTTGCTCCTTGGCCAACAACTGGATCAACCCAGCATACCCCAATAGGTATGAGCCGCACTTGCGGCCGCGCAATGAGCCGGGTGGCGGTTGCCGCCCATTTTTTCAACCGACAGGCGGTGCGGGGTGGCCCACTGCGGGCCGTCTCAAGCCGCCCGCCACGCCGTGGTGCCGCCCAGCAACTCAACCCGGGCGCGGCCCACGGCCTCCAGGGTTTCCAGGATTTGGGGCAGGCGTTTTTTCCAGGGGCCGCGGCCGGTAAAGCGCTCGGCCAGGGCGGCCTCGGTCAGCGAGCCGGGCGTGGTGGCCAGGGTGTCGGCCACGGCGCGCATTTGCGCCGGCAGCTCGGCGGGCCAGGGGCGGCGGGAGGCGGCGGCAGCCGGGGCGCCGGGGGCGGCTGGCGCGCCATCGGCCCGGCCTTCGGTGTCAGCGTTGGCGTCGTTGTCGGTGTCGGTGTCGTTGTCGGTGTCGTTGACGCCAAGCGCGTGGGCGCCAGCGGCTGGCTGGGCGGGGCCGGTGTCGATTTCAGCTTGCACCGGGTGGGCGGCGGCCGCCGCTGCTGCCTCAGTGGCCGCCGTGGCGGCCGTGGCCAGCAGCGCGGCGCGTTGCACCGGGTCTTGAAACTCCGGGCGCAGCCAGCGCACCTGGCCTTGGGCCTCGTCGGCGGCGCGGCGGGCGTTGAGCGCCACCAGTCGCTCCAGCAGGGTTTCGGTCCAGGCTTGGCGAGTGGTGTGCGCGCCGTCGTCGCCTTGCGGGGCCCAAGGCACGGGCCCCAAATCGGCCCAGCCGTAGGCTTGAAGCACCGCCCAATCCAGCTCGTCGTGCAGGGTGCGCAGCACGCTGACCAGGCCCAACTCGTGGAGTTGCTTGTCTTTGGGCGTCAGCGCCTCGCCGCTGCGCAGCTTGGCCAGCACGTTGTAGAGGCCGGTCAGTGTGACGGCTTCATGGGCGGCTTGGCGGGCTTTGCGGTGCGCGTCGATGTGCTCGGCCAAGTTGCGGATTTGGCCGGTCAGATTG
Source organism: Betaproteobacteria bacterium (assembly GCA_043779845.1). GTDB lineage: Bacteria > Pseudomonadota > Gammaproteobacteria > Burkholderiales > Burkholderiaceae_C > Pseudaquabacterium. The sequence goes on along the minus strand of JAYWDK010000032.1, from coordinate 1,175 downwards.
GGGGTGAGGCCGGTGTCTTCGGCGGGGAAGGGGAACTTCTCGAAGCAGGTTGTGTTGTTGTAGACAGGATCGTTTCCCACGCCCAGTCGTCCTCCCGCCGCCAACGCCCAATCTACGTGAACGTCACTGCTCAACACTCCCAAAACGAATGCATCGTCACTGCCGACAACGCGAATTTTCTGATCCGGCGTGACGAAGCCCGGAATAAAGCTGAACAAGCGATGTTTGGCTGTCTCGGTCGTGCCGATGTAACGATTCAGGCCGCCGATAGCCTCTCTCAGTTGTACGTTTGTCCGTCGGAAGAGCCACCAATTCTCACGTAGCGATTTGTCTTTGCTTGCGTCACGTTCTGGCTTCACCCGTTCATACAACCGTTGATAGCAGGCTGGAAATTGCTGCCGTACTTCGGCGATCGTTAGCCCGTAAAGATCGATGACATGGACGCCGCGCGGGCTCTGCGTGAGATCCTTTCCGTTGAGGTAGCGCCGAATTCGGGCTGGTTCTATTTCAAGCAGTGGATCACCCGGTTCAACGATAAATCCCGCGCCGACCAAGATCATGCCCATCGCCGACAACCTGGCGTTGGCCGCTAGTCGATGTGTCTTTGAGACATTCGGACCGAGCGACAACGCCTCGTTTATCTCGCCGTGCCGCTCCGTGAATGAGACCGTGATTGCATCGTCTCCGCCCGCGTCTTCGGCCACCACGCTCTGCAACAGTCCGTCTGCATTACCACTGGCTCCAACGGTCATCGCAATTCGTACCGCCGCCCCTTGGGCGCTGTCTACCCAAGGATGGTCCGGGATCGCGAACGCAAGATGAATTGGCGGCTTGCCTGTGAGATGCGCGTTGACGACACGCCGGTTGTAGGTCATGGAGAGGCTGTTTGTAGTGATCAAGCCGAACTGCCGTGCTTGGCCTTGGGCCACAGTTTCGGCGGCTTTGTTCCACCAGTACATGACGAAGTCAGCGCTGTCTGGCACGGATGGGTAGACGTCTCGAAGCGTAGTGACATAACCATCGCCCAGCGCCTCGCGCATGCGCAACTTACCAATAAACGGCGGATTCCCCACAATGAAATCCACCTTGGGCCACTCGGCCTGGCGCGGGTTGATGTAGGCCCACTCGGCCACCTGGGCCGCGTCGTCGGGCACTTGTTCACCCGTCACCGCGTG
>JAYWDK010000031.1:0-7792 GCA_043779845.1 Betaproteobacteria bacterium | reverse complement strand
CGAAGAAGAGCGCAAGATCCGCCGCGACCCGGTGGCCACCGGCAGCGCGATCTTGCGCAAGGTATTTGGCGGCTGAGTTGGCTGGGCTTGCCCGGCGCAAGACGCCAGTGAGGCCGAACGGGCCCTTAGCGCCGCCGTGCCAGCTCAAGCACCGCCAGCGAGAGCAGCCACTGCCGCAGGCCGTCAACGCCTACGCGGGCTGCGGTGCTGTCAGCCTGACCGCCCATGTCGCAGCCATTCCCTGCCGGCAGGATTTCGATTTGTGCCATGCCGGGCGCGCGTTTTTCGAGCTGAGCCCGAAGTGCTTGCAGCGCCGTGCTGTCAAACGATGACTCGTAGATCAGCACATCGGGCGCACCGTCGTCACAGTAGTGCTGGGCCTCGACCACCGAGGGCACGTAGTCGATGCAAATCTCATGGCCTGACATGGCCTCGCGCACCCGGAGCCGCATGTCGCGCCGCGCAGCCAACACCAGCACCTGGCTGCCAGCAACCAGGCTCGCGTTGCTGCCGACCGCGCCCAGATCCACGGCGCTGACACCTTCCAGCGTGTCGTTCACCGTGTGCAAGAACTTGAGCGTCAAGGTGGTGTGGTTGGCGTCGTCTTCACGGCACGCGAAAACGCCGGTCATGTGGGCCGTGTACCGCAGCAGCAGCCAGTCGAGCGAATCGAGTTGCGCCACGTGGGTGGCCACTGCCGGCTTGCCGCCCGGGCCGGCCAGATCAATCGGCTGGTGGAAAAACTGGCAGCTGATTTGCGCCTGCACCGGCCACGAGAGCATGTCCATGCGCCACTCCACCTTGGACCGCGCCAACGCCGCGCTCCAGTCGACTGTGGCTTGCAAAAGTGCATAGACCAAGCTCGCGTCACCGATCACTTCAGCTGACGCAAAGCTGCGCGGTTCGTCGTCTGACCAGCTTGGCATACGACGGCTCGGTTCGGCCAACACCTGCGTCAGCAATGCCGTCAGATCCAGACGTTCGATGCTTTGCTGAATTTGGCCACGCGCGAATCGGGCGATCTGTTGGCCGAGCAGGCCCACGCGGCGCGCGCCGTCAATTTCGTCTTGTAGAGCGCGCAGGCTGGGCCGGTCGATGCGGCCACTGCTGGCCAGTGTATGCACGCGTGCCAATGCGGCTGTCAAAGGCGCAGACACCTCTGCCGCGATGCGCTCGACCACGTCATCGAGCGTTGGGGTGGCCCTTTGCGCGGCGAGTTGCGCGGTGGAGATTGGTTGCGGTGCGATGAAATCGGCACGGGTCATTTGGGGCTCCCATTGAGCACGCACAGCGCCAAAGCTCGGCGCTTTGGCATTTCGTCGTGCAGAGTGGCCTCTCCAATGGACATCGCGCTGCGGCGCATTTGTTTGTGCCGCTATGGTGCCCGCGTCCGGCGGTGATCGTTGGGGAACTTGGCGCCGCCATGGCGCTGCCGTGACAAGCGTCACGGCAGCCTTGCACGAAAGTGCCAGGATAATTGCCGGCATGACTCGAGTTTTTGCGCGCCAACACGCGGGGCGCTTGCCTTCATCGCTGATTGGCAGGTCGGCGCGCTGGATTGGCGCGTCACTGATGGTGGTGCTGGTGGCATGCTCGCAGACACTTGATTGGCGCCAGGTTCGGCCCGATGGCTGGAGCTTGGTGCTTGCCCTGCCGTGTCGTCCCGACAAACATGTCCGGAGCGTGCCATTGGCGGGTTCGGTCGTTGAATTGGGCATGCTGGTCTGCCAGGCCGATGGCCATACCTTTGCCGTGTCCTCGGCTGACATGGCCGAGCCAACGCGAGTTGAGCCCGCGCTTGTGGCGCTTGGGGCGGCGGCCCGGGCCAATGTGCGAGCCCAGGTGGAATCGGCGCAGGCCGCGTCCGTTCCCGGCATGACCCCGCATCCGGCGGCGCAGTTTTGGCGGCTGCGGGGGCAGTCTCCTGAGGGCCAACCAGTGCGTGAGCAGGTGCTCGTTTTTGCCCATGGGTTGCGGGTGTACCAAGCGACCGTGCTTGGGCCTGAGGCCGACGATGCGAGGGCGCGACCGTTTTTTGATTCGATCACCGTGTCCCGATGACCACAGGTCGGGGCGTCAAGGGGCTGACTCGCCAGCGGGCCATGGTTATTTTTTTGGCCTTCGCTTTTGCTTACTTCTTTTCGGCCCTGGTGCGCGCCGTGACCGCAACCTTGGCGCCGGTGTTCAGCGCCGAGCTTGGTTTGGCGGCCAGCCAATTGGGCTTGCTGGCCGGGGCGTATTTTTTGGGGTTTTCCGCAATGCAATTGCCGCTGGGCAGCGCCCTTGATCGCTGGGGCGCCAAGCGCGTGCTGCTGGTATTTTTGGTGCTGGCCGTGGTGGGTTGCGTGGCCTTTGCGGCAGCCCGGACCTTGCCGCAGTTGTTGTTGGCCAGGTTCCTGATCGGGGCTGGCGTGGCGGCTTGCCTGATGGCGCCGCTCACCTGTTATCGGCACCTGTTTGCCAGCGCAACGCAACTGCGCGCCAATTCCTGGATGTTGATGACCGGGTCTTTGGGCATGCTGGCGTCAACGCTGCCGGTGCAGTGGTTGCTGCCCGTGATCGGCTGGCGAGGCCTGTTTTTGATGGTGGCGCTGTTGTTGCTTCTGGCCTTGAGCTTGATCGCTTGGCTGGTGCCGGCTGACGTTGCCAAGCCCAGCGTGATCCAGGCGCCCGATGGTGGGTACGCTGCGGTTTTTGTCCATCCCGCCTTCTTGCGTTTGGCGCCACTGGGGTTTTTTGCGTACGGCGGCATGGTCGCCATGCAGTCGCTTTGGATTGGGCCGTGGCTGACGCAAGTCGGTGGCCGCAGCCCCGAGGCTGCCGCGCAGGGGCTGTTTTTTATCAATCTGGCGATGTTGGTGGCATTTTTCAGCTGGGGACTGTTGATGCCCCGCTTGATCCGAGCGGGTTGGGCTGGTGAGCGCTTGATTGCCGTGGCCTGGCCCGCTGGCGTGCTGTGCTTGGCATGCATCATTTGGCAAGGGTCAATCGCGCCAGTGGGGCTGTGGGCTTTGTGGTGTGTCTGCACCAGCGTGGTGTCGCTGAGCCAACCCGCAGTGGGCCAGGCTTTTCCGGCAATGCTGGTGGGGCGGGCGCTGTCGGCGTTCAATTTGATGATTTTTGCCGGCGTGTTTGCGTTGCAATGGAGCATCGGTCTATTGATCGATGCCTTGCTGGCGCGAGGTCTGACCACTGTCAACGCCTATCGCGTAGCGTTTGGCGGGTTTTTGGCCAGCTGTGTGCTGTCGTTCTTGTGGCTGAATCTTGCCAATTGGCGGGGCCCCCGGGGCCCGGATTGATTCCTGCCCCGTTGATAATCTCGACTGCCTTGTCTCTATCGCACTCAATGACCGGTCTGTTCATCATCGCCCACGCTCCGCTGGCCAGCGCCCTGCGGGCAGCAGCAATGCACACATTTCCAGAGGCGGCGTTAGCGATTGAGATCTACGATGTGCCCGCAGGTACAGACGCCGAGGCCTACGAGGCTGAGGCGGCCACGAAACTGCATCGCCTGGCCTCGCAGCAGACCTTGATCCTGACCGATGTGTTTGGCGCCACGCCATGCAATATTGCCAAACGCCTGGCTACTCGGCCTGGCGTGCGCGTTGTAACTGGCGTCAACGTGCCCATGCTTTGGCGCGCGCTGAATTACCGTGGCAAGCCCGTCGATGAATTGGCAAGTCTGGCCGTGGCCGGAGCCAGCCAGGGTGTCATGCACGTGGCGGTTTCGCCCCCTCAAAACCAGACCCAGAAGCCCGCCCCCCATGATCCGAACGACCATCAAAATCAGTAACAAACTGGGCCTGCACGCGCGCGCCTCGGCCAAACTCACCAAGTTGGCGGGTGGCTTCCAAAGCGAGATTCACCTGTCACGCAATGGCCGTCGGATCAATGCAAAAAGCATCATGGGCGTGATGATGCTTGCCGCCGGCATGGGTAGCGAGGTTGAGATTGAGGCCGAAGGCGCAGACGAGCAGACGGCGATTGACGCGTTGGTTGCCTTGGTCAACGACAAGTTTGGCGAAGGGCAGTAAGGGCGGCTTGCGAGCCAATTGCGTGGGCTGCGCTGCTACAGTGACCAAATGAGCATTCAAATGTTCGGCTTGCCTGTATCGAGGGGCGTTGCCATCGGCCGGGCCGTGCTGGTGGCGTCCAGTCGCGTCGACGTGGCGCACTACTTCATTGAGCTTGAGCACACGGCGGCGGAGGTTGCCCGGTTGCGGCACGCCCGAGATACCGTGGCCAGCGAACTCAGCACGCTCAAGCGTGACTTGCCTGCTGAAGCGCCCCCCGAGTTGGCCGCGCTGCTGGATGTGCACCTGATGCTGCTGCATGACCCCATGCTCACAGACGCCACGCGACATTGGATCGAGACGCGGCACTACAACGCCGAGTGGGCCGTCACCGCACAAACTGAAGTGCTCGCGCGGCAGTTTGACGAAATGGAAGACGACTATCTGCGTGAGCGCAAGGCCGATATCGAGCAAGTCGCGGAGCGCTTGTTGCGTGCGCTGTCCAAAGAAGAGGCGCTGCTGCCTCAGGTGGTGCATTCGCGGCATTTTGGAGGTGAAGATCCTTTGGTTCTGGTCGCGAGTGACATCGCGCCGGCTGACATGTTGCAGTTCAAGGGCAGCGTCTTCACAGGCTTTGTCACCGACGTGGGGGGGCGAACCTCCCACACGGCCATCGTCGCCCGAAGCATGGACATTCCGGCAGTGGTTGGCGCAAGAGAGGCCAGCCGCCTGGTGCGGCAAGACGATTGGTTGATCATCGACGGCGACACTGGCGTGGTGGTGATCAACCCCACGCCCATCGTGCTGGAGGAATACCGTTTCCGCCAGCGTCAAAGCGAACTTGAGCGCGCCCGACTCAACCGTCTGCGGCATATGCCGTCAGTCACGCTGGACGGGCAATCGGTTGAGTTACTGGCCAATATTGAGTTGCCGGGCGACGCCGCCACAGCCCTTCAAGCCGGGGCCGTGGGTGTCGGGCTGTTTCGTAGCGAGTTTCTCTTCATGAACCGCGATGGCGAACTTCCTGGGGAAGACGAACAATTTGAGGCGTACAAAGCCGCGGTCGAAGCCATGAACGGCCTGCCGGTCACCATCCGCACGGTGGACATTGGTGCCGACAAGCCTTTAGATCGCATGGCGGCGAATGAGCTGCGCCACGAACATGCGCTCAATCCAGCGCTGGGACTGCGCGCCATCAGGTGGAGCTTGTCTGAACCGGTGATGTTTCGGCAGCAACTGCGAGCGATCCTGCGCGCGAGCGCCTTCGGCAAGGTGCGCGTCCTGATTCCCATGGTCGCGCACCGTAGCGAAATCCTGGCCACGCTCGACGCCTTGGCGCGCGCAAAGCAGCAGTTGCTCGACAGCGGCGTGGCGTTTAACGACATTGAATTAGGCGCCATGATTGAGGTGCCAGCAGCAGCGATGACGATGCCGCTGCTGCTGCTGCATTTCGACTTTGTATCGATCGGCACGAACGACCTGATTCAATACACCCTGGCCATTGACCGAGCAGACGAAGCCGTAGCGCATCTGTACGACCCTTGGCACCCGGCAGTGTTGCGCCTGATTGCCGATGTCATTGACGCCGCAAACGCCGCGGGCAAGCATGTCAGCGTTTGCGGCGAGATGGCAGGGGACGTTACGTTTACCGAGTTGCTGCTGGGTATGGGTCTCAGGAGTCTGTCAATGCACCCGAGCCAGATCTCTTCGGTCAAGCAGCGCGTGCTTCGAGCCGACACGGATCGTTTGGCTAAGGCGGTTCGCGCCGCGCTGGTGAGCGTCGACCCCGCCGCAACGTGGCTGGTCACGCTGGAAAAAACCGGACAACGCGCCGCAATCTCGTCCTGAACAGCCTATTCCAGCCCTTCAGATACTCGGCAGCCGTAAATAGCTAGACGTAGGCCGGATGGCGGGGTGCGTGGTACCTCACCGAACTGGCTCGGCTGTCTGGGGCAAACGAACCGGGCGGAACTCAACGATGCGGCTGGCTGAGAGGCCATTGGTGCCAGTGACAACCCGTTCAATCACCACAAGTCACGGCATGGCTGAAGACCGATGAAGCCCAGTGCAAACTGCCCTGATACGAGAGAGGGACATCAAGCCTGCTTGTCGCAGCAGTAGCAAAGGGACACGCGGCATCGCGAAATCGAGCGCCTTCCAGGGGTAGGGCGATTGCATGAAGCCAACCCTGGGTAATGTGGTCGGGAAGCAGTCGTCGAAAATGGTATTTTGGAAAATTTAATGCGCGAGGAAGGTTTTGGAGCTGAACCGTGATGCTTGGCGGTTTTCAATGGCGTGCAAGACCCGCGCAGCCGCGACTGCCCATACCCGCTCAACGAGTTGCTGCTGGTGGCGCTGAGCGCGATCACCAGCGGAGCAGACGACTGGGTGAGCGTGGTGAAGTGGGCCACGCTCAAGCTGGATTGGTTGAGACGATATTTGCCATTCAAAAACGGGGTTGCCTCGTACGACACCTTCAGGCGGGTCTTTGCGCTGCTCGATGCCGAGCGCTTCGAGGCCTGCTTCATCGAGTGGATGCAGCAACTGTGTCCGCCGCTTGCGGGGCAGTTGATTCCGATTGACGGCAAAAGCGTGCGCGGCTCTCACGGCGGGGACGTGAACATGGCGCACCTGGTGTCTGCCTGGCACAGCAGCGCGGGCCTGGTGCTCGGCCAAGTGAAGACGGCCACCAAGAGCAACGAAATCACGGCCATTCCGGCCCTGCTCGAAGCGCTCGATATCAAGAGCGCCACCATCACAATAGGCGTCATGGGCTGCCAGCGCGAGATCGTGCAAAAAATCGTGAGCAAACAGGTCAACTACATCGTGGTATTGAAGAACAACCAACCGTCGCTGGCGCAGGCGGTGGAGGCGCTGTTTGCGTGCATGCTGACGCTGGTGTGCGCGAGGGGCGGCTGCGGCAACACATCACCCTCGACAAGGATCACGACCGGCTGGAAACCCGGCGCTGCGTGGTGGCGCAGGCGCCCACCGGCATGAACCAACAGCCCAACGCATGGACAGGCTTGAAGAGCGTGGTGGTCGAGTCCACGCGCGAGTTCATCAACGGCCGCGCACGGCGCCCAGAACTTCGCCATCCTGCGGCGCATCGCCTTGAATCTGATCAAGCAGGATAAATCCACCAAGACCAGCTTCAACATCAAACGCCTGCAAGCGGCCTGGAGCACCGACTATCTGCAGACATTGCTCGGCTTGCGGCCGCAGGTGGCGCGACCCGTTTGATGGGCCGCTCCCTATCACACTTTTACGGATTTTCTTCATGCAATCGCCCTGCTTCCAGGGCGAGCAGAGTACGCCAAAAAGCGCCCGTGCCAAACCTCGTGCGGGCGCTACGCCACAGGGAAGAACAGCCAGCAACGAGGCATCCATCTGGGCGGGAGATGAAAAGCGCTTGCGCGCCCTCGAAAGTTGATGCTATAGTTATCGGCTGAGCTACTTATTACCGACCGCCAGAGGGCGGCCAAAGCAGATAGCAAAGAAAGCAGCAAAATTAGGGGTTTACACGGTCTTGGTAACGTGCCACAATGTAAGGCTCGACGCAAGAAGCGCAAACCGAAAGGCGAGTGCAAACAGCGAAAATAACAGGCGGTTGACAAGGTTATTAAAACAAGTCAAAATAGCGGTTGCCGATGGCAAGCCAGCAGGTGCTGAAAAGCCTAGCTCTTTAACAACTAACAGCCGATAAGTGTGGGCGTTGGAAGGCGAGTGCCGGATGTCGAAAGACATCGGGTCTCTTGGACCTTAAACGCTCATGGAAG
>JAYWDK010000030.1:0-7831 GCA_043779845.1 Betaproteobacteria bacterium | reverse complement strand
TGCCGGGCCCACTTGGCTGGGTGTTGCGGGGCGGTCGCTCCGGCGCAAAGCCTAGGAGCGTGTCACCCGTGCCCACCAGCGCTGCGCTCGCCACGTGGTGTTTGTAGGCTTGTGCCAGCGTGATGCGCGCCGCCGCCACCGTGACCTTGGCCATCAGCCAAAACCACGCCCATTGGGCTGGCACGGCGCCGCTCAGGTTGTTTGCAAGGTGAGCGACCAACAATCCGGCAAACACCGTGGCCGTAACGTTGCCCACGCGGGTGTGCATCAACACCATGCGCAATTGCTCATGGCTCACAAACGCCCTGTGCGCTGGCGTGAGCGGCAAACCCAGCCTCTGCGCCAAGTATTCAAGTGCTTGCGGAAATGACCTGAAATAACTTTGAGACAGACCGTGCTCCTAGCGTTTTATCGCGGGCGGTAGGGGCGTTGTTTGTGGGCAGTATGCAGAACAATCCTGGCACGCAGCGTGCGCCTGGCCAGGTGCCTGTCGAACTTGACTGGCGTGGCGATTTTCTGGGCAGGTATTCAGCGGCGCCGCGCCGGGGATCAGGGCGCTGGCCGGCTTTCAAGGCATCCTCCTGGGCGTCCAATCACCACCAGATCCAGGCTGTCGTCGGCCACCAGGTCGTGCGCCGTGGCGTGCACCTTGACCTGCGGGCCTAACGCCAAATGAACGCGGCTTTTGTCGCTGCTGCTGACTGCCCGGCTTGGCCCGGCATCATGGTTGTTCGGCCGCGGCCTTGAGATTGGCCAGGCCGGATTCAAAGTCGGCGCCCACCTAGGTGATCTTCATGGCCGGGTCGCGGCGGTTCCAGACCGACCACTTGGGCCACTGCCTGGGGCTGGCGACCAAGGCGTAGACCTTGTCGGCCGGCGCATTGACCAGCACGCTGCGGCTGACCGCGAATTGGGACGACAGCAAGGCGCCGCCTACCACCAGCAACACCACCAAGCCCAGCAGGGCCAGCAGCAACCATTTCAAGAACCGCATGATTCACCTCAGAGCTTGAGAAGGCATCCATCCCGCCTCAAACGGGCGCGGGCCCAAATAGCGCGGCCACCGACGCCATGAAGGCCGTCAGGTTCAGGGGCTTGGTCCAGTAGTCGGCAAAGCCCGCTTCACGGGCGCGGCGGATGTCGTTGGGCATGACATTGGCCGACACCGCGATGCAGCGGATGCCCGCCGTGGCCGGGTTGGCGCGCAAGCGGCGCAGCACCTCGTGGCCGTCCATGTCGGGCAGTTGCATGTCCATCAGGATCAGCACCGGTTGGTGCTCAAGCGCCGCCGCCAGGCCCGTGCCGCCATCCACCACCGTGAGGAACTGCAGGTCGGGGCGTTGCCGCATCAGCTCGCTGACGATCAGCAGGTTGACCTCGTTGTCTTCGATGTACAGCACGCGGCCACCGCTGGGCAGGCGCGCCAGGGGCAGGCTGTCGCCCATCAAAAAACCCATGCCGGGGGCGGGGGTCGGCCGGGGCGCTGCGGCGGGCAAGTTGAGCTCAAAACAGCTGCCCTGGCCTGGGGTGCTGCGCACCTGCACCGTGCCGCCCATGTGGCCATTTCAAGCCGCTGTGCCAAGGCCAGCGCCCGCTGATGGGCCTCTCGCCCACGCTCGGCGGTGTCTTCAAGCAGCGCGAGGTCGTCGATTTGCAGCGTGATCAATGCTTGCCCGGCCCAGTGGCGCAAACTCATCCGGCCGGTGAGCGCTTGGCCCCCCGCACGCCGGCCGCTGAACCGCAAGCGTGCAAACTCTTCACCCCGGCGAAGCTGGCCCAGCAAGGCGCTTTGCCCGGGCTCGCCCGCCAGCCCCAGCAGGTCAACCAACGCGCAAGCACTGGCGGTGGCCAACGGGTGGCCGGTCTGGGCCTCAAACGCCGGGTTGGCGCCCAGCACCTGGCCTTGGCTGTTGCACCAGACCACGGGCACGTCGAGCGCGTCGAAGGCGTCGGCGTCTGGCATCAACGAGCGGGCTGGCAAGGATGGCGGCAAGGGCACGGCAAGGGCACGGCAAGGGCACGAGATAGGCACGGGATGGGCACGGCGGCCGGGCAATCAGCGCGCGCGCGCCGGGTTGGGGCGCGCGGCAGCCGGCGGTGCAAAAGTGGCGTGGGACGGCTTGGGGTGACGCCCGTTGCTTGGCGGTCACCCAAAAGAGCCAAAGTCTAATGGCGCGGGGCGGATTCATCTGCGCGCAAAATCCAGCGCCCGGCGCCGGCCCGTTTTGGGTGCGCCCACCGATCTGTTGTTCTGCTGCCCGCCATGTCACTGCCGCCACCGCTCACTGCCCTGCACCATCTTGATGCCCAACTTGCCGGTGACGGTTATGCCGTGCTGGACGCCGCATCGCTGGCGCAACTGACTGGCGTGCCGCAGGGCGTTTTTGCGGCCTGGGGCCCGCTGTGGGATGCCCTGCCGCCCGATTTGTTCTTGAAGGACGGCGGGCGCTACCGGCGCCGGCGTCACGGCTGTTTTGTGGTGCATGCCACCAACCCGGCCGCCTTGTTGGCCGCGCCCAATCGCGCCCACTGGCAACCGGTGGAATACAACGCTTTGCACGGCGGCACCTTGCGCTGGTTTGAGCCGCTGGACGCGGCAATGGCTGAGTCAGCGGCCTGGGCGCGCTTGCTGGGCAGCTTGGCGGCGCGCTGCGCGGCTTTGCGCGGCGTGCACGCCGACCATGAGCCCTGGTTCGTGGAGGCGCACCCGTTTCGCATCGATACCACCGACGGCATTGGCCGCCCAACGCCCGAGGGCGCGCACCGCGACGGCGTTGATCTGGTGGTGGTGATCCTGGTGTCGCGGGTGGGCATCAAGGGCGGCGAAACCCGGGTTTTTGACACCCAGGGCCCACAAGGCTTGCGCTTCACCCTGACCGAGCCCTGGAGCGCCTTGCTGCTGGACGACGAACGCGTGATCCACGAGAGCACGCCAATCCAGCCGCTGGATCCAGCCGCCGGCGGGCACCGCGACACGCTGGTGCTGACGTTCCGGCGTGGCGGCTTTCAGGGCCCTGTGTAAGTCGATACCGCAGGCACGCAGGGCGCCAGCCGCTCGGCCGAGCGACGCAAGGTGGCCGAGGTGGAGCCTTGGGCCAAGGCCAGGCAAGCCCGGGCATAGGTGGTGTCGGTTTGCAGCCGGTCCACGTCGATCCGGTGGCCCTCGCCGGCCATCAACCATTTGAAATCAACAAACTCGATCAAGTCGGGCGGCTCATCGGCGGTGTGCGCCGGCCTCAAGCCCGATTTGTGGTCAGGATGCATCACCAGTTGGTGGGCCGACGGGCCGGTGGATGGCTGGGCTGAAACAGAGCGCATGGAGCACCTTCAACAAGGCAGAAACCTGGGCGAAGCGTAGGCGTGGCGGGCCAACGGCAAGCGGCGAGCAACGGGCGGAAACGGGTCAGTTCAAGGGTCGAATCAATGGCCCGGTTGCGGCGGCAAGCCGGGTGACCTGAACCAATGCAGAGGCCTCGTTATGCTTGTCGGCATGACAGCCCTGGCGATCCAGTTCTCCGACATCAGCGCCGCCGCACAAAGACTGCAAGGTGTGGCACATCACACGCCCGTGCTGCGTTCCGGCATCGCTGACGCGCGCTGCGGCGCCCAGGTGTTCTTCAAGGCCGAGCACTTGCAGCGGGTGGGCGCGTTCAAGTTTCGGGGCGCCTACAACGCGCTGGCCCAGTTCACGCCCGCGCAGTGCCAACGCGGCGTGTTGGCCTTCAGCTCGGGCAACCACGCGCAAGCCATCGCGCTGTCGGCGCGGCTGCTGGCCATGCCCAGCGTGATCGTGATGCCGCATGACGCACCCGCCGCCAAGCTGGCCGCCACGCGCGGCTACCAGCAAGGCCAGCCTGGCAGCGAGGTGGTGCTCTATAACCGCTACACCGAGGATCGCGGGGCCATTGGCGAGCGCATTGCCGCCGAGCGTGGCCTCACGCTGATCCCGCCCTACGACCACCCGCATGTGATGGCCGGCCAGGGCACGGCGGCGCTGGAGCTGATCGACGATGTGGGCCAGCTCGACGCGCTGCTGGTGTGCGTGGGCGGCGGCGGCCTGATCTCGGGCTGCGCGGTGGCCGCCAAGCACCGGCTGCCCAATATCGCGGTGATTGGCGTGGAGCCCGAGGCCGGCAACGACACCCAGCAAAGCCTGGCGCGCGGCGAGATCGTGCACATTGCCGTGCCGCAAACCATCGCCGACGGCGCGCAAACCCAGGCCAGCGGTGCGCTCACGTTTCCGGTGATCCAGGCGCTGGTGCAGCGCATCGTGACCGTCAGCGACGCGCAATTGATCCGCACCATGCAGTTTTTTGCCCAGACCCTGAAGCAGGTGGTCGAGCCCACCGGCTGCCTGGGCGCGGCCGCGCTGCTGGAGGGCGCGCTTGATTTGCGCGGCGCGCGCGTGGGCGTGATCCTGTCGGGTGGCAACGTCGACTTGCCGCGTTATGCCGGTTTTTTGGCCCAGGCCTGAGCCCGGGTTGAATCTGGCTTGGGTTTTATTTCAGGAGACCTTGTTGAGCGACGCTTCCCCCTCTGACATCAAACCGGCAAATAGCCATACCAGCACCGACCCCGACGCCGCCAAACGCCAACGTGCCCAGGTGGATCAACTGCTGGCGCGCCCGGCGGTGGTGAGCACCGGCTCGCTCACGCTGGCCACTGGCCACCATCTTGATTACATCGTGCGGGCCGCCTTTGTACCGGTGCTGGGTGATGGCTTGGGCGCCCAGCGCGGCGAGCCGCAGGCGGCGGTGTTCACCATGGCCTACTCGGCCACCGACACCGGCCCGGGCAAGCCGCGCCCGGTGTGTTTCGCCTTCAACGGCGGGCCCGGTTCGTCGTCGATCTGGCTGCACCTGGGCGCTTTGGGGCCCAAGCGGGTGCCGGTCAATGACGACGGCTCGGTGCCCGCCGCGCCCTACGCCGTGGTGGACAACCCACTCACTTGGCTGGAGCACTTTGACCTGGTGTTCATTGACCCGCCGCACACCGGATGGTCGATCAGCGCCAGCGACGAAGCCCGCAAAAAGCAGCTTTCGGTGGACGGTGACGTTGACGCGCTGGCCGAGGTGATGCGTGGCTGGTTGGCCGCCAATGGCCGCTTTGGCGCGCCGCTGTATTTGGCCGGCGAGAGCTACGGCAGCACGCGTGGCGCAGCGCTGGCCGACAAGATGCTTGATCTTGGCCTGGCGTTCACTGGCGTCATCCTGGTGTCTTGCGCGATGGATTTGCAGTCGCTGATTTTTGCGCCGCGCAATGATTTGCCTTACGCGCTGTTTTTGCCCGGTTTTGCCGCCGCCGCGCAATACCACGGCACGCTGCGCGGCCCGCTGGCCGAGTCAGGCGAAGCCGCTCGCACTGCCGCCGAGGCCTTTGTGCAAGAAGACTATCTGGCGGCACTGCATGCGGGCGCCCGGCTGGATGGCCGCGCCAGGCACCGCATTGAAAAACGCCTGGCCGAGCTCACCGGCCTGCCCTTGACGGTGGTGCAAGAGAACAATTTGCGCATCAGCGACGCCACGTTTTTTGTCGAGGCGCTGCGCTCACGCGGCCAGTTGGTGGGCCGGCTTGACGCCCGCACCACCGCGCCCATGGCAGCCAAGCGCGAGCGAAAAATGCTGTTTGACCCCGGCATCGAGGGTGTGGCCATCCCCTACACCGCCGCCGCGCTGGCCTACCACGCCGACCTGGGCTTGCCCACCGACGCGCGCTACGAAGTGCTGGCGATGGACGTCAACAAAAGCTGGCAGTGGGTGCGTGGCAGCGGCGAGGGCAAGGTGGCGGCCAACGGCTTCACCAGCACCAGCGATGACTTGTCACGCGCCCTGCGCCGCAACCCCAACATGAAGGTGTTTGTGGCCAGTGGCCGCTACGACCTGGGCACACCGTACAGCGCCTCTGATTGGTCGCTGGCGCAGCTTGACGTGCCACCGGCCGTGCTGGCCCGCGTCACCCACCACTGCTACGACGCCGGCCACATGATGTACACCCGCGCAGCCGATCTGGCGCGGCTCAAGGCCGATCTGGTGGCTTGGTTGGGTTGATGCAAACCTGACCCAAACGGGACACAAACGAAGCCGAAATGGACAACACCCCAACCCGGCACGTCGGCATCCTCACCGGCGGCGGCGATTGCCCGGGGCTGAACGCGGTGATCCGCGCCGTCACGCTGGCGCTGATCAATGAATGCGGCGCCCGCGTCACCGGCATCAAGCGTGGATTCTTGGGTTTGCTAACCCGCGAGGTGATGGTGCTCGACAAACCTGCGGTGGCCGGCATCCTGGCGCAAGGCGGCACCATCCTGGGCACGCACAACCGCTGTGATCCGTTCCGTTATTTTGGTGCTGGTGGCGCCGACGTGTCGGCCGACGCCATGGCCTATGCCCGCGAGCTGGGGCTGGACGCGCTGGTGGTGATTGGCGGCGACGGCACCATGGCCATCGCCCACAAGTTCTCGGGCCTGGGCCTGCCGGTGGTGGGCGTGCCCAAAACCATCGACAACGACTTGTGCCACACCGACCGCAGCTTTGGTTTTGACAGCGCCGTGGCCGTGGTGGCCGAGGCACTTGACCGGCTGGAAACCACCGCGCGCAGCCACGGCCGGGTGATGATCGCCGAGACCATGGGCCGCTACGCGGGCTGGATCGCCCTTGAAGGCGGCCTCGCCGGGGCGGCGGACGTGATCTTGCTGCCCGAGTTGCCCTTCTCGCTGGCGGCGGTGGCCCAGCGCTGCCGCGAGCGTGAATCCCGCGAGGGCTACACGCTGATCTGCATTGCGGAGGGCGCGCACCAGGCCGGCAGCGAGCTGACGGTGGCCTGCACGCTGGCCGACAGCCCCGACCCGCTGCGCCTGGGCGGCGTGGGCGCGCTGTTGGGCCAGCAGTTGCAGCCGCTGCTGCAGAGCGAGGTGCGCTGCACCTTGCTGGGCCACGTGCAGCGCGGGGGCTCGCCCACGCCGTTTGACCGCGTGCTGGCCACCCGCTTTGGCTGGCATGCCGCGCAATTGGTGCAGCAGCAGCAATGGGGCCGCATGGTGACCTTGGAGGGCGCCCAGATTGGCAGCGTGCCGCTGGCCGCAGTGGCCGGGGGCTCGCGCCCGGTGCCCGCTGGCCATGAGCTGCTGGTGGCTGCTGCGGGCCTGGGCGTGTGCCTGGGCGCGTCGTTGCCCGCCGGCTGATCGCAGCCTGCGGCGCGGTTTGGGCTTGCGCCACATCCAGCTCGTTTTGGGTGTGCCCAAGCCGCCACGCGCGGCCCTTGCGCCAGCGCAAGCCCAGCCCGGTGCGGGTGGCGTCAGATACAGGCTTGGGTATCTGAGTGCTGAGCTGAAAGGAAAACACCATGCACGCCTTGCGCGACTTTTTCACCACCGATTACGGCCTGTTCAGCGCGATCGGCTTGGCCTTCATGCTGGGCATGGCGGTGTACTTCATGCGCTTCGTCAAGCGCCACGTGCAGGAAGACACAGCCCGCGCGGCCCGCGGCACGCTGCCCTGAACCAGGGAGTCAATCGGCGTTGCCCCGGTTGCGCTGCCGCACGGCCTTTGAGCGTGAGCACCGCTTGGCCGGCGGGGTGAATCTCGGTGTGCAGCAGGTCAGCGGTCATGGACAGGCGGGTGAGTGGGTGTTTGGATGATGGGGATCATGATGAGCCGCCCACCCGCTGGGCACTGTCGCGGGCGCGGCAGCCTGGCCTGCTCGGCTGGCGAGTGGCACCCGTTTTTTGGCGCCGGGCACGGGCTGTGCTCGCTTTCTGCATTGCGCCGGGTATTCGCCCCGGCGGGCGCCTAACTTTCTTTTCGGGCCGAAAAGAAAGTCAGCAAAGAAAAGG
>JAYWDK010000029.1:0-2682 GCA_043779845.1 Betaproteobacteria bacterium | reverse complement strand
CGGGCTGGTTGTCGGCCAGTGTGGTGAGCGCGGCGCGCGCCTCTACCCAGGGATAACGCAGCATCGGATAGGGCTTGTCGGCACGCTCAAAATCAACCGAAGGCACCATGCCGCCGTGGGCGTAGAGCTTGTCGCCGCGGTCAGGCTTCACGGTTTGTCGCGTGCCGTTGATGTGGTAGCTCGCCTCCATGTAATACACCAGCGGCAGGTCGAGCACGTCGAGCCATACCACCGGTTTGTCGCCGTCGTGGCCGTGCTCGTGCCACTGGCCGGTGGGCGTGAGGATCAGGTCGCCGCGGCTCATCACGCACTTTTCGCCGTTCACGGTGGTGTAGGCGCTTTCGCCTTCCACGATCACGCGCACCGCGTTGGGCGTGTGGCGGTGTGACGGCGCCCACTCGCCCGGCATCAGCAACTGCATGCCCAGGTACATGGCGGGGCTGGCCTGCATTTTTTCAAGACCGTGGCCGGGGTTGGCCAGCACCAGCACGCGGCGCTCGGCCTTTTCGATCGGCGTCAGCTCGCCGGCCTGCAAGAGCAGCGGCTTGATGGATTGGTAGGGCCAGCAGGTGGGCCGCGTGTGGCGCGTAGGCACCTTGGGCGGCAGCACGCCACGCAGGCTGGGCCACAGCGGCACCAGGTTGTTTTGGGTCAGTTCGTCGCGGTAGTCTTGCGGCAGGTCTTCGAGGCGGCCGAGTTCTTGCATGCTGATTCCTGTGTGATGAACCTACGGTAGCGGTGAAATCTAGCGGGGCCAGCGCCGGGCCGCTCCCAAGCGGCCCCGCCATCCCCTCGGGGGATCGGCTGCGGTATCCCGCAGCCGAGGGGTGTCATTTTTAGCGGGGCCAGCGCCGGGCCGCTCCCAAGCGGTCCCGCCATCCCCTCGGGGGATCGGCTGCGGTATCCCGCAGCCGAGGGGTCAATCGGCCAAGCAATTGCCAACGTTCCAGCCGTACAGCCATTCCATCGCATCGTAAAAGCGCTCGGGCGTGCGGCCGCGCCACAAGTCGTTGCGCACCAGGCGTTCCACGCCCTTGGCGTGGTAAATGCGGCCCATCTCGCGGCCCGACAGCACGATGCGCGCGGTGCGGGCCACGCGTGAGCGCTGGTATAGCGCCAGCGCCTTGTCCCAGTCATTGCCCTGCACACGCAGCGCCTCGCCCAGGGTCACGCCGTCTTCCAGCGCCATGCACGCGCCTTGGGCCATGTACTGGGTTGTCGGATGCGCGGCGTCGCCCAGCAGCGTGGCGCGGCCAAACACCCAGGTGCCAATGGGCTCGCGGTCGGCGGTGGCCCAGCGCTTCCAGGTTTTGGGCAGGTCAATCAGCTGCCGCGCCTTGGGGCAAATGCCTTGAAAGTAGCTTTGCACTTCTTCTTTGCTGCCGTCGGTCACGCCCCATTGCTCTTGATCGCGGCTGTGGAAAGTGACCACCACGTTGTACTGTTCGCCACCGCGCAGCGGGTAGTGCACCAAGTGGCAGTTGGGGCCCACCCAGATGCTGGCGGCGTTCCATTGCAGGTTCTTGGGGAAGTCTTTTTTATCGATCACGGCGCGGTAAACCACGTGACCGGTGATGCGCGGTGGGTCGTTGACGTACTGCTGGCGCACCACCGATTTGCCGCCATCGGCGCCAATCAAGGCCTGGCTGCGGTGGGTTTGGCGCGTTTGTCCATTGACGCAACACACGGTGACGCCGGCATTGACACCCACGCCGTCTTGCTCGATGCGCTCGACGCGGGTGTTGGTCAAAAACTCCACGCGGCCGGTTTCTTGGGCGCCTTCGAGCAGCGACCTGTGCACGTCCACGCGGTGGATCACGGCGTAAGGGTTGCCAAAGCGCTGGCGGAAGGCCTCGCCGGTGGGGATTCGGGCGATCTCATGCTCGTCCATCGCGTCGTGCATCACCATGCAGTCGGTGTACACGGCGCGGGCGCGGGCCTTGTCGCCCACGCCCAGTGCGTCAAACGCATGAAACGCGTTGGGCCCGAGCTGGATGCCGGCGCCGATCTCGCCAATTTTCGGGGCTTGTTCCAGCACCTTCACGTCGAATCCCTGGCGCACCAAGGCCAGGGCCGCTGCCAGGCCGCCGATGCCGCCGCCGGCCACCAGCACGGGGAGTTTGCTCGTCACGTCGTTCATGTTGCTGTCCTGGCTGAGCCGCTCATCCAAGGCCTTGGGCGTTGGATGGCTGTTTGGCATTTTGTGATGCGTACACTTATCATAAGTACGCTTATGTAAAGTGTAGTGATACCATGAACCGGCTTGAATAAGGGTTAATACTTAACTCCTGGCTTCATGAAAAAAACACTTGCCCCCCGCGTCGACCTCGAATCTTTGCCAGGTCACCGCATCCGGCGCCTGCACCAAATCGCCGTGGCGATTTTTTTGCAGGAGACCGAGCCGCATGGCCTGACGCCCGTGCAGTACGCGGCTTTGCAGTCGGTGGCCAACGAGCCCGGCCTGGACCAGCGCACGCTGGCGCGCTCGATCGGGCTCGACACCTCGACCGTGGGTGGCGTGGTGGATCGGCTCGAAGCCCGTGGCTTGCTGACGCGCAACGCGTCGCCCAGTGACCGGCGCGTTCGTTTGCTGACGCCCACCGACGCAGGCCACGCGCTGTTGTTGGCAGCCTTGGCCTCGATGCTGCGAGCCCAGCAGCGCATGCTGGCGCCTTTGCACGA
>JAYWDK010000028.1:0-2706 GCA_043779845.1 Betaproteobacteria bacterium | reverse complement strand
CCAGTTGACGGCCTCGCGCCAAGGCACACCAGCGGGCATCACGCTCGATGGTGCCGGCAATGACTTTGTGGGCGCGGTCAGCGCCACGGGTGGCAACGTGGTGCTGGTTGACGCCAACGCCTTGACGCTGGGCCGCGTGCTCACCACCGGTGACCTGACGCTGGCCAGCCAAGGCGCGCTGAACCTGGGGCAAACCACCGTGGGCGGCAAGCTGCGCGCCAACAGCGGGGGCGGCGACATCACCCAGGGCGGCGCCTTGTTGATCAAGGGCAACAGCCACTTTGACGGTGGCCGCGGGCGCATCGATTTGTCCAGCCCGGGCAATGTGTTTGGCGGCACGGTCAACAGCGTGGGCGCGTTCATCGGCATCGCCAATCCGGCCGAGGACGCCGCCGGGCAGGCCGACCAGCGCTTGCGCGCCGCCGAGAGCCGCAGCACCGGTTTGCTGACGGCCACGCCGCTTGCCAACCCGCAGGCGGTGGAGGCGGCGCTGGCGGCCGACGGCCAGGGCCTGCGCCTGCCCACCGCCAGCGTGTCCGCCGTTGCTGCCACCACCACGGGGGGCGCCACCACCACGGGCAGCGCCACCACCACGGTGACGCAGCTGAGCGATGTCACGCCCCAGGCACCGGGCGTGATCCAGGTGCACCTTGGCGAGCAAGTGCTGCGCTCGGGGGCGTTTGAGTTCAGCCTGCCCGCCCAGGCCACCTCAACCGTGCGCAGCCAGGGCGACCCGGCGGTGGCGCTGATGCCGGACGGCCAGGCCCTGCCAGCGTGGTTGTTGTTCGATGCCGGGGGCTTGACGTTCAGCGCCCAGGCGGTGCCGGCAGAGGCCTTGCCAATGCAGCTGCGAGTGCGCGCAGGCGCCTACCGCATGCGCATCAAGATCACGGCCTTGAAGTGATCAACGTAACGCGGCCTTGGCGCCTGTTGGGCTTGGGGCCGGAATCTCTTGAGAAACAAACGCCGGGCCGCCCCAAGTGTTTCTCCTCCCCTCGGGGGGCGCTCACCTGTCAGAGCAACAGCGCTTGCCCCGATCCGCCTCCAACTCGTCAACACGCACCCAAGGTTCAAAGCAGCGACTTGAGGGCCACTGCCGGGTCACAAGCCAGGGCGGGCGCCGGGTGTTTGCCGGCTTCGAGCAGCTTGCGCGACATCATGTGGTCCATGGGCGCGTTGACGGTTTCAACACACACCAGCCGGTCGGCCAGGCAGTGCAGGATCGAAAAACTGGTTGGCGTGGGCCCGGGCCGGCGGTGGCGGCTGACACCGGGTGCCGCAGCGCTGGGCATCAGGCCGGCCATCTGCAAGCGCATGGCGCCTTGCTCTGACCAGAACCAGGGCAGGGCGTTGTAACCGGCGGGCTGGCCTTGCAGCGTGGCGGCGGCGGTGCGGGCTTGGTCGTTGGCGTTTTGCACCGATTCCAGCCGAGCCATCGTTTCTGCAGGCGCCCACTGCGCGCTGACCGGGAAGCGCGCCACGTCGCCAATGGCCAGAATGTGCGGGTCGCTGCTTTGCATGGCGCTGTTCACCACCACGCCGTTGTCCACCACCAGACCGGCGGCTTGCGCCAGGGCCGTGTCGGGCTCGCCGCCAACGCTCAGCAGCAGCAAGTCGACCGGCACACGCTCGCCGTTGACCGTGAGGGCTTGCAGGCGCGAGCCGTCATGGTCGGCGTCACCCACCCAGGCGTTGAGCGTGAACTCGATGCCGGCGGCCTGGTGCGTGGCCAGGATGTGTGCCGACAGCTCGGCCGACACCGATCGCGCCAGCAGGCGCGGCGCGGCCTCGATCACCCGCACCGCCAGGCCCAGCGCGCGCGCGGTGGCGGCCACTTCCAGGCCGATGAAACCGCCACCTAGCACCGTGAGTGATTGGGCTTGGCTCAGCTGCTCGCGCAGCGCCGCAGCCTCCTGCGCGTTGCGCAACACGGCCACGTTTTGCAGCGTGCCGGGCAGCTGTGGCAGCCGGCGGGCGCGGCCCCCGGTGGCCAGCACCAGCTGGTCGTAGGCCAGCTCGGCGCCCGATTGCAGGTGCACGTGCCGCGTGGCGCGGTCAATGCGGGTCACGGCGTCGGCCCGGTGCAGGGTGATGCCGGCGTCGGTGAACCAGGCCTCGTTGCGGAAGAACTGCAAGGCCTCGGCCGGGTTCTTCAAATAGGCCTTGGACAGCGGCGGGCGCTGGTAGGGCAGCTCGGCCTCGGCGCACACCAGGTGCACCTGGGCGCCCAGTCCGGCCTCGGCCAGCAGGCCGCAAAGTTGCACGCCGGCGTGACCGCCGCCAATGATCACGATGTTTTTCATGGGGCGGATTGTCATTGATGCGGTCGGTGCTGAGGTCAACGATGAGGTCAGATCCAGGGTCAACGAGCGGCCTTGGGCGGTGCTGCCGCCGCCGGCCGCTGGGCCGCTGGTTTGGCGGCGGGCTGGCGCAGTTTTTTGGCCGACAGGCTCCTAGGAGCCTGTCGGGCTTGGGGTCGGGCCCGCGCGGGGGAGAGTTTCGGTGCCGGGCTAGACGTCGACGAGACGTGTGGCCCAGCCACACAACGAGTCGGCAACGACGCCTGGTGCCGAAAATCTCCCCGGCCCTTGGGTTGACCCTGAAAACGGGCTGATCCGTCGTTGCAAATGCTCGCCATACCCAACGGTATGTCTGCGCTTTGCGCCTAGGCTGAGCCCATTTTCAGGGTCAACGCGGGCCCGACCC
>JAYWDK010000027.1:0-7910 GCA_043779845.1 Betaproteobacteria bacterium | reverse complement strand
AGCCGGGCGGGCGGGCGGGCACCGCCATCAAGTCAGCGACGCCCGCCCCCGACCATCAGCCCAGCACGATCAACAACTGCCGCGCGCCGGCCGCCAAGCGCTCACGCAACAGCGCGGCGTCAATGGCCACGCCTGGCGCCCGGTAGCGGTTGCGGCCGGCTTGCAGCGCCAGCGGCTCGCCGTCCAGCATCACGGCCAGCGGCCCGCAGCCCAGCGGCCCAACGCGGTAACTCAGCTGCACCGGGTGGCCATAAAGCAGCATTTCGGCGCGCAGGCCGTCCAGCGTGGTGGGCATCACCGGGTCCACCACCAGTTGGTGCGTCATCTGCCGCAGGCCCAGCAAACATTGCACGATCAGCCTGAAGGCGATGCCGGCGCCGCTGCTGTAAACCCGCCAACCGCCTTCCAGCGCCACCTCGCCCCGGTTGATGCGCTCGTAGTGGGTTTGCGCCTCGGCGCGGTCGGCAAAGGCCGCATCGCTGCTGGAGTAATAACAGTTGGCCTGACGGGGTGCGGCCCTGGGCACCAAGGCTTGCAGGCCGATCGGGTTGGCGCGCTGCAACGCCTCAAAAAACAGCTCGGCCCGGCCCAGATGGGCCAGCGCCTCGGCCCAGCGCAAGTGGGCGTGCATGTACATCAGCCCGATCTCGCGGCCAAAGTTGCTGGCGCTTTCACCGCGCTGAAACAGGCGCATGGTGCCGCCGGTGTAGGTGAGCGGCCGGTCAAAAAGCCGCAGGCCGTCGGGGCCCGACAAATGCCGCGCGATCAAGCCCACGTGCACTGTTGCCTGCTCGGGCGTGAACAGCTCGTCGATGATGGCGTGCACCATGGCCAGCGCGCTGTAGCGGATGCCGGTGCTGGTATCGCGCGGGTGCAGCAAATGGCGCGGCGCTTGTGGGTCGTCAAAAGCCACAAAACCGGCCAGCACGCCGTCGGCCAGCAGCAGGCGCTGGAAATCGGCTTGCACCGCGTCGGCCCAGCTCACCAGCGCCTGAGCGTCGTCGACCCGGCCCAGGTGCCGCCACGCCGCCGCCAGGTGGCGCAGCGTGCGCACGTGCAGCGTCACAGTCCAGGCGCTGCACAGGTGGTCGCGCATGGCGGGGTCGGCCGGTTGCAGCGCGTCGTTCCAGTCGCCATGGCCATAGGCTGCCAGCCGGGTGCCAGTGATGATGCGGCGCTGGATCAGGCCCATCGCCCGGGCCAGGTGCTCGTGCAGCGGCGCCAGCTCGGGCGTTTGGCCGGGAAGCGCGTAAAACGGCAAGGGCTCGTCGAGCAGGCTGGCGTCGCCACTGGTCAGCAGGTAATCAGCCAGCGCCAGCACCGGCCAAAACACGATGTCGCCATGCGAATCACCGGCGCGCACATGCACGTCACGCGCGTAAAACATGAACCACTGCGGCCAGTCACCGTCGGTGTTTTGCGCCGCAAAAACGCGGCACAGCAGATCACGCAGCACATCAAACCGGCCCAGTGCCAGCAACCATTCGGTAGGGCCCTGGCACACGTCGCGCGTGCCCCAGCCGCCGCCTGAAAACTGCTCCAACCCACGCGGCGCCAGGTAATGCACCAGCGCGTTTTGCACCAGCCAGGGTGCCAAGTCGTGCAAGCGCTCCAGGGCAAGGCCTGCGGCATGCGGCGCGGGAGCGTGCAGGGCCAGGCCGCCCAGCGAGGCGGTGTCAAAGACCAGCGTTGCGGTACCCGCATCGGCAAGAAGGGCGGCTGGCGCAGGGGCAGCGCCGGCCGCGTCGATCAGGTCGCACCGGAGCACCAGGCTAACAGCCAAAGTGGACGACCAAATCAAGCATGCGTAGGGCTGATTTCGGCTGCGGCCGTCGGCAAACAGTACCGCGTCATCGCTGGCCTGGTCCCAGGTCGCGCCGTCGGCCCGCAGGCGCAGGCCACGCTCACCAAAACGCTGGTGCATGTCGCTGCCCGGCGCGGGGCGTAGCAGCAGTTGATTGCCCTGCACAGTTTGCACCACGGCACCGGCGGTGAGCCCGTCTTCGCCGTTCAGCGCCATGTGGTGCGCCACCAGCACGCGCAAGGGCGCGCCGCCGTGCACGGCCAGGTGCAGGCGCACCTCGGGCTCGGCCAAGCTGGCCTCGGCGGTGAGCACGATCAAACGGCAGCCGCTGGCGTAAAACCAGCGCGCGCCACGCGGGCTCATCTCAAACGCGCTGGGCACGTCGAGCAGCAGCCAACCGCCGCCTTCGTCCACGAACACCCGTTGGCCCTGGCCGCGGTACAGGCCCAGATAGCCCCGCTGGGTGGACAAGCAGCGGTTGGCGCTGGCGTGGCCCTGCGTCAAGCTGGAGTGGAAGACGCCGGCCATCCAGGCGGTGCTGGCCACGCCGCGCTCGTCGGGCGTCCAGTGCGCACCACTGCGCATCAAATGGCCGTGGGGGCGCAGCACCGAAAGCTCTTTGGCGCGCGTGACCACGTGGTGATGCCTGCCGACGAAACACGACAGCAATTGGCCCGCCGCGTCACGCTCAACATGGCGCCAAGTAGCCGCAGGTGCGCCCAACCAGGTGGCCAGTTGGGCCTCATCGGCGGGCTCGGCCGGCCACAGCGGTGCTTGGCTGAACAAGGTGGCCGAGTTGATGCCGGCCGGGGCCGGCTCAGCGTGTTCAACCGGCGCCACCCAGCGCCACTCGGGCAAGGCTTTCAGCCGCGTGATCAGCGCCAGGTCACCCGGGCCACTGGCTGCGGGGTGATCGGCCTCGAAGCCGCCGAAAAACCCACGCTGCACGATTTGCCCGGGCAACAAGCTGAAGGTTTCTTCTTGCAGCGCCACCAGGCTGTGCTCGTGCTGCAATCGGCTGGCCGGCAAGCTGGCGGTGAGCCGCCCGTGCGCATGGCCTGCGCGGCGAGCCAAGCCCAGCACCTGCAAGGCATCGGTGGCATGGGCCACGGCAAGCCCCAAGCTGCCGCTCAACAACCACGGGTTGCGGCCCGCCACCGCCGCGTTTTGGCGCGATGCAATCACCATGCCGTGCTCGGCGTGCAGCAGCGGCTGGTGGTCGATGTATTGGCTGACATAAGCCTCGTTGAGGCGCAGCGCCGCCCAGGGTGCCAGCCCCACGTCTTGCAGCAGCAGCAGGTCCAGCCGCAGGGCGCCACCGCCCAGGTGCTGCAGTTGCACATGCCAGAACCAGGCCGTGGCATCGGCCGCCAGCACCAGCTCGGCCACGTAGGCCACCTGCTGCCAACGCCCAGCCACCCAGCAGCGCCCGGCCTCACGGCGCAGTTGCCCTGGCGCGCCCGGGCCCAGCAGCGGCACCGGCGTGATCGCGCCGTCAGCGCCATGGCAGCGCAGCAACAGGTTGGGCCAAGGCGATTCCAGCTCGGTGGCCGGAAACAGGTTGACCGTGACATCGCCACAAGCCAGGCGGCTCAGGCTGCCCGATTGAGTCAGCCAGGCCAATACGGGTGGCGCGCTCGGGCTGACTGCGGACGCCTGCCGGTGAATCGGCACATCAAATTCATTCATCGGAAAGCGTCAAGATCGCAGTCAGCAAAGCAGGTGGGGAGCCGAAACCAGGGGCTGTTCGGTGGCCGCAAAAGCCACGGCCAGTCAAAATGTAATCGATTACAAGCCTTCTCTGGATCAGGGCTTTCTCGCAGTGTTTTGGCCCCGCGAGGCCGCCACACTCTGCCCGCTGCTGGACCGGATTTGCCGCGCCGGGCCCACCAAGCCTGGCCCAAAAATTAGCCAAAATCTGCACCGCCATGACCTCACAAACCGCCTTTCCGCCCCACTTTTTATGGGGCGCCGCCACCTCGGCCTACCAGATCGAGGGCTCGCCGCTGGCCGACGGCGCGGGCATCAGCAATTGGCACCGCTTTGCCCACACCCCTGGGCGCATCCACAACAGCGACACCGGTGACCTGGCCTGCGACCACTACCGCCGCATGCCTGACGACGTGGCGCTGATGCGTGACCTGGGCTTGCAGGCTTACCGGTTTTCGGTCGCCTGGTCGCGGGTGATGCCCGACGGCCGGGGCCGTATCAACCCCGCCGGCCTGGGCTTTTACGAGCGCCTGGTGGACCAACTGCTGGCCGCCGGCATCCAACCCCTGCTCACGCTGCACCACTGGGATTTGCCCGCCACGCTGGACGACCGCGGCGGCTGGCTCAACCCCGACAGCGCCGGCTGGTTTGCCGACTACGCCGAGGTTTTGGCGCGCGCGCTGGGCGACCGCGTCAAGAGCTGGGCCACCTTCAATGAGCCCTGGGTGATCACCGACGGCGGGTTCTTGAACGGCACCATGGCGCCCGGCCATCGCAGCGCCTTTGAAGCCACTATTGCCGCCCGCCACCTGATGGTGGCCCACGGCAGCGCGGTGCAAGCCCTGCGCGCCCTGGGCTGCCCACAAATTGGCCTGGTGGTGAACCTGGAGCCCAAAGCTGCGGCCAGCCAGCATCCCGACGACCTGGCCGCCTGCGTGCGTGCCGACGCCTACATGAACCGCCAGTTTCTCGACCCCGCCCTGCTGGGCCGCTGCCCCGAGCCGCTGCGCGAGGTGTTTGGCGAGGCCTGGACCGATTGGTCCCCCGCCGACCTGAAAACGGCGCACCAACCGCTGGACTGGCTGGGCATCAACTACTACACCCGCAGCGTGAACCGCAACGACCCCAACGCCTGGCCGGTGCGTGCCGCCCCCGTGCGCCAGCCCATGGCCACGCACACCGAAACCGGCTGGGAGGTGCACGCGCCCAGCCTCACTGCCACGCTGCAGTGGGTGAAGCAGCAGTACGGCGACATCCCGCTTTACGTGACCGAAAACGGCGCGGCCTTTTACGACCCACCGGTGGCGCCGCCCGAGGGTGTGCAAGACCCGCTGCGGGTGGCGTACTACCGCAGCCACCTGATTGCTGTGGCCGATGCGATCCGGGCGGGGGTGGACGTGCGGGGCTACATGGCCTGGTCGCTGCTGGACAACCTGGAATGGAACCACGGGTTCTCCAAGCGCTTTGGCTTGGTGCACGTGAATCTGGCGACGATGCAGCGCACGCCCAAGGCCAGCGCGCGGTGGTATGCGCAGGCCATTGCGCAGCATGGCGCGGGGCTTTGAGCGCGCTTGGCTACCGCGCGTGAGCGTCCATGCCGTGCCTGCCTGCC
The DNA here is from genome assembly GCA_043779845.1 of Betaproteobacteria bacterium. Lineage (GTDB taxonomy): Bacteria > Pseudomonadota > Gammaproteobacteria > Burkholderiales > Burkholderiaceae_C > Pseudaquabacterium. The sequence goes on along the minus strand of JAYWDK010000027.1, from coordinate 2,784 downwards.
TGACTGACTGACTGACTTAGAGTGCCCCATGTACCTACCCCGCCATTTTGAAGAAACCCGCCCCGAGCTGTTGCACGCGCTGCTGCGGGCGCACCCGCTCGGTTTGCTGATCACCACCGATGTGCAGGGTGCGCCGGTGGTCAACCCGATCCCGTTCATGCTGGTGCCCGAGCGGGGCCCGCTGGGCACGTTGGTGGGCCATGTGGCGCGCGCCAACCTGGTGTGGCAGGGGCGGGCGGATGCACCCGAGGCGCTGGTGGTGTTCCAAGGCCCCGACGGCTACATCTCGCCCAACGGTTACGCCAGCAAGGCCGAACACGGCCAGGTGGTGCCGACCTGGAACTACGCGGTGGTGCAGGCCCGCGGCCCGCTGGTGGTGCTCGATGACGCCGCCGCGGTGCAAGCGCTGGTCACCCAGCTGACCCGGCGCCACGAAGCGACGCAGCCGCGGCCTTGGGCGGTGACGGACGCGCCCGATGACTACATTGCCGGCCTGTTGCGCGCCATCGTCTGCATCGAGATCCCGCTCACCGCGCTGGTCGGCAAGTACAAGCTCAGCCAAAACCGCAACGCCGCCGACCGTGCCGGCGTGGTGGCCGCGTTGCAAGCCGACCAGGCGCCGGCCGCACCAACGCTGGCGCAGTGGATGCAAACGCCGCCGGGCCGCCCGGCCTGACCGCGCCCCGCCAGGGCCTTGATCGCGGTTGATGCCGAATGGCCGCCGCCGGGGCTTGTTCGAGCTGCTTCGGGCTTTTTTGGGATTTTTCGGGCTTTTTCGGGCTTCTTCGGGCTGCCAGGCATCCCGGCCTCGTGGGGGCGCGCTGCTGCCGGCTTCACAAACCCTTCATGTGCCGCTCACGTGGCGCTCATCTTGGCGCAGCAAACTGCTTGCATTGCTGGGGCGCCGCCCCGCCTGAGGAGTTGTCCGTCATGCCCAAGACCCCCAACATCGCGCCGCTGGCCTGGGCCCTGCTCGGCGGCGGCCTGGCCGTGGTGAGCACCGCAGGCGCGATCAACCTGCCCTGGTTGCAGCACGACAAGCCCGCCGCAGTGCTGCCCGCCGTGCCGCTAACGGCCGCGCTGGCGGCCACCGCCCAGGCCGCTCCGCTGCCGGCGTTGCCGCCGGGCAGCACGCCGAACTACCGCGCCATCGTCCAGCAGTACGGGCCGGCGGTGGTCGGCGTGACGGTGGAAGGCAGCCGCAAAGTTGACCAAGACGAGGGCGACGATGACCCGGCCCAGCGCCAGCTCCGCCGGCTGCCAGGCTGGCGCGGCATGCCCGAGTCGCAGCCGTTCAAGGGCCAGGGCTCGGGCTTCATCGTCGCGGCCGACGGCCTGATCCTGACCAACGCCCATGTCGTCAAGGACGCCAAGGAGGTGACGGTGCGGATGGCCGATCGCCGCGAATTCGCGGCCAAGGTGTTGGGCAGCGACGCCATCACCGACATCGCGGTGCTGCGCATCGTCGCCCAGGGCCTGCCCACGGTGCGCCTGGGTGACCCCAAGGCGCTGCAGGTAGGCGACCCGGTGCTGGCCATTGGCGCGCCCTACGGCCTGGAGCAGACGGCCACCGCCGGCATCGTCAGCGCCAAGGGCCGGTCGCTGCCGGGGGATGCGGCGGTGCCCTTCATCCAGACCGACGCGGCAGTGAACCCTGGCAACTCGGGCGGCCCGCTGTTCGACGCGGCCGGTAACGTGGTCGGCATCAATGCGCAGATCTATTCGCGCAGCGGTGGCTTCCAGGGCGTCAGCTTCGCCATTCCGGTCGACCTGGCGCTACGGGTCAGCCAGCAAATCGTCGCCACCGGCCGGGCCCAGCACGCCCGCCTGGGCGTGACGGTGCAAGACCTCACCCAGCCCTTGGCCGACAGCTTCGGCCTGCCGCGACCCGACGGCGCGCTGGTGGCCCAGGTCGACCCCAAGAGCCCGGCAGCCGCCGCGGGTTTGCAGCCGGGCGACGTGATCCTGCGCATCGATGGCGAGCCGACGGTGCAGGCCGGTGCCTTGTCGGCGCGGATCGCCCAAGCCGCACCCGGCGACCATATCCAGCTGAGCCTGTGGCGCCACCAGAAGGCGCAGGACATGACGGTGACGCTGGGCCGTGCCGGCGATTCCGGCGCTGCGCTGGCGGCGGACGACTCGGGCTCAGCCGCAGCGGCCGACGGCGCCCGCCTGGGCTTGGCGCTGCGCCCGCTCAGCCGCGACGAGCGGGCCCAGGCCAAGATCGACCATGGCTTGCTGGTGCAAGCTGTGCAGGGCGCGGCGGCCCGCGCCGGCTTGGCGCAAGGCGATGTGGTGATGGCCATCAACGGCCAGCCGGTCGACCAGATCGACGAGTTGCGGCGGCTGCTGTCGAGCAAGCCGCGCAGCGTGGCCCTGCTGGTCTGGCGCGGTGGCGAGCGTTTGTTCGTGCCGATTCCTTTGGGGTGACATTTAGCCCCCGGGCCGCGGCGTACCGCGGTCCACCCCCCAAGGGGGTACGGGACCGCTTGGTGAGCTGAGGCCGGCCTCGGACAGTCCCTGCGGACTGTCCGTGCCTGCCGAAGGCCGTCGGCCTCTGGCCGATGGCGGCCCGGCGCTGGCCCCGCTTGCAGCCCCCAGGGCCGCTGGGTACCGCGGCCATCGTCCAAGGGGGTAAGGGGCCGCTTCCAGCCTACCGCCCGTGGTCAACAGCCAGAACCGCACTCGATCAGTGGTCTAATCGAGGGTTTTCGAATGTCCCCTTCCGGAGCCCTTCATGGCCACCAAAATCAGAACCGAAGCCGACCGCCGCGCCACCCCCCA
>JAYWDK010000026.1:0-7915 GCA_043779845.1 Betaproteobacteria bacterium | reverse complement strand
ACACCATGAACCAGATCACCATCACGTGCGCCGGCATCCACATGAGCAACATCCCCAGCTTCCCCTACAGCCTGCTGTGGCAAGAACGCCAGTTGTTGTCGGTGGCCAACCTCACGCGCCAGGACGGGCTCGACTTCCTGCGCCAGGTGCCGCAGATGGGCATCGTGACGAAGACCACGCGCTACCCGCTGCGGCAGGCCAATCAGGCCCTGGCCGATCTGCGCGCGGGCCGGTTCGACGGGGCGGCCGTGCTGGTGCCGTGATGACGTCTTTGAAAACAAAGGAACTGCTCATGTCCAAACTGTCCTCGCAAGAGAGAAATGCCATGCCCTCACGCCAGTTCGCATTTCCTGCGCAACGCAAGGAACCCCTGGAAAACGCCAGCCATGTTCGCAATGCCGTAGCGCGATTCGACCAGGTGCAGGGCGTGAGCGATGACGAGCGTGACGAGGCCTGGCGGCGCATCAAGGCCGCCGCAAGCCTGTACGGCGTGGAACTGCACGAGGCGGGCTGGCGCGAACTGTTCGCGGGGCGATCGCGCTGACCACCCTGGCCACCGTTTCCATGCCCATCAGTCGAAGAAATCTTCGTCGAGCTTCTTGATGTAGACCACCTCTTCGACCCGACAGCCAATGTCGAATCGAATCATCAGTCGGGTGAGTAAGAGCCCATTAATCAAGACGATGCGCTTGCTCAGCATGTCGGCCGTTTCTTTTGCTGATGGCGAGAAACTCGACGTCGTAACGAACAGGCCCTTGTTTGCCTTGAACCGATCCAGCGACCCGAAGAAGTCCCGAATCTCACCTGACGACATTGCCAGTTGACGTCACTGGACAGCGTGACCCACGCGCCCTCGACCATCACCTGTGTGGCGCCAGCGGGCAGCGAGGAGGACCACTCCAGCACGTTCTAGACCGACGCCGCGATGTCGGCATCCGTGCGCTTGCGCAGGCTGGTGAGGTGCACCGTCAACTCACTGGCCACGCGCAGCGAGTCGCGACTGACCTCAAGTCACGCGTGGTCGCTGCCGCACAGTCGGACGGGCGCCGTCTCAACCGGCATGCCCTGCCACGCACCCACGGCCGACAGTCCCCAAAACCACCGAATAAAGAAACCATTGCGTGCGGCAACGAACAGAGGCCAGGAGGTTTGTCATCACAAACTCGTCCATGAACTTGCCGCACGCCCCTTCGATATTGAGTCGATCACGCTCTCCGATTCGCAAACACCGTCGTTTGAGTCTGTCGATGCTTTCGGCACTGGCGAGAACCGCGCGTCAAGTGCTGCCACGGCTCATCAACATCAAGCCTGCGCATGCCTGTGCGCCAGCCGACAAAGACACGGTTCTGCATTCGCCATGTCTTTGAAGTCGCGCATGACCGTTGCCGTCTCGGCAGCACTGTTAACTTCAGCAAGGAGCCAACGCCATGACCTACCAGGGTGAACGTGCCCAACCGATAGCCACCGAGAACGGGCGATGCTTCGAGGTGTCGAAGGTCCGCATCGGACCCGACGGTCATGTCAGCGACGTGCTCTGGGGTGAAGTGGACGCCGGCTCGGATCGGATGGTTGGCGCTCGCGTCGTGGCCACGGCGGCCGAGGTCGTGGACGCCATCCACGATGGCGCCCAGGTCGCGGCGGTGTTCCCGTCCCAGGACCGACTTCCAGCGCGCACATTCGTGGTCGTCGAGCACAACGACGGCAGGGAGTGCATCACCTTCGACGGTGGGCCGTCACCGGGGCGCAATGTCACCGATATGGACAGCCTTGATGACTGACATGACAGACCCCCAAGGGTGCGCGCAGGTGGCGCCTGAACGGCCGAGCGCCGCTTGACGCCATGATCGCTTTCCAGGTCAGTGACATGACTTGCGCACGCTGTGCCGGCGCCGTGACGAAGGCCCTCAAAGCCGTCGACCATCGCGCACTGGTGCGGGTTGATCTGGCCACGTTCACGGTCGAGATCGAACCCAGCAGCGCCACCGCCAGGCAACTCAGCGACGCGATCAAACGAGCCGGCTATTCGCCGGTAGCGGCATGAGCCAGGCCTCTGCCCCAAGGGCCAATACTTGTGTGCGCAACACGGAGGCTTCCCGATGACCACATTTGCGGTTTCCAAGGTTCGTCTGGACGCGGCCGGGCGCATCACGGCCGTGCTCTGGGGCCAGGTGGACACGGGCAAGAACGGCTGGGCAACACCGGAGGTCGTGGCGCCTGTGGCTGCGGCCGTGGCGGCCCTGCACGCCGGTGACCAAGTGTTTGCGCTGTTTCCGTCGGTCCACGGCCATTTGCCAGACCGTCAGTTTGTGGTCGCCGACTACGACGGTGGTCGCCAGACCATCGTGCTGGATGGGCCAACAGCCTACGAGCGCGAGGTTCACGACATGGACCGGCTCGATTGAGCGCAGTGCCCGGCAAGGGCGCGCTTGGCCATGATGTCAGACCCTGAAGAGCGGCATCGCTGCCGCGCCACCGCGATGTTAGGCATTGGCCGGTCGATCACCGTCTATCGTCGGCCCGGAGCACGGTCCTGGACACGGCGGTCATGATCACCCGCAGGCGGTTCACCGCGTCGACACCGTGGGTCGCCAGCAGCGCGCTGGCCTTGTCCGGTTGCAACCAAGAGCCCCCCAGGCCCACGCCACAGGTCGTCCGCCCCCTGCGGGCGATGAGTCAAGTGACCAGGCAACAATGACTCATGACGCCTTCGCAGGCCAGGCGCTCGGCCGGGGACTCGGGCGCGAACTTGGGAGATTCGCAACGCTGGCGCCATCCAGCCACAACACCCAGCGCTGGACGTTTGCCCGGCAAGAAAATGGCGTCACGATCCTGCTCGACCCGTCGCGGCGCTGCCCTGCGGTGGACTCCGACGACCACCAAGTCTTCGTGACGCTGGGCTGCGCCGCCGAGAATCTGGTCCATGCCGCGCTGGCCCACGGGCTGCATGCCGACGCCCGCTTCGACGCCACGCGGGGCGCCATCCACGTGGCGCTGGCAGCCACGCCGGCCCAGAGATCGCCCTTGTTCGACGCGATGGCTTCGCGGCAGTGCACGCGGGGCGACTACGACGGCAAGCCGCTGGCCCACGAGGACCTGAACCTGCTTCAACGTGCGGGCAGCTCAAACGGCGTGCGTTTGCTGCTGCTGACCGAGCGCCTGGCCCTGGAGCGCGTGTTGGACTACGTGGTCCAAGGCAACACCGCCCAGCTGGAGGTCCCGGCGTTTGTCAAGGAAATCAAGACCTGGATTCGCTTCAACGGTGCCGATGCAACCCGCACCCGGGACGGCCTGTTCAGCGTGTGCTCGGGCAACCCCGCCGTCCCGACCTGGTTGGGCGATCTGGCCTTTGGCTGGTTCTTCACGGCCAAGGGCGAGAACGACAAGATCGCACGCCAGGTGCGCAATTCAGCGGGCATTGCGGTGTTTGTCGGCCAGGCGGCCGACAAGGCGCACTGGGTTGAAGTAGGCCGCGCCTACCAGCGCTTTGCGCTGCAAGCCACGGCGCTGGGCATCCGCAACGCCTTCCTGAATCAGGCGGTGGAGGTGGCTGCCGTGCGGTCACCGTTCGCCGCCGCCATGGGGCTGATGGGCCAGCGGCCCGACCTGGTGGTGCGCTCTGGCCGCGGGCCAACGCTGCCGCAGTCGCTGCGCCGGCCAGTCCAGGCGGTGATGGTCTGAGAGGCCCGTGGGCCGCAACAGGGCAAATCAAATGACAGGGTTGTTGTGGTTTGGATTGGCGCTGTGCGTGCCGGTGGCAACTGCGGTTGTTTTGTCTGCCTACGGCGCCCGCCGGTGGGCAGACGCCACGCAGACGCTGCAGAGTCACCTCGAAGCCGGCCGTATCGAAGACGAGCGTGACGAGAAGTCGCCGCCGACACGCTACGACGAACGCGAACTCGAAGGCCTGCCCGCGCCGGTGCAGCGCTACTTCCGCGCCGCGCTCACGCACGGCCAGCCCATCATCAACGCCGTCACGATAGCCATGGCAGGCACCTTCAACCTGTCGCCCACCGGCGAGCAGTGGAAGCCGTTCACGTCGCGCCAGCGGGTCGTCACGCGCCGCCCGGGCTTCCTCTGGGACGCCAAGATATCGGTGCTGCCAGGTGTGACGGTGCGCGTCGTCGACAGCTATATCGCTGGCTTGGGCCTGCTGCACGCCACGATCCAGGGCCTGTTCACGATGGCCGGTATGCGCGGGGATGGTGAGATTGCGCGCGGCGAGTTCATGCGTTGGTTTGCTGAAGTGGCCTGGTACCCGACCGCACTGCTGCCCAGCCAGGGCGTGCGATGGGAGGCCGTCGACGACTGTTCGGCCAAGGCCACGGTGGTGGATGGCCCACTCAGCCTGACGCTGCTGTTCAGGTTCAACGACGCCGGCCTGATCGGCTCGTTCCGCGCCGAGGCGCGGGGCGGCATGGTAGGCAAGCAGATGGTCATGGCGCCCTGGGAGGGAATCTGGTCGAACTACCAGACGCGCGACGGCGTGCAAGTGCCGTTTACGGGCGAGGTGGCCTGGATGCGGCCCGAAGGGCGCAAGCCCTACTTCGTCGGCACGGTCACCTCGCTGACGTTCGAGTTAGCACCGTGACACGCCGGCTCGCTGGCGCCGCCGAATCCAACGCCATGCGGGCGTGGATTGCCAAGCGCCCGGCGGTTTGTTTCTACCTGCTCACCTTGGCGCTGTCCTGGGGCTACTGGCTCACCCTGCTGGCGTTGGGCGAGCGCGTTGTGCCCGGAAGCGTCGCCACCCACGTCCCCGGTTTGCTGGGTCCCATGCTGGCCGCGATGGCCGTCACCGCCGTGATCGGGGGACGCCATGCGCTTGGCGACCTGCTTGGGCGACTGGCCCGGCTGGGCCCGGGTTGGTTTTCAAAGCTGATGCTGGCCCTTTCGCCGTTGGCGCTGGGTGCAGCGGCTTTTGCCACGCTGCGGCTGCTGGGCAAACCGCTGCCGCCGGACCCTGCCTTCGCGCATTTCCCCGGCTTACCGCAAGACTGGCCGCTGGCCGCTGTGGTGCCCACCGTCATTGTTGTGAACGGATTCGGTGAAGAAACCGGTTGGCGCGGGTTTCTCACCGAGCATCTGCTGCCCAGGCACGGCCGCTGGCGCGCAACACTTTGGGTCGCGCTGCTTTGGTCGCTGTGGCACTTGCCCTTGTTCTGGTTGAACGCCGGCATGGCAGCGCTGGTGGGGCCAGTCTTGATCGGCTGGTTGTTTGCGCTGTTCTGCGGCGCTTTTGTGTTGGCACAGGTGTACCTTGCAACCGGCCACAGCATCCTTTGCGTGGCGCTCTGGCACGCGGCTTACAACATGATGGTGGCCACAGAAGGCGGTGCCGGCTTGCCGGCTGCCATCGTCAGCGCGGTGGTCATGGCCTGGGGTGTTGGGGTGGCCCTGCGTTGGTGGCGCAGTCCTGCTGACTCACCGGGGTTCGACCTGCGGCTCGATCCTCTGATGCCAAACGCCGACGCCGACGCTGGCGATCATGGGCCATGAGACCCTTTGAGACCCTGCTGTTGCTTGCCAACCTGCTGGCCTTCGCGGGTCTGGTGCTGCCGCCGCCTCGTGCGATGCGGTGGCTGCGTCACTCGACGCCTGTTGCGCTGCTGGCCGCCGGCGCGCAAATCGTGGCAGAAGGGCCGCGCTGGCAGTTGACTCCAGCGTATGCACTGACCGGACTGCTCTTTCTGATCTGGCTGTGGCGCGCAGCTGTCACGCGACACACCCTGTGGCGACCCACCCACAGGCTTGCGACGGGCGCCATCGTCGGGTTGGGCGCATTCGCCATGGTGGTCTCGATCGCCCTGCCGAGCGTGTTCCCCGTGTTCCGATTTCCACATCCGAACGGTCCATACGCGATCGGCACCTTGACGTACCACTGGGTCGACGCGGCCCGGTTGGAGGTATTCGGCGCCCATCCGCAGGGCCCGCGAGAACTGATGGTGCAGATCTGGTACCCGGCAGCAGCAGATCCATCGGCACGGCGTGCCCCGTACCTGCAAGACGCCGACACGGTGACCGCAGCCTTTGCGCAAATTCACCACAAGCCGGCGTTTGTGTTCGGGCACTTCAAGTTCATCACCACCAACGCCATTCCGTCGGCGCCCATGGCCAACACGCAGGCCAACTATCCAGTGCTGCTGTTCCTGGAAGGGGTGACCGGCTTTCGCCAGATGAACACCTACCAAGTCGAGGCCTTGGTCTCACACGGCTACATCGTGGCAGCCATCGACCAGCCAGGCGCCGCCGCAGATGTCGTGTTTCCGGATGGGCGGCAGGCCACGGGCATGACGCTGTCGCAGGTCCACGCCAGCATCGACTCGAGCTACATGCCCGACCCCAGCGCCCCACGCCTGATCGGCAAGGTGCCGACTGGCGTTGGCCTCATCCGGTACTTCGCGCAGGATGCCGTTTTTGCGCTGGACCAGCTTGCCGCCTTGAACCGGACCGACCCGAATGGCATCCTGAGTGGCAGGCTGAACCTGCGGCGTGTCGGCGCCTTTGGAGTCTCGCTGGGTGGCATCGTCGTGGCTGAGGCCTGCCACCTGGAGCCACGGCTGAAAGCCTGTCTGATGATGGACGCGCCCATGCCTGTCGACGTGGTCACATCGGGTTTGCAGCAGCCCAGCCTGTGGATCACCCGGGATGCCGACGGCATGCGGCTCGAACGGCAACGGGCCGGCGGTTGGTCCGAGAAAGAGATCCTGGCCCATCAAACCACGATGCGCTCGGTCTACCAGAGCCTGCCGGGCGCCGGGTACTTCGTGCAGGTGCCTGGGATGTTCCACCTCAACTTCACGGACATTCCGAACTGGTCACCCTGGACCCCGCAGCTGCGCCTCAGCGGACCGATTGATGGGCATCGGGCGCACGACATCGTCAACGCTTACTCGCTGGCTTTCTTCGACCGGCACCTGTTGGAGCGCCCAGCAGGCCAGCTCGACGTGCTGACAGCGCGTTACCCCGAGGTTCACTTCGAATCGCGCCGGCCCTGATCGGCGTGAACCCCTGCAGCGCTGTCTACACATGACCTTGCACCAAGCGCCATCGTTTGCGGGGAAGTACCCACTCACGAGGACCTGAATCATGAAGCGTAAGCGTTCCGCCAACCCATCTATCCGACCGGTCCCGAAGCTGAGAACCTTGCATTTATTGCAACGGCGAGTCAGAGGAAGTGGCAATGGATTGAGATCGACTGGAGAGGTGTCTGCAGCCGGTGGCGGCGTACCGGGCGTCGGGCCTGAAGGCCAAGAAGTGGGTCGAGGCCAACGGCGTGGCACTGCCGTCGTTGCAGAGGTGGTGCGCGGCTTTGCGGGCGGGGCCCAGCCGCACCAGGCCTACGTGTTCGCCAAGCGCCGCGCCGACCGGCTGAAGGCTGAGCCCGGACACCAGGCGTCCCGAGGACGGCTTGTGCCTGGCGAAGGGTTGGCCCTGCGGGCCAACGCGGCCTGCAAGGATGGGGCTGTGCACGCGGCGCCTGCAAGCTGGGGGGCAACGCTCGGCCGGGTGAATTGTCGCCAACCACGGCGGGCGCCATGACGCTCACCCGCGAGCAGTTCGACTGGCTGGTGGCGGGCCTGCCGTGGCAGCGCCTGGGCACCTGCGCACCTGCGCACCTGCGCACCTGCGCACCTGCGCACCCAAGCCGATCACGGTGAGCTGAGTCGCGGCAACAGCGCGCTTTTTTCGGGGATCGGGCGCGGCCAAACAGCTCGGCTGTCCATTGGTGAATGTCTGTCTTCTCGCACACGCGCGAGGCAGATACTTTGGCCAGGCTCGACGCCTCGGACACACCCGCACTTGACGCGTCTGCGCACACCCCGGTCGCCTGCGATTCTGTGCTGGTGTCGCGTGGCCTGATCAAGTGCATGCAGGCCGAGATCAAGTTCAGCCAGACCAGGATCGAGGCGCTGAA
>JAYWDK010000025.1:0-7972 GCA_043779845.1 Betaproteobacteria bacterium | reverse complement strand
TGACCGTTGGCGTCACGTCGGTGCCTGAGCCCGAAACCTACGCCATGATGCTTGCCGGTCTGGGGGCGATCGGGTTCCTGGCGGCCCGCCGCCGAGTTTGAGCGTCACCCATTCGGCCGGGCCTGCGGGTTCATATCAAAAGGCGGCTTCGGCCGCCTTTTTTGGCCACGTCGCTGTTGGCCTGGCCCTCAGTTTTGGCCTCCTACAATCGCGGATCGTTCATCAGCACAGAGGTGTTTGGGCATGCCCGTCAATCTATTGCCGCCCGTCGCGGCCGATCTTCACCCGGTGGCGGGTGTTCGCCTGGGTGTCACGGAAGCCGGGGTGCGAAAGGCGAATCGCAAAGACCTGATCGTGGTCGCACTGGATGTCGGGGCGTCGGTGGTGGGCGTCTTCACGCGCAATCGCTTTTGTGCCGCACCGGTTCAGGTCTGCCGCGAGCACCTCGCTGGTGAGTTGGGCATTCGGGCGGTGTTGGTGAACACCGGAAACGCCAACGCGGGCACTGGCGCCGATGGTCTGGCGCGGGCAAAACGCAGCTGTGCGACGCTGGCCGCGTTGATGGACGTGGCCCCTCAGCAGGTGCTGCCGTTCTCCACCGGCGTGATCATGGAAACGCTGCCTGTTGAGCGTATTGAAGCCGGCTTGCCGGGGGCGCTGGCCGCTTTGCGCCCCGATGGTTGGGCACTGGCCGCCGAGGGCATCATGACCACCGACACCGTGCCCAAGGCGGCCTGCCGCCAGGTTCAAATCGAGGGGCGCACGGTCACGGTGACGGGCATCAGCAAAGGCGCCGGCATGATCCGGCCCAACATGGCCACCATGCTGGGTTTCATCGCCACCGATGCCGTGATTGCGCCGGGCTTGCTGCAGGCCTTGGTGCGCGACGCGGCGGACGCCAGCTTCAACCGCATCACCATTGATGGCGACACCTCCACCAACGACTCTTTGCTGCTGATAGCCACCCATCAGGCGGGGCACGCCCCGATTGAATCGCTGGCTTCAACTGCGGGCCAATTGCTGCGTGATGCGGTTTTCGCCGTGGCCACCCAGCTGGCACAGGCCATCGTGCGTGATGGCGAGGGCGCCACCAAGTTCATCACGGTGCGGGTCGAAGGCGGCGCTACCACTGAAGAATGCCAGCGCGTGGCCTACGCCATCGCGCATTCGCCATTGGTCAAAACAGCCTTTTTTGCCAGCGATCCCAACTTGGGCCGCATCTTGTGCGCCGTGGGCTATGCCGGCATTGATGACCTTGACCAAACCTTGATTGATCTGTTCCTGGACGACGTGCACGTGGTGCGCCAAGGCGGCCGGCATCCTGACTACAGCGAGCAGGACGGTCAGCGCGTGATGAAACAAAGCGAGATCACCGTGCGGGTGTTGTTGCATCGCGGGACGGCCGCCACCACGGTTTGGACCTGTGATCTTTCGCACGACTATGTGACCATAAATGCTGACTATCGGAGTTAACCCTTGGGTTGCCCCCGCACTCAGGGTGAGGATCTTGTAGGGGGCGCCGGCCCCTGCCCTGACAATCTCAACAAGGCAGCCGCCGTGCAAAACGTCAGGCGCCAGGGGAGCGAGATTGGGATACAGAACAGGCAATAGGCCGCCACCGTGGTGGCACATGCGGTTGGCCACCGACGATTTGTTGCGTGACGCGGTCTACCGGCGGCTGTGGTTTTCCATGCTCATCAGCTCGGTGGGTGGCCAGATCACCTTGCTGGCGCTGCCACTCACGGCGGCCGTGTTGCTGCATGCCTCACCCACGCAAATGGGCTGGCTCATTGCCATCGAGACACTGCCGTTTGCACTGTTTTCGCTGCCCTCAGGCGTTTGGCTTGACCGGGTGCGCAAGCTGCCGATCTACATTGCGGGCGAGTTGGCCATTGCCTTGGCCGTGGCCAGCGTGCCCCTGGCCTGGTGGCTGGGCTGGCTGGCCATGCCCTGGATGTACGCCGTGGGTTTTGTCATTGGCACGGTGTCCACCACGGCTGGCAGCGCGGCGCAAATCGTGCTCACGCAAGTGGTGCCGCGTGAGCGCTTGGTGGAGGCCCATGCCAAGAACGCGCTGGCCAGTTCCAGCGCCGAAGTGGCCGGTCCGGGGCTGGCCGGCGTGTTGATCAAGCTGGCGGGTGCGCCGGTGGCTTTGCTGATGGACGCAGTCATGCTGATGCTGTCGGCAACCATCTTGCGAGGTTTGCCCGTCACAGAGCAACAACCCGAGCCCAGCGTCAATCACTTTTGGGGTGATCTACAAACCGGCCTGCGCTTTGTGCGCAGCCAGCGCTTGCTGGTGGCTTTGGCCGCTGCGGTAGGCGCTTGGCAGATGTGCAACAACGCCGCGCAGGTGGTGCAGATCCTGCACGCCACCCGCTCGCTAGGCCTCAGCGAGCAAGCCATCGGCCTGTGTTACGCCGCGCTGGGCCTGGGCACGATCTCCGCCAGCGTGGCTGGCAACAGTCTCAGCCAACGTTTTGGGCCCGGCCCCACCATGGTGCTGGGTTTTGCGGCCTGTGGCGTGGGCTGGTTGCTGCCCGCGTTGCTGCCCGCCGGGACCTGGGGCGTGGTGGCGTTTGTGGCCATGCTCATGCTCACGGGCGTGGGTGCGGTGCTGGTGTTCATCAATTTTCTGGCGCTGCGCCAGGCCGTGACGCCCGCACCGCTGCTGGGCCGCATGACCAGCACCATGCGCTGGTTGATCTTGCTGCCTGCCGGGCCGGGTGCCTTGCTTGGGGGCTGGATTGGCGAGAGCTGGGGCTTGCCCGCAACCCTGGGCGCGGCGGGTTCGGCGTCGCTGCTTTTGGCGGTGCTGGCGTGGCGCAGTGACGTGATCCGCAACGTGCGTGAACTGCCGTCCACTGAGCCCGAAGACGCCGCCTGGGGCGCCGAAGCCACACCGGGTGCGCTGCCCAATCCCGTCGAATGAGCCCGCAAGCGTGTCGCGTTAGGCTGCGGCGGGCGAGAACCGGTCTATCGCATCCGTGATCAGGCCGTCCAGCCCCAGGGCCATCAAACGCTGAGCGTCAACCGGCTCGTTGACGGTGTAACAAAGCGCCCGCAGTCCAGCGGCTTGCAACTGGGCCATCAGCGCGGCGTCCATCAGCACATGGTTGCTCACCACGGCCACGCAACCCAGCGACAGGGCGATGTCAAGCCAGCCGGGCCACAGCGTGTCAAGCAACAGCGCGCGCGGGACCCCGGGCGCGCTGCGGCGCGCACCCAGCAAGGCCTCGGGCCTGAACGAGCTGAACAGCGGCGGCACCGCATGGCCCTGCCAGAGCCGCAGGCAGGCCTCGCCAATGGCCTCACCGGTGTGTTGCTCCTGCCCGGGCGTGGGTTTGATTTCCAGGCTCAGGGCAAAACTGTTTCGCTGCACAAAACGCGCCACGGCGGCCAGGCAGGGCAGCGGTTCACCCGCAAATTGCCGGCTGTACCAGCTGCCCGCATCCAGCTGCGACAACGCGTGCCAGCTTTGCTCGCCGGCCGTGCCGCTGCCTGAGGTGGTGCGCTCCAGCGTGCTGTCGTGCAGCAAAAAGGGCACGCCATCGGCTGACAGTTTGACGTCGCATTCAAACGCCCGGTATCCCAGGCTTGCACCCAGCCTGAACGCGGCCAAGGTGTTCTCGGGCGCCAGATTGCCAGCGCCTCGGTGCGCCACCCAGCGTGGATAGGGCCAAGGTGCGCTCAGCTTCACAACACCACCCGCAGGCCGGTGCCGGCATCAAACCAGTGCAATTGCCCGGGCGCCGCCGCCAGGTGCACGGTTTGCCCCACTTGGGGCGGCAGCAGCATGGCGTCGATGCGCACCGTGAAGGGCGCGCCGCCCATGTGGCCATGCACCAGGCGCTCAGCGCCCAGCATCTCAACGTTTTCAACCACCAGCGGCCATCGGCCATCGTCGCGGATCTCGACGTGTTCGGGCCGCACGCCCAGCACCAGCGCCCCGGTGCGCGGCGCCGCACTGGGCAGTGGCATCGTCAGCAAGTCAAGCGGCGGCTGGGCGCTCGAGGCCACCGTGAAGCGTGAGCCGTCGGCCGTGCCTGGCAGCAGGTTCATGGGCGGTGATCCAATGAAACTGGCCACAAAGCTGCTGGCCGGTTTGCCGTACACCTGCTCGGGCGTGCCGATCTGCTCCATGCGGCCGGCGTTCATCACGATCATGCGTTGGGCCAAGGTCATCGCCTCAACCTGGTCATGCGTGACAAACAGCGAGGTGACGCCCAGCTCACGGTGTAGTTTTTGAATCTCAAGCCGGGTTTGCGCGCGCAGCTTGGCGTCCAGGTTGGACAGCGGCTCGTCGAACAAAAACGCCTGCGGTTGGCGCACGATGGCCCGGCCCATGGCCACGCGCTGGCGCTGGCCGCCTGACAACTGGCGTGGTGTGCGGGCCAAGAACGGCCCCAGCTCCAGGATGCGCGCCGCCTTTTGCACACGCTGCTCAATCTCGGCCTTGGGCACTTTGGCGATCTTCAGCCCGTAAGCCATGTTGTCAAAGACGCTCATGTGCGGGTATAGCGCGTAGTTCTGAAACACCATCGCGATGTCTCGATCGGCGGGCTCCACGTCGTTGACGACGCGCCCGCCGATGCTGATCTCGCCTTCGGTGATTTCTTCCAGCCCCGCCACCATGCGCAACAGCGTGCTCTTGCCGCAGCCGCTGGGGCCCACGATGACGATGAATTCACCGTCGGCAATATCAGCCGACACGCCGTGGATAACCTGGTTGGCCTTGGCCCCGCGCCCGTAGCGTTTGACGACGTTGCGGATGTTGATAGCGCCCATGTTGTCCTTGAGTTATTTTTGCCGCGCGTTATTTTTCGCTGTCCACCAGGCCCTTGACGAACCAGCGCTGCATGCCCACCACCACCAGCGCCGGTGGCAGCATGGCCAGCAGCGCGGTGGCCATCACCAGGTTCCACTCCTGGGCCGCGTCGCCGCCTGAAATCATGCGCTGGATGCCCAGCACGATGGGGTACATCTTCTCGTCGGTCGTCACCAGCAGCGGCCACAGGTATTGGTTCCAGCCGTAGATGAACTGGATCACAAACAGCGCCGCGATGGACGTGGTGGACAAAGGCAGCAGCACGTCCTTGAAAAACCGCATCGGCCCGGCGCCGTCCATGCGTGCCGCTTCAACCAGCTCATCGGGCACGGTCAAGAAAAACTGCCTGAACAAAAACGTGGCCGTGGCCGAGGCAATCAGCGGGATCGTGAGCCCCGCGTAGGTGTTGAGCATGCCCAGATCACTGACCACCTTGTAGGTGGGCGAGATGCGCACTTCTACGGGCAGCATCAGCGTGACGAAGATCGCCCAGAAAAACACCTGCTTGAACGGGAAGCGGAAGTACACCAGCGCAAACGCCGACAGCAGCGAGATGCTGATCTTGGCCAGCGCAATGATCAGCGCGCTGATCAGGCTCACCACCAGCATCTGGCTCACGGGTGCCTTGCTGCCCGGGCCGGTGCCCTGGCCACCCAGCGCCGTGAAGATGCTCTCCCAAAAATGCCCGCCCGGCAGCAGCGGCATGGGCGCCTGCACGATGGCCTCGGCCGTGTGGCTGGCCGCCACAAACGTGAGGTAAACCGGAAACGCCACGGTGAGCACGCCCAGCAGCAGCACACCGTGCGAGATCAGGTTCAACCAGGGGCGGCGTTCAACCATTGTTTGCATCCATCCAGTGGCCAGCCATCAGTAATTCACCCGCCGTTCCACGTACTTGAACTGCACCACCGTGAGCAGCACCACCAGCACCATCAGCACCACCGACTGCGCTGCCGACGCACCCAGATCGAGGTTCTTGAAGTCGGTGTACAGCTTGTAGATCAGGATCTCGGTGTCCTTGCCCGGCCCGCCGTGGGTGGACGAATCAACGATCGCAAAGGTGTCCAAAAACACGTACACCACGTTGATCACCAGCAAGAAAAAACTGGTCGGCGACAACAGCGGGAAGATGATGGTCCAGAAGCGCCGCCAAGGGCGCGCGCCGTCAATGGCCGCCGCTTCGATCAGCGATTTGGGGATGGATTGCAGCCCCGCCAAGAAAAATAAAAAGTTGTACGACAGCTGCTTCCACACCGCCGCCATCACGATCAAACCCATCGCGTGGCGGCCGTTCAGCAAGTGGTTCCACTCAAAGCCCGCCACGCGCAAATACCAGGCCACCACGCCAATGCTGGGCGCAAACATGAACAACCACAGCACGCCGGCTACGGCGGGCGCCACCGCGTAGGGCCAGATCAGCAGGGTTTTGTAAAACGTGGCGCCACGCACCACGCGGTCTGCCATCACCGCCAGCAGCAGACTCACGCTCAGCCCCACCACCGCCACCAGCACCGAGAAGATTGCGGTGGTCTTGAAGCTTTGGTAGTAAGTGGGGTCGTTGAACAGGCGCTGAAAGTTCTCCAAACCCACCCACTCAACGCTGGTGCCAAACGCGTCTTGTTGCTGAAGCGATTGCAACAGCGCCTGGCCAGCGGGCCAAAAAAAGAACACCGCGATCACGGCCACCTGCGGCGCCAGCAACAGCCAGGGCAACCAGGGTGATTTGAAGAGAACTCGTTTTTCAGCGGCCAAGGTTGTCAGTTTTCAATGGGTTGGCATGGCAACGCGGCGGGCCCCTCACCCCAACCCTCTCCCGCAAGCGGGCGAGGGCGCAATTCAGCTTGCCTCAGCCTTTGTTGGCCTTCTGAAACCGTTCCAGTAAATCATTGCCTCGTGTCACCGACGAGTCCAGCGCCTCTTTTGCGCTCTTCTTGCCCGACCAGACCTGTTCCATTTCTTCGTCGATCACCGTGCGGATCTGCACCATGTTGCCCAGCCTGATGCCCCGTGATTTGTCGGTGGTCTTGCGGATCATCTGGTTCACGGCGATGTCGGTGCCCGGGTTCTTCTTGTAAAACCCGCTCTGGTCGGTCAGCTTGAAAGCCGCCACCGTGATGGGCAAATAGCCCGTGCGCTGGTGGCTCTTGGACTGCACCTCGGGGCTTGACAAGTAGTTGAAAAACGCCGCCGTGCCCTTGTACTCGGCTGGTTTTTTGCCCGCCATCACCCACAGGCTGGCGCCGCCGATCACCGTGTTTTGCGGCGCGCCGGGCACGTCGGGGTAGTAGGGCAGGGTGGCCATGCCGTAGGCAAACTTGGCGGACTTGGCCACGCTGCTGTACAGCGCCGACGTGCCTGTGAACATCGCGCATTCGCCTGAGGGGAAAGTGGCGTCGGGCGTGTTGTTGCGGCCCTTGTAGACAAACAGGCCTTGCTTGCTCATGTTGGCCAGGTTCTCGATGTGGCGCACGTGCAGCGGCGTGTTGATCACCAGGCGTGTATCCAGGCCGCCAAAGCCGTTGTTCTTGGTGGCAAACAGCGTGTTGTGCCAGGCCGAGAAGCTCTCAAGCTGGGTCCAGCTTTGCCAGCTGGTGGTGAACGGGCACTTGTGGCCGCTGGCCTTGAGCTTGGCCGCCGCCAAGGCCACTTCGGGCCAGGTGGTGGGCGCTTTTTCGGGGTCCAGGCCGGCGGCCTTGAAGGCATCCTTGTTGTAATAAAAGATGGGCGTTGAGCTGTTGAACGGCAGGCTCAGCATCTGCCCGTTCGGCGCCGTGTAGTAGCCCGCCACCGCTGGCACGTAGGCCGCAGCGTCAAACTTGAAGCCGGCATCTTTCATCATCTGCGCCACTGGCACGATGGCGCCCTTGCTGGCCATCATGGTGGCCGTGCCCACCTCAAACACTTGCAGGATGTTGGGCGCATTGCCCGCCCGGAACGCGGCAATGGCGGCCGTCATGCTTTGGTCGTAACTGCCCTTGAAGGTGGGCACGATCTTGTAATCTTTTTGGCTGGCATTGAACTCATTGGCCAGGTCATTGACCCACTCGCCCAAGGCGCCGCCCATCGAGTGCCACCACTGGATCTCGGTTTGGGCTTGCGCCTGCGTTTGTGCATGCGCCGGCAAGCTCAGGGTGGTCAGCGTGG
>JAYWDK010000024.1:0-20043 GCA_043779845.1 Betaproteobacteria bacterium | reverse complement strand
GGCCGTGCTCGCTTTCTGCACGGCGCCGGGATTTCGCCCCGGCGGGCGACTGGCTTTCTTTTCGGGCCGAAAAGAAAGTCAGCAAAGAAAAGGGCCTGCACCCCAGTTTCTATGGCCTTGCTCTTGACCTCTTCGACCACGGTGTGTTGTTGACTCGCCTGCCGGGCAGGCTCAGACATTCGGCGTATTTCAGGGCTGGTGACTCACGCCACCCATACGCGTCCAAGCGGGTCTGCGCATGGCTTGATTCACCGCTTGGCTGGCGCCTTGCCCCCTCACCCCAGCCCTCTCCCCCGGGTACAGGGGCGAGGGAGCCATTCAGGTCATGCGCGTGATCGCCGAGTCAAGTCGAATCGAATCGAATCGAATCGAGACGAGTATTGCCCCCTCTCCCGCTCGTGGGAGAGGGCTGGGGTGAGGGTCTCCAACCAGCGCGGCGCTGTAGCCCAGAACAACCGTCTTGGACGCCAGGCCGCCAGAACGCCTCACGGTGGTGACAGGCGCCGAATGTCTGAGCCTGCACGCAGGCAAGTCCTGAGCACCGTGCCCGGAGCGGTCGAGGGCAAAGCCATTGAAACTGGGGTACTGGCCCTTTTCTTTGCTGACTTTCTTTTCGGCCCGAAAAGAAAGTTAGGCGCCCGCCGGGGCGAATACCCGGCGCAATGCAGCAAACGAGCACAGCAGCCTGCAAGGCAGAAAATCAATTCCCCGCACCCGGGCGCTGACGCGGCTTTGCCGCACTACACATTGAACGCAAAGCACTCTTGGCGTGCGCATGATCCAATCGCCCCCATGAATTTCTCCAACAATGCCAACCCTGCCGATGGCGTGCGCCTGTCCAAGGTCATGGCCGAACGTGAACTGGCCTCGCGCCGCGAAGCCGATGAATGGATCGAGGCCGGTTGGGTCAGCGTCAATGGCCAGCCCGCCGTGCTGGGCCAGCGCATCCAGCCCAACGACCGCATCGACATTGACCCACTCGCCAGCCAACAGCAGGCGCAACGCGTGACCGTGCTGCTGCACAAGCCCATGGGGTTTGTATCGGGCCAGGCCGAAGATGGTTACCAGCCTGCGGCCGTGCTGTTCACCGCCGCCAACCGTTGGCATGAAGACAAAGTGCCGCTGCGCTGGCACCACGGCCATGTGCGCGGCCTGGCGCCGGCGGGCCGGCTGGACATCGATTCGACCGGCTTGCTGGTGCTCACGCAGGACGGGCGCGTGGCCAAGCAGCTGATTGGCGAGGACAGCCGGGTCGAAAAAGAATATTTGGTGCGTGTGCGCAACCAGCACCCCGGTGAGTTTCCGGACGACCAGATGCGTTTGCTGCAACACGGCCTGTGGCTGGACGAGCGCCCGCTCAAGCCCGCTCGCGTGAGCTGGGCCAACGAGGACCAACTGCGCTTTGTGCTGCGCGAGGGCCGCAAGCGCCAAATCCGCCGCATGTGTGAATCCGTCGGCCTTGAGGTGCTGGCGCTCAAGCGTGTGCGCATCGGCAGCGTGTCGCTGGGCAAGATGCCGCCCGGCCAGTGGCGCTACCTGCGGCCCGACGAGCGCTTCTGATGCCCGGATTGAGGCCGGCATTGCCGGGCGCCGCGCCGGTGCTGCCGGGTTTGACGACCGATGCAGTGGTGGATCAGAAGGCCGGCGCAACGACGGGCGTTAACCCCGACGCCCACACCCCAAGCCTTTCGGCCAAGGCCAAGCCGCTGCTGACGCCGGCGTTTGCCGCGCTGGTGCTCGCCTTGCTGATGGGCTTGCAACCCATCACCACCGACCTGCTGCTGCCCGGGCTGCCCAACTTGGCGACTGACCTGCACGCGCCCATGGCGCGTGCGCAGCTCACGTTGTCGGCGCTGATCCTGGCCTTTGGCCTGGCCCAATTGGTGTGGGGTCCGGTGGCCGACCGCATCGGCCGGCGCCCGGTGTTGCTGATGGGCCTGGTGCTGTACACCGTGGCCAGCCTGGGCGCGGCGCTGGCCGGCCAGGTGATGGCGGTGGTGGCCTGGCGGGCGCTGCAAGGCGCTGCGTTGGCCGCCGCTGTGGTGTGTGCGCGCGCCATGGTGCGTGATCTGTACGAGCCCCGCGAAGGCGCGATGGTGATGGCGCGCGCCCTCACCGGCCTGGGCTTGATGGCCATCAGCAGCCCGCTGCTGGGCGGCGTGCTGGTGGCCCAATTTGGCTGGCGCGCGGCGGTGGCCGCCATGGGACTGGTGGGCGGCGCCCTGGCCTTGTTCATCGCACTGCGCCTGCCCGAAACCGCCCACAACCGCCGCCCCGAGGCCACGCACCTGGGCCCGCTGTTGCGCCAGATGGCCAGCACGCTGCGGCACCCTGGCTTTCGGGCTTGGACGGCGCTGGTGAGCTGCACCTACGGCGGGCTTTACATCTTTTTGGCCGGCGCGGGTTTTGTGTTGATTGGCGTGCTGGGTCTGTCGCCGACGCTGGCCGGCGTGGTGATGAGCACCACCTCGCTGGCCTACATTGCCGGCACGCTGTTGTGCCGGCGCTGGATCCCAAAATTTGGCCTGGCCGGCGCGGTGGGCCGGGCGGCCTGGTTCACGCTGGCGGCGTGCGTGGGGCTGGCCGTGTTGGCCGCCACCGACGCACGCTCGGTCATCGCCGTGATGCTGCCGATCTGGCTGTACGCGCTGGGCCACGGCGTGCACATGCCCTGCGGCCAGGCCGGCGCGGTGGGGCCGTTTCCCAAGGCGGCCGGGCTGGCGTCGGCGCTGGCCGGGTTTGTCACCGCCGCTGCGGCGTTTGGCATCGGCCTGTGGCTGGGCCAGGCACTGAACGGCACGGTACGGCCCTTTGCGCTGGGCATGGCCACGGCCGCCGCGCTCACCACGCTGGTGGCCTGGACGCTGGTGCGCTACCACGGCGAGCACCTCAAATGATGGCGTTTTGGCGCCATTGCACCGCCGCATGAGCACGCCGGGCCGCCCCAAGGGCGAATTCCGGAGTGCGCAGCACGAAGGTACCCCAGTGACCCCACAAAACATCGTGGCACCCGCCGCCCCGGCTTTGCGCGCCATCGGCGTCGCGGGCCCCACCGCGTCGGGCAAAAGTGCGCTGGCCATGGCTGCGGCCGAGCGCTGGCCGGTGGAGATCATCAGCGTCGATTCGGCCCAGGTGTTTTGGGGCATGGACATCGGCACCGCCAAGCCCAGCGCCGCCGAGCGCGCCGCCGTGCCGCACCACCTGATTGATATTTTGCACGCCACCCAGTCGTATTCGGCGGCGCAGTTTGTGGTCGACGCCACCCGCCTGATCGGCGAGATCAACGCCCGTGGCCGCACCGCCTTGCTGGTGGGCGGCACCATGCTTTATTTCAAGGCCTTGATCGACGGCCTCGACGCCATGCCCACCGCCGACGCCACCGTGCGCGCCGCGTTGGACGCCCGCGCCGCCGCCCTGGGCTGGCCCGCGCTGCACGCCGAGCTGGCCTTGGTCGACCCGGTCACCGCCGCCCGCCTGCCGCCCACCGACGCGCAGCGCATCCAGCGCGCGCTGGAGGTTTGGGCGGTCAGCGGCCAGCCCTTGTCCAGCTTTCACGGCCAAGGCCGCGCGCCGGGGCTGGCCTTGCCGCTGCTGGCCTTGGAGCCGGT
Organism: Betaproteobacteria bacterium; assembly: GCA_043779845.1. Lineage (GTDB taxonomy): Bacteria > Pseudomonadota > Gammaproteobacteria > Burkholderiales > Burkholderiaceae_C > Pseudaquabacterium. Next base: position 16,435 of record JAYWDK010000024.1, on the reverse strand, counting down.
GTCGCGGGCGTGGCTGCACGCGCGCATCAACCAGCGCTTCGACACCATGCTGGCTGCCGGCCTGGTGGATGAAGTGCGGGGCCTGCGCGCCCGGCCCGATTTGCTGGCCGACAGCACGGCCATGCGCTGCGTAGGCTACCGCCAGACCTGGGCCGCGCTGGACGCAACCGACGCGCTGGACCCCGACGCGAAGGTGCTCAGCCGCGCCGCCCTGGCTGACCTGCACGCGCTGGGCAGCGCGGCCACCCGCCAGCTGGCCAAGCGGCAATTGACCTGGTTGCGCGGCATGGCGCGCACGGTGGTGGCTTGCGACTCAGCCGACGCGCAAGATGCCGGGCTGGCCGCGCTGCAAGCGCTGATGCAAGTTCAAAGTACCCACACGCCCACCAACACGCCCGCCAACACGCCCGCCAACACCGCCGCCCCATGACGCTGGTCTTGGAAATCACCAACCTGTGCCGCGCCTATGGCGACACGCCGGTTTTTGGCGGTGTCAACCTGCGCTTGGCGCCCGGTGAGTTTGTTGCCCTGCTGGGGGAGTCGGGCGTGGGCAAATCCACCTTGCTCAACTGCATTGCCGGCCTGGACGAGCCCGATGCCGGCCGCATCCTGCTGGCCGGCGCCAACGTGGTTGAGCTGGCCGAGCCCGAGCGCGCCCGGCTGCGGCGCGAGAAGCTGGGGTTTGTATTCCAGGCCTTCCACTTGCTGCCGCACCTGAGCGTGACTGAGAACGTGGCCCTGCCGCTGCTGCTGCTGGGCCGGCCCGATGTTGCACGCGTCGATCAACTGTTAGCAGCGGTGGGCCTGGCCGGCCTCGGTGGGCGCAGCCCCGCGCAGTTGTCGGGCGGGCAGTTGCAGCGCGTGGCGCTGGCCCGCGCCCTGGTGCACAAGCCCCGGTTGATCCTGGCCGACGAGCCCACCGGCAACCTTGACCCGGTCACCGCCGAGCGCATGCTCGATCTGCTGCAAGCCCAGGTGCGCGCCGAGGGTGCGGCCTGCTTGCTGGTCACGCATTCAGCGGCCGCCGCCGCGCGTGCCGACCGGGTGCTGCGGCTCACTGCCACCCACATCGCGCCCGCTTGACTGGGTGCACCTTGAGACATATCAAGGCAGGTAAGCGGCAAATCCTTAAAGTGCAGCGATGCCCATCGAGCTTTACAACCACAACGGCCACCGCTGCCTGATGTTCACCGACCTCTGCGACGAGGGCGGTGAAGCGGTGCAGGCCAACCAGTTCCTGATCATTGACGACGGCACCGGCGCGGTGATTGACCCCGGCGGCAACCTGGCCTACAACGAGCTGTACCTGGGCATGACCCGGCACTTTGCGCCCAGCGCGCTGTCGGCCATCATTGCCTCCCACGCCGATCCCGACATCATTGCCTCGCTGGATCGCTGGACCACCACTTCCAGTTCTACGATCCGGTCTCGCAAATCCTGTTTTCAGGCGATCTGGGCGTGTCGATGATGAAGGGCTCGTCTGCCGGCAAACCCGTGGCGCAACTGAGCACGCTGCTGCCGGTGATGGCGCCGTTCCACCGCCGCTACATGGTGTCCAACAAGATCTTGCGGCTCTGGGCCAACAGGGTGTCGGGTCTGAAGATCAGCATGATCGTGCCCCAACACGGCGCGCCGCTGGTGGGCGCGGCCGTTGGTGATTTCATTGACTGGGCGCGTGAGCTGCAATGCGGCATTGACCTGATGGGCCAGGCCCACTACACCGTGCCGGGCTGAGCCGGGCCGGGCCGAGCCGGGCGTTTGGCCGTTTTACCGGGCCCACCCCCTTAACATCGCGCCCATGTGGCGCCATTTGTTGTCTTTGTCCGTGTCCGAATGGCGCCACCACCCCTGGCGCCATGGCGTGGCCTTGCTGGCGGTGGCGCTGGGCGTGGCGCTGGCGGGCTCGGTGCAGATGATCAATGAATCAGCGCTGGCCGAGTTTTCACAGGCGCTGCGCTCGGTCAACGGGCAGCCCGATGCCGTGCTCGCCGCCACCGACCCGGCTGGTTTTGACGACGTGCTGTACGCCCGCCTGGCGCTGGATGCGCAGGTGGCGCTGGCCAGCCCGGTGCTCGATATCGACAGCCAGGGCCGCGCGGCGCCCAGGCCCCGGCCTAACCCGCAAGATGCTGTGGCTTCCGGCCCCGCCAACCCCCGCGTGGCCTTGCGCATCACCGGGGTCGACGCGCTGAAGGTGGCGATGATCGCGCCGGCCTTGCTGCCCCGCCCTGACCCGTCACTCGACCCCCAACACAGCAACCCGCTCCATCCCGACGCGGTGTTTCTGAACCCCGCCGCGCTCAGCGCACTGGGCGTCAAGCCCGGTGAACCGCTGGCCTTGCAATCGGCCACGGGTTGGCATTCGATGTGGGTGGCTGGCACCGTGGCGGCCGGTGGCGCGCCGCTGGTGGTGCTGGACATCGCCAGCGCGCAAGCGCGTTTCAACCGCGCCCACCGCTTGAGCCGCATCGATGTGCGCTTGCTGCCCGGCGTCAATGTCAGCGCCTGGCAGCGCGGCTTTGGGGGCCCAGACCTTGTGCGCTCTGATGGCGCATTGCCCGCCAACGTGCGCTGGGCAGCCGCCGACGACAACGTCCAGCGTGTCTCCAACCTCTCGCGCGCCTACCGCGTCAACCTCAGCGTGCTGGCCCTGGTGGCGCTGCTGGTGGGCGGGTTTCTGGTGTATTCGGTGGTGTCCTTGTCGGTGGCCCAACGCACGCCGTCGCTGGCGCTGCTGGGCGTGCTGGGCTTGGCGGCGCGCAGCCGGCGCACGATGGTGTTGATGGAAAGCGCCGTGGTGGGCAGCGTGGGCAGCCTGCTGGGCCTGGCCGCAGGCGCGGGCCTGGCGGCGCTGGCCCTGCGCCTGCTGGGCGGTGATCTGGGCGGGGGTTACTTTGCCGGCGGCGCGCCCACTTTGGTGTGGCCCTGGGGCGCGCTGGCCGCCTGTGGTGGGCTGGGCCTGGCATCGGCGGTGGTCGGCGCCTGGTGGCCGGCCCGGCAGGCCGAGCGCTTGTCGCCCGCGCTGGCGCTCAAGGGCCTGGGCGGCCTGAACACGGGCCGCGTGATGGTTTGGCCCGGCCTGGCGCTGCTGGCAGCCGGCGTGGGCCTGGCGCTGCTGCCGCCGATTGCGGGCCTGCCGCTGGCCGCGTATGCCGCCGTGGCGGCCTTGTTGGCCGGTGGGGTGGCGCTGGTGCCGGCCGGCGTGCAGGCCTTGATTGGCGGCCTGCTGGCGCGCCTGGCATCACCGCGCCATGCCATCGTGCTGCTGGCGCTGCGGCGCGCGCAATTTGCCCGCCAAACCGCCAGCGCCACCGTGGCCGGCGTGGTCGCCAGCCTGGCTTTGTCAGTGGCCATCACGGTGATGGTGGCGAGCTTCAGAAACGCCGTGATCGACTGGCTGGACAGCGCCTTGCCCGCCGACCTGTACGCCCGCACCAGCGGCAGCGTGGCAGCGGCCGACCAGGTATTTTTGCCGCCAGGTTTTGTCGCCAAGGCAGCGTTATTGCCAGGCGTGGCGCGTGTGCTCACCCAGCGCGTGGTGGCCCTGCCACTGCGGCCGCAACAGCCCGCGTTGGTCTTGCTGGCGCGGCATCTGGGCCCCGACCCGGCCGCCAGCTTGCCACTGCTGGGGCCGGCCTTGCCGGCGGTGCCGGGCGAGCTGGGCGTGTTTGTCAGCGAGCCCGCAGCGGCCATTTATGGCTGGCAAGTGGGCGCGCTGATCGCGCTGCCGCTGCACAAAGACAGCACTGCAAGCGCAGCGTTAAACCAGCCAAGTGCCGAGGCCGAGGCCGAGGCCGTGAACGTGAACGTGAACGTGCGCGTGCGCGTGCGCGGCGTGTGGCGTGATTACGCGCGCCAGTTTGGCGCCATCGTGATGGACGCGACCGACTACCAGCACTTGTCCGGCGACCAGCGCGCCAATGACCTTGTGGTGTGGCTGGCGCCGGGGGCCGCGCCCGCTGCAGTGGAGGCCGCGCTGCAAGCCGCCGCCGGGCCCGACCTGCCGCTGGAGATCGCCAGCACCGCCAGCTTGCGAAAGCTGTCGCTCAGCATTTTTGACCGCAGTTTTGCCGTCACCTTCTACCTGCAAGCCGTGGCCATCACCGTGGGCCTGGTGGGCGTGGCGGCCAGCTTGTCGGCCCAGGTGCTGGCGCGGCGCAAAGAGTTTGGCCTGCTGGCGCACCTGGGCCTGACCCGCCGGCAAGTGATCGCGCTGGTGGGCGCCGAGGCCGCCGCCTGGCTGACCGCAGGCACGCTGATCGGCTTGCTGCTGGGCGGCGCCATGGCCGTGGTGCTGGTGATGGTGGTGAATCCGCAAAGCTTCCACTGGCACATGCCGCTCACCGTGCCCGTGCCCAGGCTGGCCGGGCTGGCGGGCGCGGTGCTGGCGGCCGGCATCGCCACGGCGCTGTGGAGCGCGCGCCGCGCCGCCGGGCGCTCGGCCGTGCTGGCGGTCAAGGAGGATTGGTGAGCACGGGCGAGCGCGCCAACCGCCAGTGCGGCCCAGCCCGGCGCCGCCTGTTGGCCCTGGGCTTGGCGGCCTGGGCGGCGCCGGCCCGCCCTGCCGGCAGGGGCGCGGACAACAACGTGGGCAACAGCACTGACACCCCAACCGCCAGCAATACCAGCCCCACCGACGATGACCTCATCCAGGCGGGGCGCGCGCTGCGCTTTCCGCGTGACCACGGCGCCCACACTGGCGCCCGCATCGAGTGGTGGTACGCCACGGGTTGGTTGCAGGGCGCGGGTGGGCGCTTGTTGGGTTTCCAGCTGACGTTTTTTCGCAGCCGCACCGGCCTGGCCTTGGCCCTGCCGGGCCGCTTTGCGCCGCGCCAACTGCTTTTTGCGCATGCCGCCATCAGCGACATCCAGGCCGGCACGCACCACCATGCCCAGCGCATCAGCCGCTGGTCTGGCGACGATCTCCTGCCCGAGGCCCATGCCCGGCGCGCTGACACCGGCCTGGTGTTGGGGCGCTGGACATTGCAGCGTGAAAGCGCCCCCAAGGCCGCCGCCTTGCGGCGCCCGCCCCCCCAAGGGAGAGGAGAAACACTTGGGGCGGCCCGGCGTTTGTTTCTCATGAGCGCGGCCACCGGCCAGGGCGGCCAGACAGGCCAGCCCGAAGCGGGCGCTGCCAACCCGGCGGTGCTTGATCGCTACTGGGCGCAGGTGGCCGCGCCCGAGGCCGGCTTCACGCTAGCCCTCCAGTTGTTGGCCACGCAACCGCTGCTGCTGCAAGGCGAGGCTGGTTTTTCACGCAAGGGGCCCACGCCACAGCAAGCCAGCCACTACTACTCGATGCCGCAAATGGCGGTTCGGGCCCAGCTCAGCCTGGCGGGCAAAGACCAGGCGCTCAGCGGGCGCGGCTGGCTGGACCATGAGTGGAGCGACCAGCTGCTGGCCGGCGGCGCGGTGGGCTGGGACTGGATCGGCATCAACCTCAGCGACGGCGGCGCGCTCACTGCTTTTGTGCTGCGCGGCGCGGCGGGCCGCGTGCTGTGGGCGGGCGGCAGCCACCGGCCGGCCCCGGGCTCGGCCAACCGGCAGGCGACTGTTCGAAACTTTGCGCCCGAGGAGGTGGTTTTCAGCCCGCTGCGTGAGTGGTTGAGCCCGGCCTCCGGCGCGCGCTACCCGGTGCAGTGGCGCGTGCAAACGCCTGCGGGCACGTTTGAGCTGCGCGCCCTGCTGGACAACCAGGAGCTGGACAGCCGCGCCAGCACCGGCGCGGTGTATTGGGAGGGCTTGGCCGAGCTGCTGGCACCGGGCGGCGCCCGCGCCGGCCTGGGCTATCTGGAGATGACCGGCCGGGCCCAGCCACTCAAGCTGGGCGTTTGAGGAAACGCACGGCCGCTCCGAAGTTTCCTCATCCCCCACGGGGGGCCTGACGTGAAACGGCGGGTGTGGGGGCCCTTGGGCCTCAGCTCGCCCTCAACCCGCCGTCATCCCGCCGTCATCCCGCAAAACGGGCTGGCTCGGAGTTGCGCTTGGGCGGGATGGGGGCCGAGCGCACGCAGTTGCCCCCGGCGGTCTTGGCCTCGCGCAGTGCGGCGCCGGCGTCGGCGATCACCGCGTCCAGCGCGCCGTGGGCCGCGCCAATGCCCGCCACGCCCACGCTGACCGTGGCCTTGACGGTTTTGCCCAGCCACGCCAGGCGCAGGCTGGCCACCCGCTCGCGGATGCGCTCGGCCACGTCCAGCGCGCCCAGCGGATCGGTGTGGGGCAGGTACACCACCAGCACGCCGCCGCCAAAACGCGCCAACAGGTCGTATGGGCGCAAAGTGGCCGAGGCCAGCCGGGTGATCTCGACCAGCATGGCGTCGCCACAAGGCATGCCCTGCTCATCGTTGATGTGCTTGAAGTGGTCGATGTCGACCATCAGCAGCGCCGCGTCTTCACCGTGGCGGCGGATGCGTGACCACTCACGATCGGCGGCGGCCACGAAGTGCTGTTGGGTGTAGGCGCCGGTGAGGCTGTCGCGCGCGGGGGCTTGCGCGTCAACCGGCGCGGCGCCCGAGCCGCTGGCCGGGTTGCTGAAGGGGCCAGGCGCCGCGCTGTACGGCACGGTGTTGGGTGCAATGTTGATTGCGGTATCCACCACCGGTTTGGCCACTTGCCGCAGCGTGGTCACCGGCGCCGGGCTGCGGCTCTTGGGCACCGTGGGTGCCACGATGCGCAGCACCGCCCAGCCCGTTAGCGGCACCAGCACGGCCGCCACCGCTGCGCCCAACAACGCGCCCGAGGCCGGCAACCAGGCCGCTGGCAAGGCACGGGCCAGCGAATGCGCCAGGCCATCCCCCAGCAAGCCCCCGGCGGCCACCGCGCCACCGGCAGCGGCCAACAGGGCCCAGCGACGGCGGCTCAACAGGGGCGATTGGGCCTCAGCGTTGGCGGCAGGTTTGGCGGCAGGTGGCATGGCAGAGCGGTGATCGGACATGGTTGCGCAGGCAGATAAAGACCCAACGATTCGACCACAAAGCCCGCCGGCCGGGGGGTCTGACAAACGCCAGCACCGACCCTGAGTGTGCGATATGAGGCGCTTGGGCGATGAATGGTTGGCGAGCCTGCGCGGGCTGTACAAGTGGCATGCCTCAGCGGCTACCCCGTGGCCCTCAGGCCGGGCGCACTGCGGCCCTGTTCCGACCAGTCGCCAGCTTGTGCGTCGTCAAAATTCACCCGCCACGCCTGCGCCAAACTGAGCGGCAAAACCCCGGCAAAACGCCGACATCAGGAGACCCCATGAACCCACCACGCGTGATCCCCTCGCTAGACGCCGCCGTCGATGCCGTTCTGGACGCCGTGCCCGGCGACATCGTGCTGGGCATCCCGCTGGCCATTGGCAAGCCCAATCCATTCGTCAACGCGCTGTACCGGCGCATCAAGGCCAACCCAAGCCGGCGGCTGACCATCGTCACCGCCCTGTCGCTCGAAAAACCCACGGGCAAGAGTGAGCTGGAGCGGCACTTTTTGGAGCCGCTGGTGGCGCGCGTCTTTGGCGACTACCCCGACCTGGACTACGTGAAAGACGCACGGGGTGATGGCCTGCCCGCCAACATCGAGGTGCGCGAGTTTTTCATGAAGACAGGCGACTACCTCGGCAACTCGGCCGCGCAGCAAGGCCACATTTCCACCAACTACACCTTCGTGGCCCGCGACATGCTGTTGCAGGGCATGAACGTGATCGCCCAGGCCGTGGCCGAGCGTGGCGAGGGCAACGACTGGCGCTTGTCGGTGTCGAGCAACCCGAACGTGGTGTTTGAGGTGGTTGAAAAGTACGCCGCCCAGGGCCGCCCACTGCTCAAAGTAGGCGTGGTCAACCACAAGATGCCGTTCATGCCCAACGGCGCCGAGGTGGCGCCCGGTTTTTTTGACATCGTCGTAACCGACCCCGCCGCCACGCACCCGCTTTTTGGCCCGCCCAACGGCAAGGTGAGCACCGCCGACTACGCCATCGGCCTGCATGCCAGCAGCCTGGTGTGTGATGGCGGCACGCTGCAAATCGGCATTGGCTCGCTGGGCGACGCCATCGCCCAGGCACTGATCGTGCGTGAGCGCCACGGCACCGAATACCGCCGCATTCTTGACAGCCTCTGCCCCGATGGTTTGGGCGATCACCACCCATCCGTCGCCGCGCCGGGCAGCCCGGCAATCCAGCGTCAGCTGGGCCGTTTTGACCGAGGCATCTATGGCTGCTCGGAGATGTTCGTCAACGGCTTCCTGAAGCTGATCGAGGCCGGCATCGTGCGCCGCGAGGTGTTCCACGACACCGTGTTGCAGCAGCTGCTCAATACCGGCGAGATCCAGGACGAAACCGTCACACCGCAAACCTTGCGTGCGCTGCTGCTGGCGGGTCGAATCCACAGCCCGTTGACGGCCGACGACCTGGCCTTTTTGACGCAGTTCGGCATCTTCAAGCCAGGCGTCATGATCGATGGTTCCTATCTGATGCTGGACGGCGTGCCACTGCCGAATGACTTGCTTGGCGAGGCTCAATTCGACGCCATCTGCAAGACCTTGCTCGGCGCGCGCCTGACCGGCGGGATCTTCATGAGCGGCGGGTTTTTCCTGGGCCCCAATGATTTTTACGAGCGCCTGCGCACCATGCCCCCGCACGAGCTGGCCAAGATCGACATGACGCGCATCGACTTCATCAACCAGCTCTACAGCACCCCGTTGGGCGACAGCGGCCTGAAGCGCGCGCAGCGCCACAAGGCCTGCTTCATGAACACCACGATGGTGGTGACCTTGCTGGGCGCGGCGGCCAGCGACGCGCTGGAATCAGGCCAGGTGGTGTCGGGCGTGGGCGGGCAATACAACTTCGTGGCCATGGCGCACGCCCTACCCGACGCGCGCTCCATCCTGATGTTGCGCGCCACGCATGACAACAAAAACGGCCTGACCAGCAGCATTGTCTGGAACTACGGGCAGGTGACGATTCCGCGGCACTTGCGCGACATCGTGATCACCGAATACGGCGTGGCCGACCTGCGTGGTCAGGTTGATGGCGAGGTGGTCAAGCGCCTCATCGCAATTGCTGACTCACGCTTCCAGCCGCAACTGGTGGCCGAGGCCATCACCCACGGCAAGCTGCCCGCAGGCTATGCCTTGCCCGAGCGCTACCGCAACAACCTGCCTGCAACGCTGGACGCCAAACTGCACCCCTGGAGCGAGGCCGCGCTGCTGCCCGCGTTCCCGTTTGGCACCGATTTGACGCCCGACGAGCTGCACATCGTGGTCGCGCTCAAGCGCCTGAAGCGCATCACCCAACACCCGGTGGAGCTGGTGACGATGGCGGTCAAAAGCCTGTGGCAAGGCAAAGTGGCCCCGCACGCTTACCTTGAGCGTTTGGGGCTGAACGAGGCCAACGACTTCAAGACGATGTTCATCCGACGCTTGTTTGCGGGCAATCTTTGAGCCCGGGGCCACGTGCCAAGCCAACCCGGCATTGCGTGACTTGGCGTGCTCAAAACTGCACGGGATGGGCCACCACCAGGCTGCTGCGGCCCGAGCCGTCAAACACCTCCACCGTGGCGGCCACGCCGTCGCACGGGCGGTCATCGGGCGGGTTGTGCAGCACCACCACATCGGCCCGGAACTGCGCCCGGTCCCGGCTGTTGGCCAGGCGCAGCGTGCTGGGGCCACCGCCCATGTCAGCCGGCAGGCGGGATCACCGGCACGCCAGCCTGGATCAGGCTCTGCAGCGCCGACAGCAGCCCTTCGGCGCCCACAAAATCAGCCCGCTGGTCACTGGCCAGGTGCACGATGCGGCCCCGCAATTCGCCGCCCTGCCACTGCGCATCGCGGTGCAGCTTGAGCACAAACGATCGTTCAACTGGGTAGGGATGGGTGGTCTGAAGCGGTTCGTCCATGAGCTCGTCCGATATCCTTGGCTGGCCCAGCGGTCAAAACGGGCACGCCGACAACAAACCACTGTAGGAGCCTGTCGGGCTTGGGGTCGTCAGCAAACAGTCTTGTTTTGGTCTTGTTCGAGGGAGTGCACTTGGGGAACAAAAGCGCAACACCCGGCCCGCCCGACGACGCCCTGGCGGTGCTTGAATTTGGCGGGTTTCGGCTCGATGTCGGCAACGCCCGCCTGAGCCAGGGCACCCGCACGCTGGATCTCGCGCCCAAGCCCTTTGCCGTGCTGTGCCACCTGGCCAGCCGGCCGGGTTTGCTGGTGACCAAAGACCAACTGCTGGACGCGGTTTGGGGCCAGCGCTTTGTGGGTGAATCGGTGCTCAAGACCACCGTCAACCTGATCCGCAGCGTGCTGGACGACGACCCCCGGCAACCGCGCTTTCTTGAAACCGTGCCCCGGCGCGGCTACCGCTTTGTGGGCTTGGCGCCAAGCGGCGAGCCGGCCGCCCCACCCGCCAGCCCGCCCACCAGCCCGCCCACCACGCCGACGCCCCACCCAGGGCCCGCCCCCTTGATCGGCCGGGAGCACGCCATCGGGCAGTTGAGCACCTGGCTGGCCGCCGCTGGCGCGGGGCAGCGCGAGCTGGTGCTGGTGGGTGGCGAGGCCGGAATCGGCAAGAGCATGTTGTTGCGGCATTGGGTCGAGCAGGCCCAGGCCACCGCCGGGGCATCAAACCAGGCCTTTGCCGTGGCCATGGGCCAATGCGTGGAACAAGCCGGTGGCGGCGAGCCCTATTTGCCCATCCTCGACGCCCTGGCCGATCTGGCCCGGGGCCCGGCCGGCGCGTCATGGCAAGCCGCCCTGCGCCAAGCCGCGCCCACCTGGCTGGCGCAGTTGCCCTGGCTGGTGAGCATGGCCGACCAGGCCCGCCTGCAAACCGACCTGGCCGGCGCGGCGCAAGACCGCATGCTGCGTGAGTTTGGCGCGCTGCTCGACATCGTCACACCCACGCAACCGCTGTTGTTGGTGATCGAGGATCTGCACTGGAGCGACCACGCCACCGTCAGCCTGCTGGACTACCTGGCGCGCCGGCGTGGCCCGGGCCGCTGGATGCTGGTGGCCAGTTACCGGCCCACCGACCTGGCTTTGAGCGACCACCCGATGCAAGCACTGCGGCACGAGCTGCGCCTGCACAAGCTGTGCCGCGAGCTGCTGCTGGAGCCCTTCACCGAGCAAGAGGTGAACGCCTATTTGCAACAACGCCTTCGGCTGGCGTGGGCACCTGGGCACGAGGCCTTGGCCCGGGCGCTGCATCACCACACCGACGGCCTGCCGCTGTTTTTGGCCAACGTGCTGGACGACCTGGAAAGCGAAGGCCTGGTGGCCAACGGGCCCGCCGCGTGGTCGGGCTGGGCTGACCCGGCCGCCGAGCTGGCGCGGCTGCAATTGCCCGACACAGTGGTGGGCATCATCGAACGCCAAATCCGCCGTCTGCCCGGTGATCTGCGTGATCTGCTCGAAGCCGCCAGCGTGCTGGGCCAGGAGTTCAGCCCGGGCCTGCTGGCCCAGGTGCTGGGGGGTGACGCCGACCCCGACCCCGACGCCCAACGCGGCCGCTGCGAGGGCTTGGCCCGCCGCGCCGAATGGCTGCGCAGCGCCGGCATGGTGGCTTTGCCCGACGGCACGCCCGCCGCGCGTTTTGCCTTTCGCCATGCGCTGTACCGGCGGGTTTTTTACGAGCGCTGCGCGCCAGCGCGACGCCTGCAACTGCACCAGCGCGCGGCCGGTGCTTTGCTCGCCGTGGTGGGTGCGTCGGGCAGCCACGGTGACCGCCTGGCCGCCGAATTGGCGGGCCACTACGAAGGCGCCCGCGACACGGCCGCCGCCGCCGGCATGGCCTGGGTGGCCACCGCGCAAGACGCCATCCTGTGGCGCTTGCGCGCCGCCCGTGCCGCCGTGGCGGTGCACGCGCCGGCCGACGCGCTGGCGCACTATGCGATGGCCCACCGCGCCGGGCCACAGCCCCGAGACCAGGTGAGCCTGCTCAGCGAATGCGCCGCGCTGCATCAGCAACTGGGCGCCGGGGCGATGGCGCTGGCGCAAAGTGCCGCCGCGCTGGCGGCCGCGCGCCACATCGGCGACCCGCAGCTGACCCAACCCGTGATGCTGCAACTCGCCCAGCTCAGCCAGCAAAACGACCAGCAGCACGAGGCCATTCGCCTGGTGGACGAGTTGCTGGCCAACCCCACCCGGCTGGCCGGAGAGCAACAGGCCGACGCGCTGGTCGTCAAGGCCGATGCGCTGGATTGCCTGGGGCGGCGGCAAGAAGCCGACGCAGCGGCAGACGCGGCATTCAGCTGCTTGCCCGCCGACGCTGACGCCGCCCGCGCCAGGCATTTGGCCAGCCGCGTGGCGGCGCTGTTCCACCGTGGTGAGTTTGCCCAGGGTGTGCCCTTGATCGAAACCGCGCTTCACCTTTATGAAGGCCTGGGTGATGCCGTGGGCGCGGCCGCGATGATGAACCGGCGTGGCATTTTCTTGATCATGCTCGGCCGTCCGCTGGACGCCGAAATGGCGCTGCTCGACGCCAGTGCCCGCACGCGGGTGATCCACGACGTGCCCGAGCAGCGACGCGCCATCCTGAACATCGTCAAACTGCGCACCGATCGCGGCGACGCCGACAGCGCGCTGGCCTTGCTGGACGAAGGCTGGCAACTGTCGGCGGGCTTTGAGAGCCCGGTCACCGAGTGCGCGTTCCTGAACGGTTTTTACTATTGCAACTACTTGCGCGGGCAGCTCGGCTTGGCCTTGCGCGACGCCGCACGCGTGCTGGCCAGCGCGCAGGCGCTGAGCTCGGTGTTTTGGCGCGTGAGCTCACTTTGCCTGGTGTCGGATCTGCACATTCACCTCGGCAACATGGGCTTGGCCAAAACGCTGATCGAGCAGGCGCTGGCCCAAAGCCACACTCGCGAAGTGAGCCACCTTTGGCCGCAGGTGATGGGCCATCGCGCATGGCTCGACGTGCTGGCCGGCAATGCCTCGTTGGCCCTGGCGAGGCTGGATGAGATCGACGCCGGCGAGGGGGTGAAAGCCGAAGACACCGCCGCCTTGGCACGTGTGCGGGCCCAGGCTTGGCTGGCGTTGGGCGATCCTCAAACCGCGCTGGCCACGCTGGCGCCTTTCAACGGCGCGCCCACCCAGGAGACGTGGACGCTGATGCTGGCGCTGCGCCTGCAAGCCCAGTGCTTGACCCGCGCAGTGGTGCAGGCCGATCTTGACCGCGCCCACACCGACCTGCTGGATCGCCGCACCCCGGCCCTTGAAAGCCTGGTGCTGCGCCAAGCTTTGGTCAACGCCTTGCACGCCCATGGGCAAGAAGACGCGGCCGTGACACAGCGCACGCTGCTGGCCGCCCACCTGCACCAACTGGCCGATTCACTGGCGGGCGTGCCCGATCAGCAAGCCCGTTTCAAACACTGTTGGGGCTTGGCCGGCGACTGAGCAGGCGTTGCCGCAGGGGCAAATTCCGCATGCGCAACGCCTGACCGGCTCCCACGCCCGCGTACCCGTGGGAAAGTGGACAAGACGCCAGCCTTGCTGGTTTTTGTGCTCGCTTTCTGCATTGCGCCGGGTGTTCGCCCCGGCGGGCGACTGGCTTTCTTTTCGGGCCGAAAAGAAAGTCAGCAAAGAAAAGAGCCTGAAAAACAGTTTCAATGGGTTTGCCCTTGACCCCTTCGGGCGCGGCGCTCTGGACTCGCCTGCCTGCGCAGGCTCAGACATTGGGCGTCTGTCGCCACCGAGTTGGGATCTGCTTGCGGCTCGTCCAAGACGGTGGTCCTGGCCTACAGCACGGTGCGGGTTCGAGACCTTCACCCCACCCCGGCGAACGGCGCCGAAGCTGAGATTGAGGGTCCATCAGAATCGCCGTTGATGTGCCGTTGACGGATCGTGCGACTCAGTGCGCGCCACCCGTGTCGACCGCTGCGGCCCCCGGCACGGCCCTGGGTGGCCGGCGTGTCATCCACACCAGGCCGATCAGCAGCAGGAACAGCAGCGCCGAGATCAAGAAAATGTCGTCGGCGGCGCGGGTGAAAGCCTGCTGGTCGATCAGCCGGTTGATCTGCGCCAGCGCCGCGCTCTCGCTCAAGCCGGCGCTGCCCAAAGTGGCCACGGCATCGGTCAGGGCTTGGTCGCCGCGCTGCAAGCCTTCCACCAGATGGGCGTGGTGCAAGGCGGCGCGTGACTCCCACAGCGTGGTGGCGATGGACGTGCCCATGGCGCCCGCCGTGATGCGCACAAAGTTGCTCAGGCCGGCTGCGGCCGGCAGGCGCTGCGGCGTCAGGCCCGATAAGGTGACGGTGGTGAGCGGGATAAAGAACAGCGCCATGCCAGCGCCCTGCAAAACCGTGGGCACCATGATGGTTCTGAAGTCGGTTTGGGTGGTGAAGCCCGAGCGCATCCACAAAACGGTGGCAAAGATCATGAAGGCGATGGTGGCCATCCAGCGTGGGTCCCACACGCCCACTTTTTTGCCCACCAGCGGCGTCAGCAAGATAGCCAGCAAACCCACCGGGGCCAGCGCCATGCCGGCGTTGGTGGCGGTGTAGCCCATCCACTGCTGCAACCACAGCGGCAGCAACACCACGTTGCCAAAAAACAGGCCATAGCCCAGGGCCGTGCTGAGCACACCAAAGGTGAAGTTGCGGCGGCCAAACAGGCGCAAATCCACCACCGGGTGCTTGTCGGTCAGCTCCCACACCACAAACACGGCCAGGCCCACCACGGCGGCCACGGCCAGCGCCACGATCAGCGGCGAGGCAAACCAGTCCAGCTCTTTGCCCTTGTCGAGCACCAGCTGCATGGACCCCACCCACAGCACCAGCAAGGCCAGGCCGATGGTGTCGATGGGCAGTTTGTGGATCACGGTTTCACGCTTGTGATAGAGCTTCCAGGTGACAAACGCCGCGCCCAGGCCGACCGGGATGTTGATGAAAAAGATCCATGGCCAGGTGAAGTGGTCGGTGATCCAGCCGCCCAGCAAGGGCCCCACCACCGGCGCCACCAGCGTGGTGACGCCCCACAACGCCAGCGCCTTGCCGGCCTGCGAGCGTGGGTAGGTGGACATCAACAGCGTTTGCGACAGCGGGATCATCGGCCCGGCCACCAGGCCTTGCAGCACACGCGCGGCCACCAGCCATTCAAGCGACGGCGCCAGACCGCACAGCAACGAGGCCAGCACAAACAGCAGCACGCTGAGGGTGAACAAGCGCACGGCGCCAAAGCGCTGGGTGAGCCAACCGGTGAGCGGCACCGAGATGGCGTTGGCCACGCCAAAGCTGGTGATGACCCAGGTGCCCTGCCCGGGGCTCACACCCATGTCGCCGGCGATGGCCGGGATCGACACGTTGGCGATCGACGAGTCGAGCACGTTCATGAAGGTGGCCAGCGACAGCGACAACGTGCCCAGGATCAAGGCCGCGCCCTTGAGCGGCGGGTAGTCGATGTGGGCGGCGGTGGCTGCCGTGGCACCCGGCGCCGGGGCGGGTGCCGGGGGGTCTGATGGGCCGCTTGCCGGAATGTCCAGCGTGGCCATCAGCGCGCCTTGGCTGGCAGCGCGCTCGCGCCGCCGCCCAGGTTGGCGCGCACGATGCGGTCGACCTCGGCGTCGGCGGCGCGGGTGAGCACGTCAAACACGGCGGTCACGGCCACGGGCTGGGTGCGTGGTGCGTCGGTCAGTGTTTTGCCGGCAGCGGGGTTGGCAAGCTGGGAGGGCTCTGCGGCCACGTCCACCTCCACGTCCATCGACAAGCCCACGCGCAGCGGGTGCGCGGCCAGCTCTTTGGGGTCGAGCGTGATGCGCACCGGCACACGCTGCACCACCTTGATCCAGTTGCCGGTGGCGTTTTGGGCCGGCAGCAGCGCAAAGGCGGCGCCCGTGCCCGCGCCCAGGCCACTGACGCGGCCGTGGAACACGGTTTTTTGGCCATACACATCAGCCCTTAGCGTGGCGGGCTGGCCAATGCGCAAATTCTTGAGTTGGCCTTCCTTGAAGTTGGCGTCCACCCACAGCTTGTCCAGCGCCACCACCGTCATCAGCGGTGCGCCGGCGGCCACGCGCTGGCCGATCTGCACGCTGCGCTTGGCCACCACGCCGTCCAGCGGCGCGGGCAGCTCGGCGCGGCGCAGCGCCAGGTAGACCTCGCGCACCCGGGCTGCGGCACGCTGCACGTTGGGGTGCTGGGCCACGCTGCCGCCGTCGGTCAGGCTTTGGTTGGCGGCCAATGATTCGCTGGCGGCCACCTGGGCCGATTGCGCCGCCGCCTGGGCGCTGCGGGCAGTGGCCAGTTGGGCGTTGGCGTGGGCAAACTCTTCTTGGCCCACAGCGCCACTGGCCATCAGCGGGGCGCGGCGGTTGACGTCGTCCAGCGCACGCTGCACGTCGCCTTGCGTGCGGGCGCTTTCAGCCTCACGCAGCTTGATCTGCGCGCCCAGCGTGGCGTTGTTGGCGTAGGTGCTGCGCACCTCGCGCACCGCCTGGGCCAGCTGGGCCTCGGCTTGTTGCAGCGCCACTTGCGCGTC
>JAYWDK010000023.1:0-7986 GCA_043779845.1 Betaproteobacteria bacterium | reverse complement strand
CCATCGGCACGCAGCCGTTGCTGATGCCCTTGGCCATCACGATCATGTCGGGCGTGACACCGAAGGTGTGCGCCGCAAACGGCTTGCCGGTGCGGCCGAAACCGGTGATCACCTCGTCGAAGATCAGCAGGATGCCGTGTTTGTCGCAGATCTCGCGCAGGCGGTTCAAGTAGCCCTTGGGCGGTACCAGCACGCCGGTGGAGCCCGCCACCGGCTCGACGATCACGGCGGCGATGGTGCTGGCGTCGTGCAGCGCCACCAGGCGCTCCAGATCCTCGGCGGCCTCGGCGCCAAACTCGGGTTGGCCCACGCTGAAGGCGTTGCGTTGCGGGTCATGGGTGTGGCGGATGTGATCCACGCCCGGCAGCATGGTGCCAAAGTGCTTGCGGTTGGCCACTAGGCCACCCACCGAGATGCCGCCAAAATTGACGCCGTGGTAACCGCGCTCGCGGCCGATCAGCCGGGTGCGTTGGCCCTCGCCGCGCACGCGGTGGTAGGCCAGCGCCATCTTCAGCGCGGTTTCAACCGATTCAGAACCCGAGTTGGTGAAGAACACCCGGTTCAGGCCTGCGGGTGTGAGTTGGGCGATCTTGTCCGCCAGCTCAAACGCCTTGGGGTGGGCCATCTGGAACGGCGGCGCAAAGTCCATCTCTGCCGCCTGGGCCTGGATGGCTTGCACGATTTTTGGCCGCGTATGGCCGGCGTTAACGCACCACAGGCCGGCCACGCCGTCCAGCACCTGGCGGCCTTCGTCCGTCCAGTAGTGCATGCCGCTGGCCTTGACAAACAGGCGCGGTGCTTTTTTGAACTGGCGGTTGGCCGTGAACGGCATCCAGTAGGCATCAAGGTTGGGTGTGCTCATGGGCGGCTCCTGGCGGTTGGGTGAAGGTGCAACGCACTGCGGTGCAGGTCAGCGCCCAGTTTAGACAGCCTGGCACGCAATGTGATTGCGCAATGCGCCTGGGATTGCCCCAGGTCACGCCATACAATTTCTAAAACAGCTTATCCAGCGCCACAAAATGCGAACAGACACCCCCAAACCGCAACTCGATGCGATTGACCGCCAGATATTGCGTGAGCTGCAAATTGATGGCCGGCTGTCCAACGTGCAACTGGCCGAGCGTGTGCATCTGTCCACCTCGGCCTGCTTGCGGCGCGTCAAACAGCTTGAGGACGAGGGCGTGATCGGCCAGTACGTGGCCTTGCTCAACGCCAAGGCGTTGGGCCAGCACGGCACGTGTTTTTCAATCATCAATCTGCAAACCATGAACGACGCAGCGCTCAAGGCTTTTGAGCAAGCCGTGCGCGACGCGCCCGAGGTGCTGGATTGTTTTTACGTGGCCGGCAGCAACGATTACCTGATCCGCTTCAGCTACCGCGACGCCGAGGATCTGGAGCGCTTTCACACGCAAGTTTTGATGCGCTTGCCGGGCGTGGAACGCTCCAATTCGATGCTGGTGCTGCGCACAGTGAAAAAAACCACGGCGTTGCCGCTGTAGCGCTGGCGGGCAGCGCGGGGGCTTGGATCGCTGGCCTAACGCTGCAAGCCAGCGGCATGCCGGGCGCGCTGCCCCGCCAGGTAGGTCCACACCACCGTGGACGCGACGTTGCTGGTGAGCTCGGCGTGGTCAAACGGCGGCGAAACTTCGACGCAATCCATGCCCACGAACGGCAGGGCGGCCAGCCCTTCGAGCAAGCTGAGCACCTGGTTGGTGCTCAAGCCACCGGGCTCGGGCGTGCCGTTGCCGGGCGCAAACGCCGGGTCCAGGCAGTCGATGTCCAGGCTCAAATACAGCGGTGGCCCGCCGTGCGCGGCCAAGCGATCGCGCACCGCCTGCACCACCGGTGCCAATTGCGCGGGCGACGCCAGACCCCGCAGATCACGCGCCGTGAAGATCTGGCCACGCAGATCCCGCACGCAGTCACGGGCCGCCCGAACCCCTGACGAGTGGATGCCGATTTGCGTCAAGCACTGCGGCAGCACCAGGCCTTCTTGAATGGCCTCGTACACCCAGGTGCCGTGGCCGCTGGGTTCGCCAAAGTGATCGGTCCAGGTGTCGCAATGGGCGTCAAAGTGCACCACCGCCAACGGTTGGCCCAGCCACTCACGGTAAGCGCGCAGCAGGCTCAACGTGACCGAATGGTCGCCACCCAGCCAGGCCCTGTGGTGCCCGCGTATCAGCGCTGCGGCCCTGGGGTGCCAGCGCGGCGCGCATGGCGGCCAGGCTGGTGTTGGGCAACGGCAGATCACCGGCGTCGCCCAGCACGCCTTCGAGATCGACGTCAAAGAGCGGGTGCCTGCCGTCGCACAGTTGGTGGCTGGCCTCACGGATGGCGCGTGGGCCAAATCGGGCGCCAGGGCGATGGGTGACAGCGCCGTCCCAGCCCAGGCCGGCGATGCCAAAGCGGTGGACGGGCGCCAGGGCGGGGCAGCGCAAAAAGCTGTTTTGGGCGAGGTAGGCAAAGCGGGACATGGCGGCGGGCGGGTTGAGTGGAAGACACCAGCCCACGACGCAGGCGCCGTGGGCTGGCCCGCAGCATGCCTCATCGGCGCGGGCCATCACGCACGACGCCATGGCTCCAGCCAAGCCCGACAGGCTCCTCGGGTGGCGCACTCGTCGCCGCCGCCCGGCCGGTCTGCTTTGGCGCCGTACCAAGCAACGCCGCCGTTTGATCTACGGCGGCGAGGCGTTGTCGCCGGCCATGGATTCGGCACGCCGCCTTTGCGCTGGCGATCCACGCGAGCCGCCATGCCCGACAGGCTCGCTCGGTGCTCAATCAGGGCTTGAGCACCACGTGCAATCCGGGCCGCAGGTCCGCCGCGTCGATGTAGGCGATGGCGCCCGGGGTGTTTTGCACAAAGTCGATCACCTCGGCCGGCGTGGTCAATTCACTTGGCGGCACGCCCTTGCCGATGTGGCGCCGCACTGTCCAATAAGCGCGGTAGGCCTCTTCGTTTTGTTGCAATACCAGCCACAAGAACCGCTCGCGCAAAGCGCTGCCCGCCGCCGTGTTGACAACGGTCACCGGCACGCCGGCCACCTCTACCGTGCGGCCGGTGTACAGGCGAGCCACGGTGGCCGCGTCGGTTTTGGCCACCGAGGCGTGGCCGATGATCACAGGCGCAGGCTGGGCGGCTGAGGCCGCGCCCGAAAATCCAGCCAAAAGCGCCAGCCCGACGGCCAGCCCACCGTCGCGGCAGACCTTGGCCAGCCCCGTGGCGATGCATGCCAAGCCGGGTTGAAGGCCGCCCCAGGTCTGGCGGTTTTGGATGACGTTGGTGTTGTGGATGCGTGTCATGTTGGCCTCCTCAAAACGCAAAGTTGTAGTTGACCGACAGCACGTCCACGTGCGTGTCATGGGGGGTGCTTCCGGGCAGTGCGTCCACCAGCCGGGTGACCTGGCCAATGCGGGTGCGTTGCCATTCGGCCTTGATCTTGCCGCCGGGGCTGACGGCGTAAGAGGCGCCCAGTGCCAGCGTGCGCTGGTCGGCCACCCACATCGACTCGGCCACCATGCGTTGCGCGGCATTGATTTGCGCCGCGCCTGGCATCAATTCTGGCAGCGGGTTGCTGGTCAGGCGCTGATACCAGTCCAGCGCGGGACGCCTTGATTTCAGGGCGGATACGCTCACATACGGCGTTATTTTGTCTATTTGCTTGAACAGCGCCAGGTAGCCGCCCCGCGTATCGGAGCCAAAATCGGTTTGCAGTTGCCGGTTGACGGCGTACTCGGCGGCCAGTCGCCAGCCTTGCCCCAGGGTCTGCTCGGCGCCCAGCGTGAAGATGACGTTGCTGATGCTCAAGCGCGATGTCATGTCGACGCCGCCGGGCAAATCATTGCTCACCCGGTAGTAGCCCACACCAGGCGCCAGACTGACGTAGGGAATGTCGACGGGGATGGTATTGCCGTTGGACTGGCTGGTGCTGGTGTGATGCAGGCTGGCACGCAGTTGGCGCCCGGGCTGCTTCAGCGTTAGCGCCAGCCCTGCGAGCTTGACATTGACATCGAAAAACTTGGCGCCTGCCGCCTCCATGGGGGCCAGGCCGTCGCGGAACCAGACCCGCGCTGTGACATCGCCCTGGCCAGCGTAAGCGTCCACGCTCAGGTCGCCGTCACCCAGGGCCCAGCTGCGGTTCGCCGAGAGACCGTCGAAGTTGTCGCTGGGGGCGATCGAGTACATCTCTGTGGGCAGGCGCGCCATGTCGTGGGCCTGGCCCACGTCCATGGCTTCGGAATACAGGTAGAGCGGCACCCGCAACCGGCCGGCGCGCAGCAGCCAATCATCATTGGGCCGCCAGGCCAAAAATGCCCAGGCGGGGGTCACGGCCCAGCGTGCTTCGGCCTTGAGCGACGGCGCCAGCTTGAGTTGCAGGGTGGCAGACCACCGAGGCCCCAATCGTGTATCGGCCTGGATTGCCAGCACGCTGTCGCGCTCAAACGTGCCAGCGCTGTTGATGAATCGCTGGTAGGCGTAGTCGCGGTCGGACTGGGCGTAACCCAAGGTACCAAAGCCCGACCACGCGACGTCCTGGGCGTAAATCGGCGATGCGGCGGTCAAAACGCCGATAAAAAATAGCGCACAGATTGAGCGAGTTGACGCTCGCTGGGCGACGCGGCGTCGATGCAACAGGTGGGGTAGGTATGGGGCCATGAGCGTGGGTTTCCGTGAAGTCGAGTGGGCGGCGAGCGCCCAAAAGTTTTGTGGTCAGTCGTGCCAACGCGAGGCGATGTCGTTGAGTTGGCCCACCGTGGCTTGCAAGGCCAGCACCACGCTGGGGTCAAAGTGCTGGCCGGCGGTCTGGCAGATGAATTGCAGCGCGTCGTCGGAGTGCATGGGCTCTTTGTAGGGCCGGCGGCTGATCAACGCGTCATAAACGTCGGCCACCGCCATGAGCCGGGCCGACAGCGGGATGGCCTCGCCCGCCAGGCCGTCGGGGTAACCGCTGCCGTCCCATTTTTCATGGTGGCTGCGAGCGATCTCCATGCCGTAGTGCAGGAACAAACTGCTCTCGTTGCCCATGCGCTCGGCGGCGCGGTGCAGCAGCTCGCAACCGCGCATGGCGTGGGTTTTCATGATGACCATTTCTTCGGGGGTCAGGCGCCCGGGCTTGAGCAAGATGCCATCGGGGATGGCCACCTTGCCGATGTCGTGCAGTGGCGCCGACTTGGCGAGTTGGTCAATTTGCTCGGGGCCCAGCCAATAGCGTGGATCGGGCTGCTCGGCCAGCCAGGTGGCCAAGGTGCGCACGTACTCCTGGGTGCGGCGCACGTGGTTGCCGGTGTCTTCATCGCGGAATTCGGCAAACGACACCATCACGTACAGCGTGGCGTCCCGTAGCTGGTCCACCTCGCGCATGCGCGCGGTCAGCTCGTCTTGCAGCCAGCTGTTGCGGTCTTTCAGCACGTCGGCCCAGGCCTTGACCTGCAGCTGGGTGGCCACTCGCGCCAGCACGGTGGCGGGGTTGAACGGTTTGTGGATGAAGTCGGCGCCACCCACGTCGAACCCACGGCTTTCGTCCTCGGGCCGAGACAGCGCGGTCAGGAACAACACCGGCACGTGGCGGGTGCGCTCGTCGGCCTTGAGGCGGCGGCAGACTTCGTAGCCGGCGATATCCGGCATCATCCCATTGAGCACGATGAGGTCGGGCGGGTTGCGCCAGGCCAGTTCAAGCGCCTTGGTGCCCGATGCCGCCAGCTGCACGCGGTAGGTCTTGTTCAGCAAGTTGGCCAGCAGGGTGAGGTTGGCGGGCGTGTCGTCTACCACCAGCACCCGGGCCGCGTTCAATTCGGGGCCTGCCGTGAGGCAGGGCCTCGTGCTGGTGGTGCCGGTGGTGCTGGCCGGGGTGGCCCGGGCAGCTGGCACGGAACAAGTTGCGCAAGTCGTCGGGCTGCACGGGTTTGTTGATGGTTTGCCGACACCCGCCGGCGCGCGTGGCAGCCAGCACCTGCGGTGAGCCGTAAGCGGTCATGACCACCACGCGCAAGCCCGGCTGCAGGGCGCGGCAACGCCGCAATACTCGGGGCCTTCCATGCATGGCGCCGCCGGCCTTGGCGCAAGGCTTGGCGTTGCACGACGTTGCGGTGACGCTTTCATGATGGGCATGGGCCTGCGTTGCAAAGTCCACCGGGGCCATGAGCACCCGGGGGCACGGTGAATCAAGAACTGCGCTGCGGTCAACGATCCACGCTGGCCGGCCTGGTCAATGGCTCAAAAAACCACTGTTTTGGCGTGTGTCTCGGGCCCGCTTTTTGTGGTGGATCAGGCGCCTGGTGGTGGCGCCCGGCCCGCGCGACCCGCCGGCCGGCCTTGAACCCGGGCGTTTTCACATGGGGAAATGACAGTTCCGCAATGTGAAATGCCACAATGCTGCGCCGCAACAGAAATTTCCATCAGGCCAAATTCAATTTCATATCATGGAATACTGGCGTTAAGTTGTTGATTTAATTGATTATAATATTTAGTCTTCTATAAGACATAAGTCTTTCATCAAACCGGCAAGCCGGGTACGCTAGAGCCATCGAATCAGCGTTTTCCCTCACTCCCTAACCCTAGGACTTCACCATGAGCACCCTGACCCGTGACCAACAAATTGCCGCCCTTGAAAAAGACTGGGCCGAAAACCCCCGTTGGAAGGGCATCAAGCGTGGCTACTCCGCCGCCGACGTGGTGCGCTTGCGGGGTTCGGTGCAGGTTGACCACACGCTGGCCAAGCGCGGTGCCAACAAGCTCTGGAACCTGATCAACACCGAGCCCTTCGTCAACTCGCTGGGCGCGCTGACGGGCAACCAGGCCATGCAGCAAGTCAAGGCCGGCCTGAAGGCGATTTACCTGAGCGGCTGGCAAGTGGCTGGCGACGCCAACAGCAATGGCGAGATGTACCCCGACCAGTCTCTGTACTCGGTTGACTCGGTGCCCAAGGTCGTCAAGAAGATCAACGCCACGTTTGCCCGCGCCGACCAGATCCAGTGGTCCGAAGGCAAAAACGACATCGACTTCTTCGCGCCCATCGTGGCCGACGCCGAAGCCGGTTTTGGTGGCGTGCTGAACGCCTTTGAGCTGATGAAGGCCATGATCGAAGCGGGCGCCGCCGGCGTTCACTTTGAAGACCAACTGGCCGCCGCCAAGAAGTGCGGCCACATGGGTGGCAAAGTGCTGGTGCCCACGCGTGAAGCCTGCTCCAAGCTGATCGCCGCCCGCCTGGCCGCTGACGTGATGGGCACGCCCACCATCCTGCTGGCCCGCACCGATGCCGAAGCCGCCGATCTGGTGACCAGCGACGTGGACGACAACGACAAGCCTTTCTTCACCGGCGAGCGCACGGTTGAAGGCTTTTACCGCAGCCGCAATGGCGTTGACCAAGCCATCAGCCGCGGCCTGGCTTACGCCGAGTACGCCGACCTGATCTGGTGCGAAACCGGCACGCCTGACCTGGCTTTTGCCAAGAAGTTTGCCGACGCCATCCACGCCAAGTTCCCGGGCAAGCTGCTGGCCTACAACTGCTCACCCAGTTTCAACTGGAAAAAGAACCTGGACGACGCCACCATCGCCAAGTTCCAGCGTGAACTAGGCGCCATGGGCAACAAGTTCCAGTTCATCACGCTGGCCGGTTTCCACAGCCTGAACTACGGCATGTTTGACCTGGCCTACGGCTACGCCCGCAACAACATGACGGCGTTTGTCGAACTGCAAGAAAAAGAGTTCGCCGCCGCCGAGCGTGGCTTCACGGCAGTCAAGCACCAGCGTGAAGTGGGCACGGGCTACTTTGACGCCGTGACCACCACCATCGAAGCCAAGGCCTCGACCAGCGCACTGAAGGGCTCAACCGAAGACGCACAGTTTTTTGACGAAAAGCACGGTTGAATCTCTGGCTTGACGGGCCGGTCTGACCGATCAGCCCGCTGAGCTGAGCAAGCCAAAAGCGGTGCGGCCTGAAACGGCTGACATCCGGCGGAGACATCAAAGCGGCGCGGCCCCACAAGGGC
>JAYWDK010000022.1:0-2754 GCA_043779845.1 Betaproteobacteria bacterium | reverse complement strand
CAAAGGCCAAGGTGGTGGCGTGGTGGTGGAGCCGCATTTGTGCGTGGGTTGCGGCGCTTGCAGCACGGTGTGCCCCAGCGGCGCCATGAGTTTTGCCTACCCCGGCACGGTGGACCAGGGCAAGCGATTGCGCACGATGCTGACGGCCTACGCCAAGGCCGGCGGCCAGAACGCCGCGCTGCTGCTGCACAGCCAGGCCGGTGGCGCGCGCCTGATCGACGAGTTGGGCCGCGCCGCCCGTGCCGACCGCCGCACCGGCACGCTCAACGGTGTGCCGGCCCGCGTGCTGCCCGTGGCGCTGTGGCATACCGCCAGCGCCGGCATCGATTTGTGGCTGGCCGCCATCGCCCAGGGCGCCAACCAGGTCTGGTTGCTGCTCACCGACGAAGAAGCCCCCGAATACCGCCAGGCGCTGGCCGAGCAAATGGCGGTGGCCGAGGCCATCCTGCAAGGCTTGGGTTATGCCGGTGAGCACTTCAAGCTGATCGAGGCCGGCGACGCACGCGACCTGGCCGCGCTCGATGCCACGCTGCGCTCAAAGCCGGCCCAGGGCGTGGACAAGCCCGCCACTTTTGCCGCCCAGGCCGACAAACGTGGCACGTTGGACTTGGCCATTGACCACTTGATGACGCACGCGCCGGGCCCGCTTGACGTGAGTGAGCAGGCCATCACCTTGCCGGCCGCCGGCGCGCCCTTCGGCAGCTTGCTGGTGGACACCGCCAAGTGCACGATGTGCCTGAGCTGCGTGGGCGCTTGCCCCGAAAGCGCGCTGCAAGACAACCCCAACCAGCCGCAGCTGCGCTTCATCGAGAAAAACTGCGTGCAGTGCGGCCTGTGCGCCACCACCTGCCCCGAACAAGCCATCAGCCTGGTGCCCAGGTTGTGGCTGGCGGACGAAGGCAAAGCGCGCAAGGCCGCGCGCGTGCTGCACGAGGTGGCGCCTTACGCCTGCGTGCGCTGCGCCAAGCCCTTTGGCACCTTGCGGGCCATCGAGGCCATGATCACCAAGCTGGCCGGCCATGCCGCGTTCCAGGGCGCGGCGGCCAACCGGCTGAAGATGTGTGGCGATTGCCGGGTGATCGACCTGCACACCAATGCGCATGAAGTCCGCATCACCGATCTCTGAGTAACCTTCAAAATGAGCGACTCCCCATCTCAAACCCTGCGGTTTGCGCCCGCCGACGACAGCGAAGAACTGGCCCGGGCCGAGCTGTACGGCCTGTTGGCCAGCTTGTGGCTGGCCCCGCCCGACGCCGCACTGATGCAGCAGTTCAAGGTGGCCGTGACCGAGGCGCCGCAGCCCGGTGGCCATCTTGAGGCGCCGTGGGGCGAGCTGGTGGCCGCCCTGCGCGCCACCACACAGGCCGATGCGGCCGCCGAGCACGAGGCGCTGTTCCACGGCGTGGGCAGGTCGGAGGTGTTGGCCTACGCCTCGTTTTACCTGACGGGTTACCTGAACGAAAAACCGCTGGCCGTGTTGCGCCAAGACCTGGCGGCGCTGGGCCTGACGCGTGACGTGCAGGGCCTTGAAACCGAGGACCACATTGCGTTTGGCTTTGAGGTGATGCGCTACCTGATTGCTGGTGGTGGCGCCGGTGATGACGCGGGCGACGATGGCGGGGCCGACCTGGCCGTGTGCAACCTTGAGCAGCAGCGGCGGTTTTTTCGAACCCATTTGCAGCCCTGGGTCGACAAGCTGTGTGATGCCGTTGACGCACATCCGCGCGCCAAAACCTGGCGTGCGGTGGCGGGGGTCACTCGCGCTTTCATGCAGGTTGAGACTCAGGGTTTTGACCTGCTGGAGGCATGAACATGGGTCAATCCATCTCGTCCGACGACGTCACCGGCCTGATCCTGGCCGGCGGCCGGGGCAGCCGCATGGGTGGCGTCGACAAAGGCCTGCAAAACCACCTGGGCTTGCCGCTGGCGCTGCACGCGCTGATGCGCCTGGGCCCGCAAGTGGGCCACATGATGATCAACGCCAACCGCAATCTGGGCGCTTACGACGCCATGGGTTTGCCGGTGTGGCCTGACGCCACTGTTGCCGGCATGGCGGATTTCGCCGGCCCGCTGGCGGGCTTCCTGGCCGGCCTGGAGCACTGTGAAACGCCGTACCTGGTGACGGTGCCCTGCGACACGCCCAACTTTCCGCTGGATCTGGTGACCAGGCTGGCCGAGGCCTTGATGAACGAGGGCGCCGAGATCGCCATGGCCGCCACGCTGGAAGACGGCAAGCTTCAGTTGCAGCCGGTGTTTTGCCTGATGCAAGCCGCGTTGCTTGAAAGCCTGGTGGCCTTCACCCAAAAAGGCCAGCGCAAGATTGACCGCTGGTGCGGCCAGCACCGCTGCGCCACCGTGGTGTTTAACGATGCCAACGCGTTTTTCAACGCCAATACGCTGGCCGAACTGCAACAACTTCAGCCGAAGTGAATTGGGCGCCTGGCGCGGTGGGTGCGCGCGCTGGGCGGGTTGTGTACGCCAGCGAACAGATATTGGCGGTTCGGGCTGCGACCATCTGGCGTCTGCGTTTGTTAGCCGGCTGTTGTCTCGGCGTTGGTGGTTGCGACTGCGGCTGGCGGGGCTTTAGCGCAGCGCTTGCGACAGACGCGCCCCAGCCCAATCACGGAGTTTCGCCATGCCCGAGACAGACCAAGACGATGCCAGCCGCGCTGCGGGCATCACCGAGGTGCGGCGCCAGGAGGCGCTGCTCAAAACCGGGGCCTTGCAAAACGCCATTCTCAACAGCGCCAACTT
>JAYWDK010000021.1:0-2765 GCA_043779845.1 Betaproteobacteria bacterium | reverse complement strand
ATGTCCGGCGCCCTTCAGGTGTAATGCCCTGAACAGGGGCAACAAAATTACATGGCCAGCGCCGACTATTCAGAAGACAACAACGTTCAGGAGCCCGCAGCCCGGCTGTTTGCCGAGCACCTGGACTGGCGCTCGGTGTACGCCTTCAACGCCGAGACCTTTGGCCCCAACTCCCTGCTGGGCCGCAGCAGCGCCAGTGACGTGCTGCTGGTGCGTGAACTGGACAAAGCCCTGGCCCGCCTGAACCCCAAGCTGGCCGCCACGCCCGCCGGGCGGGCCAAGCTGGGCCTGGCCCGCGACCGGCTGCACGAATCTGACCCCAGCAAAACCTTGCTGCAACACAACGAGGAGAAGTGGCGCTTGATGCGCGATGGCGTCAGCCTCCAGTCGCCCACCGGTCAAGCAGCCGACGACGTGCACGTGCGGGTGATTGACTTCGACGCGCCCGAGACGAATGACTTTTTGCTGGTGCGCGAGCTGTGGGTGCAAAGCGGCCCGTTCAAGCGGCGCTGCGACCTGGTGGGGTTTGTCAACGGCTTGCCGCTGGTGTTTATTGAACTCAAGCGCCACGACAAAGGCTTGAAGGCGGCGTATGACGACAACTACAGCGACTACAAAGACACGATCCCGTTGCTGTTTCACTACAACGCGCTGGTGATCGTCTCGAACGGGCTGGACGCGCGCTATGGCTCGATCACCAGTGGCTGGGATCACTTTTACCGCTGGAAACGCCTGAACGAGACGGATGCAGACCCGGCGCCCCAACACGACGCGCCGCCACTGCGCCCCACGCTGCCGATCTTGCTGCGCGGCCTGTGCAGCAAGGGCGCCCTGCTGGACCTGCTGGAAAACTTCACGCTGTTTGACGCCAGCGCCGAGCACACGGTGAAGGTGCTGGCGCGCAACCACCAGTACTTGGGTGTGAACAAGGTCATCAGCAAGCTGGTGAGCACCGACGCCGCCGTGCGGGCCGAGGTGCTGGCCGGCAAGCTGGGCGTGTTTTGGCACACCCAGGGCAGTGGCAAAAGTTACTCGATGGTGTTCTTCTGCCAGAAGGTGCACCGCAAGGTGTCGGCCAGCTACACCTTTGTGCTGCTGACCGACCGCAAGGAGCTCGACGACCAGCTCTACACCACCTTTGTGGGCTGCGGCGTGAGCACCCACAAGGGCGACAAAGCCACCGGCGCCGACGGCTTGCAGCACCTGTTGCGGGATGAAAACCGGCGCTATGTGTTCAGCCTGATCCACAAGTTCAACAAGCGCGCGGCCGAGCCCTGGAACCAGCGCGCCGACGTGATCGTGGTGTCTGACGAGGCGCACCGCACGCAATACGGCAGCCTGGCCACCAACATGCGCATGGCGCTGCGCCAGGCCAAGTTCATCGGGTTCACCGGCACGCCCTTGATCGACGGGGCCGAGCGCAGCGCCACCGAGCAGGTGTTTGGCCGCTACGTGTCCGTTTACGACTTTCAGCGCGCCGTGGCCGACGGCGCCACCTTGCCGCTGTACTACGAGAACCGGGGCGAGAAGCTGGCGCTGGTGGACGCCGACTTGAACCAGCGCATAGCGGCCCGCATTGACGCCGCCCGCGCCGACGGCGAGCTGAGCGAAGAGCAGGAGGAAAAGCTCTACCGCGAGCTGGCGCGTGACTACCCGGTGCTGACCTCGGACACCCACCTGGACGACGTGGCCACCGACCTGGTGGCGCACTATCACCAGCGCTGGCGGCTGATGGAGGCGCCGGTGAAGCCGGGCGCGCCGCCCCACTACGGCGGCAACGCCAAGGCCATGCTGGTGTGCATCGACAAGATCACCTGCGCCAAGATGGCCGCGCGCATCAACATCAAGTGGCAAGCCAAGATTGAAGCACTGAGGGCCGCCCTGCTGGACGAGCAAGCCCGCTTCGAGGCCAAGGGCGGGCCCTTGCCCGAGGGCTTGCGGCGCGACGCGGCGCAGATCGACTGGATGCTGGCCACGCAAATTCACCCCGTGTTCAGCCCCGAGCAAAACGAGGTGAAAGACTTTGCCGCCGAGGGCATCAACGTGCGGCCCTTGCGCGAGCTGATGGCCAAGGGCATTGCCGGGCGGGCGGTGGACGAGTGCTTCAAGGATGGCAAGCACCCGTTTCGGGTGGCGGTGGTGTGCGCCATGTGGCTGACCGGTTTTGATGTCAAGTCATTGGCCACCTTGTACCTGGACAAGCCGATGAAGGGCCACACGCTGATGCAGGCCATTGCCCGCGTCAACCGGGTGGCGGCGCACAAGAAAAACGGCTTGATCATTGACTACAACGGCATGCTGAAAAGCCTGCGCAAGGCGCTGGCCACCTATGCCCAGGGCGACAAAGGGCCGCTGTTTGATCCCTCGGTGGATCCGCTGGTGGATCCCTTGTTGGACGAGGCGCAGGCCTTGGCCGAGTACGCGGCGTCGATTGCCCAGGCTCAAGCCCACCTGCTTGACGCGGGCTTCGAGCTGGACAGGTTGGTGCGGGCGGCCAAGGGCCCCGAGACCTGGGCCGCGCTGCTGGACGCGCAAAACGCGCTGAGCAAGTCGCCCGAGACCAAGAAGACGTTTCAGGTGCTGGCCGAGGACGTGGCCGACCGGTTCAGGGGGCTATTTCCGAACCCTGGCTTGTTCAAACATGAGCCGCAGGGCAGCGCGATTGCGGCGATCTACAACCTGCTGCAAAAGCCCAAGCCCCGGGTGGACATCACGGCAATCATGCAAGACATCCGGGGCGTGATCGACAGCTCATTGGCGGTGGC
>JAYWDK010000020.1:0-8062 GCA_043779845.1 Betaproteobacteria bacterium | reverse complement strand
GGCCTTGCGCAGCTTCATGCTGAAGGCCATGTTTTCACCAACCGTCATGTGGGGGTAGAGCGCGTAGCTCTGGAACACCATCGCAATGTCGCGGTCTTTTGATTCAAGGTCGTTCACCACCTTGTCGTCGATCAGGATCTCGCCGCCGGTGATCTCCTCCAGCCCGGCCAGCATGCGCAGTAGCGTGCTCTTGCCGCAGCCCGACGGGCCGACCAGCACCACAAACTCGCCATCGGCGATGTCGAAGCCGATGCCGTGGATGACCTTGACCGGGCCGTAGGCTTTCTGGATGTTGCGGAAGGTGACGGTTGCCATGTTCGGGCTCTCGGTTCGGTCAGCTCTTGACGGCGCCGGCGGTCAGGCCGCCCACCATGTAGCGTTTGAAGGTGTAGTAGATGGCGGCCGGCGGCAGCGCGTAGATCAGGCCGGTGGCCATCAGCAGCTCCCAGGGCGAGTCGTCGGCCGACAAAAAGTGGCCCAGCGCCACCGCCAGCGTGACCTTGGTGTCGTTGCTCAGCAGCAAGAACGCGTACAGGTACTCGTTCCAGGCCAGCAGCAGGGCGTAGGTGCCCACGGCCACCAGCGAGGGCACCATCAGTGGCAGGTACACCAGGCGGAACAGCTGCAGCGGCGTGGCGCCGTCCATGCGCGCGGCCTCGTCAAGCTCAAACGGCAGCTTGTCGGACGCCTGCTTGAGCACCCAGATGCAGTAGGGCGAGGCAATGGTGACCATGGCCAAAATCAGCGACCACTGGTTGTTGAGCAAACCATAGTTGCCCATGGTTTTGTACATCGGCACGGCTAAAAACGCCGCCGGGATGAAGTAGGTGAGCAGCGCCAGGTTCATCACCCAGCGCCCACCCGCCACCTTGAGCCGGCTGATGGCAAACGCGGCCGAGGTGGCAATGAACAAGGTGAGCGCCCCCACCGACACCGCGATGAGCACCGAGTTGCCCATCTGGAGCCAGAAGTGATCCAGGTAGAAGTGCTTCTGGTTGAAGACGAAGTCAAAGTTTTGCAGCGTGGGGTGGTCGGGCCACAGCTTGCCCGAGGTGGCTGAATCCTTGGTCGAGATCGCAAACAGAAACAGGTGGTAGACCGGAATGATGGTCCACAGAAACACCGGGATGCCGATCAACAGCAGCTTGGCTTCGGTGGTCACTTTTTTGAGGGTCAGACGGCGGCTCATGTCTGGTCCCCCTCGGGGGGGCGCGAAAGAATTGAGCTTGGGGGCGTCATTGTCTGGGCCCGCCCGGCCGCCCGAAGGGCCCAGATCTCCCCCCCGGGGGGGCGCGAAAGAATTGAGCTTGGGGGCGTCATTGTCTGGGCCCGTCCGGCCGCCCGAAGGGCCCAGACTTCCCCCTCGGGGGGGCGCGAAAGAATTGAGCTTGGGGGCATCATTTCGACAACCTCTTCATCATGAAGTACACCAGCGGCAGCACGGCGGGCAGCGCGACCACGATGGACGTCATGGCCAAGTCCACCTGGTCCAGGCGCAGATAACGGATGCCCAGCGTGGCCAGCACGTGCGTCAAATCGGCCGGGCCCCCGCCGGTGAGCAGGTAGACGCTGTTGAAGTCACCGAGCGTCCAGATCATCGACAGGATGGTGGAGGTGAGGTAGAGCGTGCGCAGGCTGGGCCAGGTGATGAACTTGAATTTTTGCCAGTGGGTGGCGCCGTCAACCGACGCGGCCTCGTACTGTTCGGTGGGGATCGCCAGGCGCCCGGCAATCAGGATGAGCGTCCAGAAGGGCAGCGATTTCCAGATGTGCATCAGCATCGAGAAACTCAGCGCCAGCGTGGGGTCGTTGAGCCAATTGGGGCCGTCCAGGCCAGTGAGCCGGAAGATCAGGCTGTTGATCACACCCCACTCGGGGTTCAGCATGAACCGCACCGACAGGATGGTGGGGATCGACGGCAGCGCCCAGGGCAGGATGAAGATCAGCGACAGCGCCTTGATCCACCAGCGCACCTGGATGAAAAAGCCCGACAACACCAGCGCAATCACCATCTTGATGTTGATGCCCACCACCAGAAACACCAGCGTGTTGACGACGGTGCGGTAGAAGATCGGGTCCTCAAACAGCTTGACGTAACTCGCGGGGTGGCGCGCCAGCCACAAACCATAGCCCACCGGGTACAGCACAAAGATCACGAAGATCAGCAGGTAGGGCAGCACCAGCATGCGGCCCCAAAACTCCCAGGGGCTCAGGGGTTTGCGGGGGGGCGCTGGCAGGGCTGCAACGAGGGCGGCTTGGCTCATGGCGGCAATTCAGGCAAGGCCCGGCCAGCGGCCTGCCCGGGTGGGCCACCACTGGCTGGGTGTGAAAAGAATGTTGAAGGCCGAGACGCGCCACGCTTGACTGCGCCACGCTTGAGCGCGTCTCGCGTGACTGCGCCGCGCTTGACTGCGTCTCGCGTCTCGGCCTGTGCGCTCAGCTACCGGCAACGACCTTGATGCGGGCGATCATTTCGTCCACGGCTTTGTCGACGGGCACCTTCTCGTTGAGCACGCGGTTCATGGCCTTGGCCCAGACGTTTTCGTTGTTCAGCACCGTGAACTTGTAGTTCTTGGTGAATTCAAACGGCACCGTGCCATTCATGAACTGGTTGTAGACCGCCAGGCGGTGGTTGTCCACCTTCCAGAACGGGCTTTGCTGGGCGAGCTTGGTGACCGGGAACCAGCGGCCCAACGAGCCTTCAACATAGGGCGTGAGGTTGGCCTCGTCGAGCATGAAGGCCACGAACTTCTTGGCGCCGTCCTTGTTCTTGGCGTCTTTGAAGATCACGCCGGTTTTGATGGCCGCGCGGTAGATCATCTTGCTGCCGTCGGGCTTGTTCGGGAAGCCGGCGGTGGCGATCAGCTCGGTGTAGTTCTTCTTGGCCACGGCGCGCTGCTCGGGCGTGAGCGCGGCGTTGTTCATGTCGTCCAGCCACTTGGCCGCGATCGAGATGGTGGCGTTGTGCGTCATCACCGTGGTCTTGTTGTGGAACGCGACGTTGTTGTCCGGATCCTTCCAGCTGGTGGACGACGGCGGCGTGCAGCCCTTGGTGTAGACCGAGGTGTAGTCAGACATGGCGCTGATCAGGCCGGCGCGCACGCTGGGGTCGTCCACCAGCAGCTT
The DNA here is from genome assembly GCA_043779845.1 of Betaproteobacteria bacterium. GTDB lineage: Bacteria > Pseudomonadota > Gammaproteobacteria > Burkholderiales > Burkholderiaceae_C > Pseudaquabacterium. The sequence goes on along the minus strand of JAYWDK010000020.1, from coordinate 4,936 downwards.
GCCTGAATCGTTGACCAGCTTGACGTTGTACGCGTCCATGAACGTCAGGAACGAGTAGAACGAATCGCTGCTGTCCACGCCCATCGGGAAGCCGGTGCCAAAACCGCGCTTGCCGGTGTTCTTGCGGTAGCCGGTTTGCACCTTGTCGCACCAAAAATCCCAATAGCCTTTCCAGTCTTTCGGGATGTCGCTTTCTTTGTAGCCTGCCTCGCCGAGCATGTCCTTCCAGTACTCGATGTGCATGGTTTGCTGCTTGATCGGGAAGGCGTAGTACGCGCGAGACTTGGTCTCGTTGTTGTACAAGAACGTGGTCTCGATGGTATTGGTCGCAAACTTGGTGCGGATCGGGTCAATCACCTTGGAGATGTCTTCGAGCTTGCCGTCAAACGCCCACTTGGCGGTGACCTGAAAGTCGAACACATCCGAGTACGCCACGTCGGGCGGCGAGCCTGAATCCAAGGCTGAGACGGTCTTGGGGATGGTGTCTTGAATGGGGTATTGCGACAGCTCGACCTTGATGTTTTTGTACTTGGTCTCGAACTTCTTGATCGCCTCAAACAGGGCGTCGTCCTCGGCCTTGTAAAAACCCTTGACCCACCACACGGTGAGTTTCTCTTGGGCCTGCGCCATGGCGGGGTTGCCGACTAGCAGGCCAGCGCCCACCAGGGCCGCTGTCATCAAAGTCTTGAGTTTCATTTTGGGGTCTCCTGGGGGATTCAGGGTGGTAGCAACACAAGGCACGTGAGGGTGCAGCATTGAACGATCGCGCCAAGGTCTTATCGTATGATGATTGATTGGCAGCAAGCCCCGGGCTTTCCCGGGATGGCGGCGTGCCTTCAGCCTCGCTGGTTGCTCTGCTTGGGTGGCGGCCGTTTCAGTGGCATTCAGGCACTGGCGTCAACGCGCTCTGGCCGTTCAGCCGGCGCTGCAAGTTGTCAAACGCCAGGTCGGCCATGGCTTGGCGGGTGTTCTGGGTGGCGCTGCCCACGTGCGGCGTGAGCACCACCTGCGGCATGGCGCGCAGGCGCTCGGGCACATTGGGCTCGTTTTCGAACACGTCCAGGCCGGCGCCGGCGATCACGCCGCGCTCCAGCGCGTCGATCAGCGCGGCTTCATCCACCACCGAGCCACGCGCCACGTTCACCAAAATTCCGTTGGCACCTAACGCGGAAAGCACTTGGGCGTTGATCAAGTGGCGTGTGCCCGCGCCGCCGGGCGTGATGACCACCAAAAAATCACTGGCCACAGCCAGTGCCTCGACCGACGGCCAATAGGCAAAGGGCAGCGCGGTTTTGGCGCTGCGTGCGGTGTAGGCCACCTTCATGTTGAACGCCAATGCGCGCTGCGCAATGGCTTGGCCGATGCGGCCCATGCCCACGATGCCAACCCGGGCCCCCGACATCTTGCGGGCCAGCGGCATGGGGCCCTGGGGCCACTGGCCGGCGCGCACGTAGCGGTCGGCGGCGGGCAATTGGCGGGCGGCGCTGAGCATCAGCCCGATGGCCAGGTCGGCCACGTCGTCGTTGAGCACGTCGGGCGTGTGGGTGACGATCACGCCGCGCGCCTTGGCCGCAGCCACGTCCACGCCGTCGTAGCCCACGCCCATCACCGAGATGATCTCCAGCGCCGGCAGTTGCCCGATCAACTCGGCGCTGATTTTGGATTCACCACTGGCAGCGATGCCCCGAATGCGCGGCGCCAGCGCGGCCAACGCTCCAGGATCAAGCTCATGCAGGCGGTCGTGCACGGTGAAACTGGCGGTCAGGCGAGGTGCCAGCAGCGACGACAACTTGGCGACGGCCAGGATGTTGATGGGCGCGCCATCTTGAGCGCTTGAATGGGATGCGGACACCGGAATTCTCCTCAGGGTTTTGCCGGGTTTTTGCCAACCCCGCGATCAATCGTCATACCATAATATGCCTGAATCGAGTCGACAAGCCCACCCGGGAAAGCCAGCACACCATGAGCACATCTTCCAACACGTCGCCCAAAAAGAAGCCTGAAGTAGCTGATGAGCCCCCTGGCCACCGCGATGTGGCGGCCACCCCCCAAGGGGGCGCCGGAAGCTTGGGGCGGCCCGGCGGTCCCTTGCGCAGCCAGCAGTGGTTTGGCCGCCAGGACCGTGATGGTTTTGCCTACCGCAGCTGGGTCAAGGGCAAGGGGGTGCCGCATGACCAATTCGACGGCCGGCCGGTGATCGGCATCTGCAATACCTTCAGCGAGCTCACGCCCTGCAACAGCCACTTCCGCACGCTGGCCGAGCAGGTCAAGATCGGCGTCTACGAGGCCGGTGGTTTCCCGCTGGAGTTTCCGGTGATGAGCCTTGGCGAGACGCTGCTGCGCCCCACCGCCATGCTTTACCGCAACCTCGCCAGCATGGACGTCGAAGAAAGCATCCGTGGCAATCCGATCGACGGTGTGGTGCTGCTGATGGGCTGCGACAAAACCACGCCCAGTTTGTTGATGGGCGCGGGCAGCGCCAACCTGCCCACCATCGGCGTGAGCGGTGGGCCCATGCTCAATGGCAAGTGGCGCGGCCAAGAGCTGGGCTCGGGCACGGGCGTGTGGAGCATGAGCGAGCAAGTGCGCGCAGGCACGCTCAAGCTGGCTGATTTTTTTGAGACCGAGAGCTGCATGCACCGCAGCCACGGCCACTGCATGACGATGGGCACGGCCAGCACCATGGCCAGCATGGTGGAGGCGCTGGGCATTGGCTTGCCCGGCAACGCTGCCTACCCGGCGGTGGACGGCCGCCGCAACGTGCTGGCGCGCAACGCGGGCCGGCGCATCGTGCAGATGGTGCACGACGACCAGACCATCGGCCAGGTGCTCACGCGAGAGGCGTTCGAGAACGCCATCAAGACCTTGGCGGCGATTGGCGGCAGCACCAATGCCGTGATTCATCTGATCGCCATCGCCGGCAGGTTGGGCGTCAAGCTCGGCATCGACGACTTTGATCGTTTGGCCAGTGAGCTGCCTTGCCTGGTCAATTTGCAGCCCAGTGGCCAGTATTTGATGGAAGATTTTTGCTACGCCGGCGGCCTGCAAGTGGTGATGAAAGAGATCGCCCAACACCTGCACCAGGACATCGTCACCGCCAGCGGCCACACCGTGGCCCAGAACTTTGCCGACGCGCAAAACTACAACCCCGCAGTCATCAAAACGCTGGACCAACCGTTCAAAGAGAAGGCCGGCATCGCCATCCTGCGTGGCAACCTGGCGCCGCGCGGCGCGGTGATCAAGCCCAGCGCCGCCACGCCCGCGCTGATGCAGCACACCGGCCGCGCGGTGGTGTTCAAGGACAGCGACGACTTCCATGCACGCATTGACGACGAGGCGCTGGACATCGACGAGACCTGCATCATGGTGCTCAAAAACTGCGGCCCCAAGGGCTACCCCGGCATGGCCGAGGTGGGCAACATGCCGCTGCCGCCCAAGGTGCTGCGCAAAGGCATCACCGACATGGTGCGCATCAGCGACGCCCGTATGAGCGGCACCGCCTACGGCACGGTGGTGCTGCACACGGCGCCCGAGGCGGCGGCCGGCGGGCCCTTGGCGGTGGTGCAGGACGGCGACCTGATCACGCTCGACGTGGCGGGCCGCAGCCTGCACCTGCACGTGGACGACACTGAGCTGGCGCGCCGTTTGGCGCTGTGGACGGCGCCCACGCCGCCCCTGAGCAGCGGCTACTGGAAGCTGTACATCGATCATGTGCTGCAAGCCGACGAGGGCTGCGACCTGGACTTTTTGGTGGGCCAGCGCGGCGCGTTTGTGCCCAAAGACAACCATTGACGGGCGCATCCTTCACGTCCACCAAGCCCGCCCTGTTGGCCGTGGATTGGGGCACCACCGCGCTGCGGGGTGCGCTGCTGACGGTTGATGGCACGGTGCTGGCGGAGCACGCCGCGCCGCGTGGTTTGCTCAGCGTGGCGCCGGGCGGCTGGGCGGCGGCGTTTAAGGCCGAGTTCGGTGCCTGGCGCGCCGCGCACCCCGGCGTGCCCTGCCTGATGGCCGGCATGGTGGGCAGCCGCCAAGGCTGGGCCGAGGCGGCGTATTGCCCGTGCCCGGCGGGGCAGCCCGATTTGGCCGCGCGGCTGCTGTGGGTGCAACCGGGCGTGGCCATCGTGCCGGGCTTGGCCGTGGACGAGGCCATCGATGCACCCGACGTGATGCGCGGTGAAGAAACCCAGATTTTTGGCGCGCTGCGGTTGCTGAGCCTGGTAGACGCCACGCTGGTGCTGCCTGGCACGCACAGCAAGTGGGCCACGGTGCGCGGCGGCCAGATCATCGGCTTTGCCACCCACATGACCGGCGAGTGTTATGCGTTGTTCCGCCAGCACTCTATCCTGGCGCGCACTTTGCCGGCCGAAGAAGTGCCGCTGGTGCCTGAGGCGTTTGACCGGGGTGTGGCCCAAGCGCTGCGCCCCGGTGGTTTGCTACACCATTTGTTTTCGGTGCGCAGCCTGTCGCTGTTTGACCGCCTTGACGGCCCAGCTCTGGCCAGCTACTTGTCGGGCCTGGTGATCGGCGAAGAGCTGCGTGCGCAGCTGGCCGCCCAGCCTCATCCGGCCGGCCAGCCGCTTGTGCTGGTGGGCCAGGCCGCACTTACGGCGCGTTATCAACGGGCCTTGGGTGGGCTGGGCCTGCAAGGCGTGGCCGTGGGCTCCGAGGCCACCTGGGCGGGCCTGGCCGCGCTGGCAGGCACACTGGGCACTTGCTGACCCCTTGTTGCCCTCTTGATGAACCCGCGCATGCCCGAGTCCAAATCCACCGCCAACATTGACAGCGCCGCCCACCGCCTGGCGCGCGCCCTGCAGCCATTGCCGCTGGTGGCCATCCTGCGTGGCATCACGCCGGCCGAGGCCGTGGCCGTGGGCCAGGCGCTGGTGGACGCGGGCTGGTCGCTGATCGAGGTGCCGCTCAATTCACCCCAGCC
>JAYWDK010000019.1:0-2776 GCA_043779845.1 Betaproteobacteria bacterium | reverse complement strand
ACGGATCAGCCCATTTTCAGGGTCAACCCGAAGGGCCGGGGAGATTTTCGGCACCAGGCGTCGTTGCCGACTCGTTGTGTGGCTGGGCCACACGCCTCTCCAGCGTCTAGCCCGGCACCGAAACTCTCCCCGGCGTGGGCCCGACCCCAAGCCCGACAGGCTCCTAGGCGCCGAAGTGCAGGCTGCATGCTTGCCAGAATGGCCACTGGCCCGGCCCGGCATAGGCGCCTCAAAACTGCCGAGGATGTTTCTACAATGGGTTGATTTGCTGCAACGCAGCAAGCGTCAGTAGTGCGCTCAAACCCTCGCTCTCAATCCCTCGCTCTCACCCAAGGATCGGCCATGACCAGCCCAATTTCCGCTGCCCCCGCTGTCCCCGACATGACCCACATCGCCGCGCGCGACAAGGCCGAGATCCTGGCCCAGGCGCTGCCCTACATCCGCAAGTTCCACGGCAAAACGCTGGTCATCAAATACGGCGGCAACGCCATGACCGACCCGGCGCTGCAGCAAGACTTTGCCGAAGACATCGTGCTGCTCAAGCTGGTGGGCATGAACCCGATCGTGGTGCACGGCGGCGGGCCGCAAATCGACGAGGCGCTGGCCAAGATCGGCAAGAAGGGCATCTTCATCCAGGGCATGCGCGTCACCGACGAGGAGACGATGGAAGTGGTGGAGTGGGTGCTGGGCGGCGAGGTTCAGCAAGACATCGTGGGCCTGATCAACGCCGCCGGCGGCAAGGCCGTGGGCTTGACCGGGCGCGACGGCGCCATGATCCGCGCCCGCAAGCTCAAGATGCTGGACCGCGACGACCCCAGCAAAGAGGTGGATGTGGGCCAGGTGGGCGAGATCGATTCGATTGACCCCAGCGTGGTCAAGGCGCTGCAAGACGACGCCTTCATCCCGGTGATCAGCCCGATCGGTTTTGGCGAAAACAACGAGAGCTACAACATCAACGCCGACGTGGTGGCGGCCAAGCTGGCCACCGTGCTCAAGGCCGAAAAGCTGCTGATGCTCACCAACATTGCCGGCGTGCTGGACAAGCAGGGCAACTTGCTGACCGACCTGACGGCGCGTCGCATCGACGAGCTGTTTGCCGACGGCACCATCTCGGGTGGCATGCTGCCCAAGATTGCCGGCGCGCTGGACGCCGCCAAGAGCGGCGTCAACGCGGTGCACATCATCGACGGCCGGGTGCCGCATGCGCTGCTGCTGGAGATCCTGACCGACCAGGCCTACGGGACGATGATCCGCTCACATTGAACTTGATGGCCCCCAAGGTCGCCGCCAGCGGCGACCGTCCCCCCGAGGGGGAGCAAGTCAACTTGGGGCGGCCCGGCGTTGACTTGACCCCCAAGGTCGCCGCCACGCGGGTGGGGCTCAGTTGGCCGGCTCGCGCAGGTAGATCTCGACCCGGCGGTTGCGCGCGCGGCCGGCTTCGGTGCCGTTGTCTGCCACCGGTTCACGCTCGCCGCGTGAGGCGGTTTGCACCTGCGCCGCCGGCACGCCGCGCGCCACCAGGTAATCCCGCACACTTTGCGCCCGGTCCATCGCCAGTGCGTTGTTCAGCGCGTCTGAGCCAGTGCTGTCGGTGTGGCCCACGATGTTGATTTTCGCACCGGTATCGCCGCGCAAATGCGTGACAAACGGATCCAGCACGCCGCGCATGGCAGGCTGAATCGTGGCGCTGTTGGTATTGAACGAAACATCGTTGGGGATGTTCAACTTGAGTTGGTTGTCGGCCGTGCGGCTGACCTCAACACCGGTGCCTTGCGTGGCTTGCGCCAGCGCAAGCCGGCGGTCTTCTTGGCGCTTGGACCATACGTTGCCGGCCACCGCGCCCAGCGCGCCGCCCACCACCGCGCCGCTGCCCGCGCTGCCACCCGTGGCCGAGCTGAGCACCGCGCCCGCTATCGCGCCGATGCCGGCACCTTGCGCCGTGCCCTGCTGGCGTGGGCTCATGTCGGCACAACCGGCCGCCAACAAGCTGGCCAAGGCAATACCGCCTACTCTGATCATCAATCGCTGGCTCATGGTCTGTCCCTGCGTCAGGCTGCGCCGGCGAAATGCCGGCTGTCGACGTCAGTGTGGGGTGGCGGGTGGCTTTCCGCCATCGGCGGCTTGCCGCCGTGCTTGTCGGAGCACTCCTACGCGCTGCGGCAAGATGCTGGCCGGCGGGCCGCAGCCGATCCCTGAACGCCCGACAGGCTCCTAGCGCTCATCCCGGCACCTGATTGGCCCTCAAGCTCAGCCAATGGTTTGTGACCTCGATTCACCCTCACCCCAACCCTCTCCCGCAAGCAGGCTGACCCTCTATCGCGCTGGACACGGGAAACTTTTTTCGCTACTCTTGCCGCATGCATGTAGCGCAACGCGAGTTCACTGACGAGATAGTCGAGCGGATCGGGCAGGTTGTTCGTGAAACAGCGGACCTGACGCGTAGCGCGTTGTCCAGGCTGGTATGCGGCTGGTTGGATTGGAAGGATGCGGCGGGACGGGCGAAGGAGTCGAGTTGCCGGGCCCTGCTGGTCAAGCTCGAGCGGCGTGGGTTGATTGAATTGCCGCCGGCCAGACCGGTCAGCTTCGAAGCGGGCAAGGATTCCGTTGCCAGAGTCGAAGAACCATGGCCGCAGCTCAAGACCACTCTGCAGCGGCTTGGCGTTGTCGAGCTGGTGGTGGTCAACGGCGACCGTGCGCACTCGCGCATCTGGCGAGCCATGATGCAGCAGCACCATCCACTGGGAGACGGGCCGCTGTGCGGGGCGCAACTGCGCTA
>JAYWDK010000018.1:0-2778 GCA_043779845.1 Betaproteobacteria bacterium | reverse complement strand
GCTCGCGCGCGCCTGTGCTGACGTGCGACACCAAGCTGGGCAAACCCTTGAGCAGGGCCTCTATGTAGAGCTGCCTGGCGTGACTGGCAATTTGTGCGGTGTCGGCGGCGGTCGCCATGGTGAGGTCGGCTATTCAGCGATGAACAATGAGTGCCATCTATACCACGGCCCCGGCATGCGGGTCGTTGGGGTCTTGTTCTTTGCCCGTGGGTTTGACGAGATCTTCACGCTTTACGCCCAGCCACATGGCAATGGCCGCCGCCACGAACACCGACGAGTAGATGCCAAACAGGATGCCGATCGTCAGGGCCACCGCAAAGTAATGCAGGGTCGGACCGCCAAACAACAACATCGACAGCACCATCATCTGGGTGCAGCCGTGGGTGATGATGGTGCGGCTCATGGTGCTGGTGATGGCGTGGTCGATGACTTGCGGCGTGGTGAGCTTGCGGAACTTGCGGAACGCCTCGCGAATTCGGTCAAAGATCACCACCGATTCATTCACCGAGTAGCCCAGCACCGCCAGCACCGCCGCCAGCACCGCCAGTGAAAACTCCCACTGGAAGAAGGCAAAAAAGCCCAGGATGATGATCACGTCGTGCATGTTGGCGATGATCGCGGCCACTGCAAATTTCCACTCAAAGCGCACCGCCAGATACGCCATGATGCCAAGCACCACAAAGGCCAGGGCCTTGGCGCCGTCGCTGGCCAACTCATCCCCCACGGCCGGGCCCACAAATTCGGTGCGCGACAGCTTCACCGGCTCAATGCCGGCTGGGGTGGTGCATGACGGCCGGCTGACCGATTCACCCTGGGGCGTGACATAGGCCTTGGTGGCCACCGTACCGCCCTCGGCCGCGCAGAGCTTGCCAAATACCAGCGGCGCCACATCGGCCTGCTTGACCTCGCTGCGCACGGGCAGGCGCACCAGCACGTCGCGCGAGGTGCCAAAGTTTTGCACCTGCACGTCGCCAAAACCCAGCGCATCCACCGCCGCACGGGTTTTTTCGAGATTCGCCGTCTGGGTGTATTCCACCTCCAGCACCGTGCCACCGGTAAATTCAATCGACAGGTGCAGGCCCCGCGTCAGCAGGAAGAACACCGCCAGTGCGAAGGTCAGGAACGAGATGATGTTGAAGACCAGCGCATGCCGCATGAACGGGATGTCGCGGCGGATTCGGAAAAATTCCATTTTTTTATCTCCGCTGGATCAGGCTTTGGCAATGGGCTCGACGACGGGGTCGTCAATGCCTTCATCGGACATCAGCGCTGTGACGGCTGGTGGCGCGCCGTCGGGCCGCCACACCTGCCCGATCGACACCGACTTGAGCCGCTTTTTGGCGCCGTACCAGAGGTTGACCAGGCCACGCGAGAACATCACCGACGAGAACATCGAGGTCATGATGCCCAGGCAGTGCACCACCGCAAAACCGCGCACAAAACCCGAGCCAAAAGCCAGCAAGGCCAGACCGGCAATCAAGGTGGTGATGTTCGAATCAAGAATGGTGGAAAACGCCCGCTCGTAGCCGGCGGTGATGGCGTTTTGCGGTGAGCTGCCGTTGCGCAGCTCTTCACGCACGCGCTCGTTGATCAGCACGTTCGAGTCGATGGCCATGCCCAGCGTCAGCGCGATGGCGGCAATGCCCGGCAGCGTGAGCGTGGCCTGCAACATCGACAGCACCGCAATCAGCAGCAACAGGTTCAAGGCCAGCGCCAGCGTTGAAAACACGCCAAACAGCAGGTAATAACCGCACATGAAAATGGCGATGGCCGCAAAGCCGTAGCCCACGCTGGCAAAGCCTTTTGCGATGTTTTCAGCGCCCAGGGTGGGGCCGATGGTGCGCTCTTCGATGATTTCCATCGGCGCGGCCAGCGATCCGGCACGCAGCAGCAGCGCGGTATCAGCCGCCTCGGACGTGCTCATGCGGCCCGAGATCTGCACCCGGCCGCCGCCGATTTCAGAGCGGATCACCGGTGCCGTCACCACCTCGCCCTTGCCCTTTTCAAACAGCAAAATCGCCATGCGCTTGTTGATGTTCTCGCGCGTCACGTCACGAAAGATGCGCGCGCCCTTGGCGTCCAGCGTCAGGTGAACCGCTGCCTCGCCGCCGTTCTGGCCGTCAAAACCCGGCTGGGCGTCGGTCAGGTTTTCACCCGTGAGGATGACCTGGCGGTAGACGATGATGGGCGAGCCATCCCGCTCCAGGTATTTTTCGCTGCCAAAAGGCACGGGGCCACCGCCGCGCAAGGCCTCCATCGCCTCGGCGCTGCTGTTGGCCAGGCGCACCTCCAGCGTGGCCGTGCGGCCGATGATGTCCTTGGCCTTGGCCGTGTCTTGCACGCCCGGCAACTGCACCACCACGCGGTCACTGCCTTGCTGCTGGATCACCGGCTCGGACACACCGAGCTCGTTCACCCGGTTGTGCAGCGTGGTGATGTTTTGCTTGATCGCCGACTCTTGCACCGCGCGCGCCGCTGCGGGTTTGAGCGCGCCAGTGAGCTTGAAGTCGGCGCCGTCCTGGGTTTCGGTCCACGCAAGATCGGCCAGTTGGTCAGACAGCAGCGCTTGCGCTTGATCGATGCCCGCCTTGTCGCGGAAGTTGACCAGCACCAGGTTGCCGTCGCGGCTGATGCCAGCATGGCGGATATTTTTGTCGCGCAACATGGTGCGCACGTCGCCGGCGGTGGATTCGGCTTTTTTGGTGAGCGCGGCCTTCATGTCGACCTGCATCAAGAAGTGCACGCCACCCCGCAGGTCCAGCCCCAAAAACATGGGCA
>JAYWDK010000017.1:0-2779 GCA_043779845.1 Betaproteobacteria bacterium | reverse complement strand
CACGGGGTGGTTTGGGGATCAGGGCTTCGGGCCGTTGTGGCAGTCGTAGCAGCCCACGTTTTGGCCAGCGGCAAAGCTGTGGCTGCCACGCTCGATGGTGTAGGTGCGCACGGCCTTGACTTGCGACAGCGGGCTGCCCCGGTAGTTGCTGCCATGGCAGGTGGTGCAGGCGGCCGCGCCATCGCTGCCGCCCACCATGTCGCCGTGCTTGCTGACCCAGCGCTGGCCGATGGTGTGCATGCCGTGTGGGCCACCGTTGGCGGTGACGGGCACGGTGCTGTGGCAAACCGTGCACTCGCGCACTGTGCCGGCATAGCCTTGCAGCGCAATGCTTTGCAGATTGTCATTGGCGTGCGAGCTGGGGTATTGGGCATGGGTGGCGCCGTGGCATGACTCGCACTGCATGCCGCCGTGGCCCTTGCTGAAGCGGAACAGCGAGAAGCCCGCCGCCGGCCCATTGGGCGTGGTGGCAACTCGGGTGTCGGCCGGCGTGACGAGCTTGCCCGCAGCATCCAGCGCGCTGGTGGTGCGCTTGCCGTCATGGTGGCAGGCTTGGCAGGTGGGCTCTTGCAGCCAGCCTACGCGGGCCGGGTGGCCCACCGCGCTCATGTTGCCGTGGCAGCTTTGGCAGCCCATGCTGGCGTTGCCGTTGGCGTCCACCGCGTCGCCCATCGCGCCGCGCAAGCACTTGGTCACCGAGCCCGGGTGGCAGGCATAACACGCGCTGCGGTTGCTGCTGCTGTCCAGCGACAGCATGGTGGCCGGGTCAATGGCCCGGCCGTGGTTGGTGTGCAGTGCGCTGGTCAGCGCGGTCACGCCGGCCACGCCGCTGCCTGGCAGGGCATTGGACGCGTGGCATGACGCGCACAACGACGGCGTGCCCGCCAAGGCCGAGGCGTACAACCCCGCCGGCAAGCCCTTGGCGATCAAGGCCGCCTGGTACTGGGCATTGCCGGCCTGCTTTTCGTCGTGCAGGCGCAGGATGTTTTTCTTTCAGTCGGTCTCGATATTGGCGTCGTTGATCCAGCCCGCCTTGGGTTTGGCAGCCAGGCGGGCGGTATTGGCCTCGGTGGCGGGGCGCGACGGCGTGCTGTTGCCGGTCAAGCCCATGTCGGCCGCCGGGCTGGCGCCATACAGCGGCTTGGCCCAGGACCAGAAGTTGGTCTTGCCCACGCTGCTGGTATTGATCGAGCCTGTGGTGTCGGCCACGGCCTCGTAGGTGAGCGTCACGCCGGTGGTCACGGCTTTGCCGGTACTGGCATTGACAAGTTGCGCGTGCAGGTTGTTGAACGGCGGCAGGATGGAGAACACCGAATAGTCGCGGCCGTCCATGCAGTGCATGCCCAGGTCGTTCCAGGCCAGCAGCGAGTACTTGGCGCCCGTGCTTGTGCCACCGCCACCGCCCCCAGCGCTGGTCACGGTGATCGGCACGTTGACGGTATTCACCTTGTCCTTGACCACCACCAGCGTGCTGCCGGCGGCCAGCCCCTTGACCGTGATTTGGCTGCCACTGACGGTGACCGAGGCCACGGCCGTATTTTGGCTGCTGGCCTGGATCTGGCCGCTGGCGCCGGTGATGCCGACCACGCCATACGTGCCGGCCGGCACGCTGATGGCCGTGGGTGATAACGCCAATTAAGCACGGGCTTGGCCCGCCACCAGGCCCAGGCACAAACCCAGGCAGAGTGTCGGGCACGCACCCAGCCAGGCCACCCCACGTTGAACTCGGCGCGAACCCGCGCTGGCCGTGGTTTTGTTGTGCATGTTGTCTCCTTGAGCCGGTTGAAATACCAGGTGCTGCAGGTGGCGACGAGCCAGTCCACGGCGTGGGCCACCCATTCGGCGTGGGGCTCAAAAGCGCCGGCTCGGCTTCAGCCAGGGCCAACAGGCTTCAGGTCGGGTAGCCACGTTGTCGGCGAGGTCAATATACCTGTGGGGGTTATTGACGGCAAGCACGGATCGCCGGGTGCGCAGGTAACAATTGCAAGCGCTTCGCAAGTCAGTTGGGTCACTTTAGTCCGCAAGCTGAACCGGAGATGAATGACGGGCGCCTGCCCGCTTTGCCCGTCGCTGCTGGGGTTCCCGGGCGCTGCGGCCCATGGCCCCATGGGATTTGACAGGCGGCTCGCCTGGCCAACGGGCTCAGTGTTTCCACTAGTTTCGTCTTGCCTTGGTTGGCATAATATCGCCACTTGCTTATATCTCAATAGGCGGATTGGTGGATTCTTCTGACCAGGATCGAGTGTTCGAGCGTGCCGCTGAGTTGTTTGCGCTGTTGGCCACCCGCGTGCGTCTGCGCATCGTGCGCGAGCTGCTGGATGGCGAGCTGAACGTGGGCCAGTTGATCGCCAACGTGGGCGCCAGCCAGCCCAATTTGTCGCACCACCTGGCGGTGCTTTATCGCAGTGGCTTGCTGAGCAAGCGCCGCGATGGATCGCATGTGCTGTACCGCATTTCAGACGACCGCCTGGGCTTGCTGGCCTTGTGGATGACCACCGAGGCCCTGAATGTTTAAGGCGGTATCCCTTGGCTCCCAAGCCTGGGTTCAGTGGGCGTTTTTGAATTTTTGGCTGTGTATCGAGGAGAGTCCGTGTTGACTGATTTCGAAGCTGCCTCGCCTGATCTGCCTAGCGCCACCATGGCCGGGCGCTTGATCAAAGCGCCTGAAAATTTCCTGGACGCCGGGGGCATCAAGGCCGTAGCGGCCGAGGCGCGCCACGGCCGCCGTGACTTCATCAAGCGGGCGTTTTCCACCGCGGCGGTGGCCACGGGCGCAGCC
>JAYWDK010000016.1:0-2781 GCA_043779845.1 Betaproteobacteria bacterium | reverse complement strand
GCTGAGGTTGCAGGTTGAAGCGATACGGCAATAGCCATCGGCGGCGGCGGGCCGCAAAGCCCGCCACGGCAAGGCCGCGGCCCGGCCATCCCGCGATTCAGCAGCCTGACCCACTGCGGGGGCAGCCGGTCACGGCGGGCCTGACCCGGCGGGTGGCCTTGCGTACAGTGTGTTGAACCCGCCGTTGAGCCGCCATCAAGCACCGCCCCATGCCCACCCCCCTGCAATCAAGCCCGGCACCGTCATCCTGGCCCGCCCGCTGGCAGCGCTTTTCAGCCGCCTGCGTGCGTGGTTTTCACAGCTACGCCAACTGGCTGGTGGGCGTGACATGGAAGCGCTTTGTGGTGCTGTCGCTGTTGCTGCTGGTGGTGTCGGGCCTGCTGCAAAACATCCCGCCCTTCAGCTGGACCTACACCCGCACGGTGCCCAATCCCGTGCTGGAGTTGCCCACGCCGCCGGCCACGCCGGCAACGCCCACCGCGCCACCTTCGCCCGCCGAGCCATCGGCCAAGCCCGGCATCCGCATCGAGCGCCCCGCCAAGCCCGGCCACCCGGAGGGCCTGGAGATCGTGATCGACGAGCGCGGCGTGCGCATCACGCCACGCGCCAAATCGCCCGAGCAGGCGGCATCTGGCGCTTCAGCATCAGGCGCTTCGGCGGCGTCCACAGCAGCGTCGGTTGCGTCGGGGTCGGCCCAATTCAGCGCCCCCGCCAGTGCGGCCGCCGAGCGGCCGTTGGTGGACATCCACCTGCCGCCAGGCGCCACCAGCGACGTGGTGAAAGCCGCCGTGGAAGAAGCCCGCCAGGCGGTGGAAGAAGCGCTGCGCGACGCCAGCGATGACGCCCGCCAGGCCAGCCGCGATGCCGCCGATGCCAGCCGCGACGTGGCCCGTGAGGCCAAGGCCGCAGCCAAGCGCCAGCGCAGCACGGTGCACGAGGTCAGCCTGGGCGAGTTTTTGCCCACCCTGGCCATGCTGTGGATCGTTGCCTCGGTGATCATCAAGATCACCTACAAGCAGCAAATCAAAGCCCAGGCGCAAGCGGCTCAAGCGATCGAGTCGGCCGAGGCCGAAGCGCTCAAACGCCAAGTGCTGGAGGCCCGCATGGCCGCCATGCAGGCCCAGGTGGAGCCGCACTTTTTGTTCAACACCCTGGCCAGCATCGACCACCTGATCGAGGTGGACCCGCCCCGCGCCAGCCAGATGCAAAAGCACTTGATCGCCCTGCTGCGCGTCAGCATGCCCACCATGCGCGAGGCCAACAATGGGGGTGTTGGGCTTGGCAAATCACGCGACCTGGGCCGCGAGCTGTTGCTCATCCGGCCGTATCTTGAAATTTTGAAGATGCGCATGGAAGAGCGCCTGAGCACCGAGATCGACCTGCCAGAGGGCCTGCTGTCGGCCGAGTTCCCGCCGATGATGCTGCAAACCCTGGTGGAAAACGCCATCAAGCACGGCCTGGAGCCCAAGGCCGAGGGCGGCCACCTGCGCATCAAGGCCGAGATCGTGCACGGCAAGCTGGCTGTCACCGTGAGTGATACCGGCCTGGGCTTTGGCCGCGCCGTGTCCACTGGAACAACAGCCGGCACCGGCGTGGGCCTGGCCAACATCCGTGAGCGCCTGCAACTGCTGTACGGCCCCAAAGCCAGCCTCACGGTCACCGAAAACCCCGGCGGCGGCACCCGTGTGACGCTGGCCATGCCCTACAAACCCGTTGAAGACGCCGCCCCATGAAGTGGCTGAACGGCTACCAGGTGATCATTGCCCAGGTGCTGCGCTGTCATGGCGACGGCCGGCTGGATCACCCGATGCAACAAGCCTTGAATCCCGAGACGGCCACGCCGTGGATGGGCCCGGTTTTTGCCCCGTTGGCCCGACCCGCCTGCCCAGCCCTTAAGCCAGCACACAACCCGAGTTAGCAGCCCATGAACACAAGCGCCCCAACCAGCCCGCCAGCACGCGCCCCCGTGCGCGCCGTGATCGCCGACGACGAGCGCCTGATGCGCGAGCAACTGCGCGCCAGGCTGGCCGAGGTGTGGCCCGAGCTGTTGATCGTGGCCGAGGCGCGCAACGGCCTGGAGGCGGTGGAGCTGGTCAACCAGCACCGCCCCGACCTGGTGTTTCTCGACATTCGCATGCCCGGACTGACCGGCGTGGACGCCGCCCGCCAGATCGCCCAGATGGACGTGACTGAGGATGAGCACCTGCCCGAGATTGTGTTCATCACCGCCTACGACCAGTACGCGGTGCAGGCGTTTGAGCAAGGCGTGTGCGACTACGTGCTCAAGCCCGCCGAGCGCGAGCGCCTGCAACTCACGGCGCAGCGCATCCAGCTGCGGCTGGCGCAGCGCGACGCGCCCGAAGCCAGCGCCGCGCCTGCCGTGCTGCCCATGCAGCAACTGCTGCACAAGCTGGCCGCGCAGCTGAACCCGGGCGCCGCGCCGCGCTACATGGACTGGATCCAGGCCAGCGTGGGCCAGGGCATCCAGATGATCCCAGTAGTCGAGGTGCTGTTTTTCATCAGCGACGAAAAATACACCCGGGTGCAAACGCCCACCGTCGAAGCGCTGATCCGCAAGCCGATCAAAGAGCTGATTGATGAGTTGGACCCGGCCGTGTTTTGGCAGATCCACCGCTCCACGCTGGTCAACGTCAAAGCCATCTCAGGCATCACGCGTGATTTTCGCGGCCGGCAAATCGTGACGGTGCGCGGCCATGGCGAGAAGCTGGAAGTGAGCCGCAGCTACGCGCAGTTGTTCAAGGGCATGTAGGGGTTTTGGCG
>JAYWDK010000015.1:0-20201 GCA_043779845.1 Betaproteobacteria bacterium | reverse complement strand
ATTCACCGTTGACAGTCGCGCGCAGGGTCAAAAACTGGCCGGGTTTGAAGGCAAACGCAGCGCGCAAATCAGGCGGCACTGCCAGCGTGATGGCCAGCGCACCGGCGGCCTCGGGCGTGACTCGTTTGACGGCGAGCTGATGAAAATGCGGGGTGGACATGGGGGTGCGGACGAGGGCCTGCGGCAGGGTTCGGGGCTCAATACGGGGGCCGCCGCTGATTTGCGACGCCACGATATCAACACTGCGGGCAAACGCCACCACCGCTTCAGCGGTTTAGTTCAACCACCGCCAGGCAACGCCAAGCCCCACCCCAACCACCTAACCCGGCAGACGCACGGCCAACTTGGTGAACCCGCGTACAAACGCCGAGCGCACGCGCGTGGGTTCGCCCATTACCTCGATCACTGAAAAGCGCTTGAGCAGCTCTTCCCACAGGATCTTGAGTTGCAGCTCGGCCAGGCGGTTGCCTACGCAGCGGTGGATGCCAAAACCAAACGACAAGTGCTGGCGCGGTCGGGCGCGGTCGATGATGAATTGATCAGGTTGATCGATGGCGTCGGCGTCGCGGTTGCCTGACAGATACCACATGGCCAGTTTGTCGCCCTTCTTGATTTGCTTGCCGCCCAGCTCGGTGTCTTGCGTGGCGGTGCGGCGCATGTAGGCCAAGGGCGTTTGCCAGCGGATGATCTCGGGTACCAGGCTGTCGATCAGCCCGGGGTTGTTGCGCAGTTTGGCCATTTGATCGGGGTGCTCATGCAGCGCCAGCAGGCCGCCGGTCATGGAGTTGCGGGTGGTGTCGTTGCCGCCCACGATCAGCAGCACCAGGTTGCCCATGTACTCCATCGGCCCCATGTTGCGGGTGGCCGCGCCGTGGGCCAGCATCGACACCAGATCGGTGCGTGGCGGCTCATTGACACGCTGATTCCAGAGCGTGGTGAAGTAGCCCAGCATCTTGCGCAGCTCGCCCATGCGCACCTCGGGCTCAGGCGCATCGGGGTTGGTGGCCTTGTTGGAGGTGGCCATGTCTGACCAGTGCGTGAGCAGATGCCGGTCCTCAAACGGAAAGTCGAACAGCGTGGCCAGCATCGCGGTGGTGAGCTCGATCGAGACGCGGTCGACCCAGTCAAACGTCTCATTGCGCGGCAGGCCATCGAGCACTTTGCAGGTACGCTCGCGGATCAGGTCTTGCCAGTTGTTGAGGTTGGCCGGCGCCACGATGGTGGCCACAGCCTTGCGCTGATCGTCGTGCTTGGGCGGGTCCATGGCGATGAACATCTGCAGCTGCTGCTCGCCAGGCGGAAAGTCCATCAGCGTGATGCCGCCCCTGGCGTAGTCAGACGAAAACACGGCGTGGTTGGTGTCCACGGCCATGATGTCCTGGTAGCGCGTGACCGACCAGTAATCGCCCATGCCGGGCACGGGGCTGTGTGATTGGTGTACCGGGTCTTCGCGGCGCAGGCGCTCAAAAACATGGCCCACGGTGTTGTCGACGAAGCCTTGCGGGTCAGCCGGGTCAAGCTGCTTGAGTGGCAGGGCCTGGATGCGGGCCCGCGCGGCGGCGTCGCGGGTGGCTGCGGTGGCGGCGGTGTTGGCGGCATTGAGTGGCAGATCGGCGGTGGCGGTCATGGCGCGCTCCTGGCAGGGTTGGATGGGTGTGGATCTAGGCGCTGGGCGCTTGAACTCTCAGCGTTTCAGTGCTGGCCTTCGGGCATAGCGACGACAAGGCCGTCCAGCGCGTCGGTCAGGGTGATCTGGCAGGCCAGCCGCGAGTTGTCTTGCAGCTCGGCGGCAAAGTTGAGCATCTCGTCTTCTTGCGCGGTGCGCGGCCCGGTGCGGCTGGCCCACTCGGGCGCCACAAAAACATGGCAGGTGGCGCAGGCGCACAGGCCGCCGCAATCACCATCAATGCCGGGCACGTTTTTGTCAACGGCCGCCCGCATCAGCGTTGTGCCAACCGGCACTTCAACGTCGTGGTGCTGGCCATTGAATGCTATGAAAGTAACCTTGATCATGAGCGTCTCGTCATTTGAAGAATGAAGCCGTCGGGTGCCGGGCCAACGCGGCAGTGGGTGCAGTGGTGGCCGCAGTGGTGGCTGCGGCGTTCATTGGTCAAAAACGATCACGTTGCGGGCGATGCCGCCGGTCTTGAGCGCCTCAAAACCCTGGTTGATGTCTTCGAGCTTGATGCGCGCGGACACCATCTCTTGCAGGTGCAGCCGGCCCTGCATGTAGAACTCGATGAGCCTGGGCATGTCGGTTCTGAAGCGGTTGCTGCCCATCATGCAGCCCTGGATACGGCGCTCACGCAAAAAATCAACGCCGTGCAGCTCAATCTTGGTGCCCACCGGGATCATGCCGATCAGCGTGGCGCAGCCGCCCGAGCGCAGGCATGAAAAGCTCTGCTCGGCGGTGGTTTTGAGGCCGATGCACTCGAACGAATGGTGCACACCACCGCCGCTCAGCTCAACGATGCGCTTGACGGTGTCGCCCTCGGTGGCGTCCACCACGTCGGTGGCGCCAAACTGCATCGCCAGCTTCAGCTTGAACGGATCCCGGTCGACGGCGATGATGCGCCCCGCCCCGGCGATGACTGCGGCGTTGATGGTGGCCAGGCCAATGCCCCCGGCGCCAAAAATGGCCACCGTGCAGCCGGGCTCGATCTGGGCGGTATGCACCACCGCGCCGTAGCCCGTGATAACGCTGCAGCCGATGAGGCTGGCCAGATCAAGCGGCATGTCTTCACGCACTTTGACCAGCGCGTGCTCATGCACCACCATCTGCTCGGCAAATGACGACAAATTCAAGAACTGGTTCAGGTGCGCACCCTTCCAGCTCAGGCGTTTGGCCACGCCGGGCTGCATCTTGACCTTGGGGTCCTGGCAGATCGACAAATGCCCGCTGAGGCAAAACTCGCAGTGGCCACAAAACACCGACAGGCAGCTGATGACGTGATCGCCGGGCTTGAGGTAGCTCACGTCTTCGCCCACGGCCTCGACGATGCCGGCTGATTCATGGCCCAGCACCACCGGCATGGGCGTGGGGTAGGCGCCCTCGATGAAGTGCAGATCACTGTGGCACAGGCCGGCGGCCGCAGTGCGCACCAGCACCTCGCGGCGCTTGGGCTTGTCGATGGAGATCTGCTCGATCGTCATCGGCTGGCGCGGGGCATGCAAGACAGCGGCTTTCATGGGGTCTCCGGTTCAAACAGGGTCAGCATGGGGATAGTGCCAGGGTGGCAGCGGGTTCAGGCAGCAGGCTGGCAAGCCGCCCGGCGGCCCGGCGGCCCGGCGGCCATGGGCGGCCGCGCACCGGCAGTTTGCACCGACCACCGTGGGCCGCAACAGGCTGGCAACCCTCACTTTGTCACCCAGGCGTCAAACCTCAACACCCGTCGCCTGCCTACCTGCCTGCCAACCACCGGCACAATGCACCAGCCCCCACCGCCACCCACGGATTGCCCACCGCCCCGATGAGCGCCTCACCCGACACCTGGTCTGAACGCAGCACAACGCTGGCGCACGCGCTGGCCCGCACGGGCCTGGGTGATCGTGCGGCATTTGCCACGCTGTACCAAGCCACCCGGTCGCATCTTTTTGGCGTGATCCTGCGTATCAATGGGGACCGCAACCAAGCCGAGGATGTTTTGCAGGAAGTTTTCGTCAATGTCTGGCGCGCCGCCCAAAGCTTCGACGCCAACCGCAGTCAACCCCTCACCTGGCTGACCAGCATCGCGCGCAACCGCGCCATCGACAGCCTGCGCAGGCGCAAAACCGAGCCCGAAACCGTGAGCCTGTTCAAGGCGGGCGCCAATGACGACGACGATGACATCGACCGCCTCGCCCACCTGCCCAGCGACGACGCCGGGCCGCTGCAACTGCTGCAACAAGCCGCCGAGACACGTGCGCTGACGCATTGCGTGGGCCAGTTGTCCCGGGAGCAACAACAGTGCGTGGCGCTGGCCTTCTACCAGGGCCTGACGCACGCCGAGCTGGCCCAGCACCTGGCCCAGCCCCTGGGCACCGTGAAGAGTTGGGTGCGCCGCGCACTGGCCGCCCTGAAAGACTGCCTGGCCCGCCCGGCAACCAACACGGACAGAGGCACCTGAGTTGGACTACAGCCGCCGCGAACTCGCTGACCGCCTGGCCGCCCACTACGTGCTGGGCACCTTGCGCGGCCCGGCACGCCGGCGTTTTGACGCGCTGCTGCCAGCCCACCCCGCGCTGCGGCAGGCCGTGCACGCCTGGCAGGAGCGGCTGGCGCCGCTGTCCACCAGCGTACCCGAGATCCCCCCGTCCGACCGGGTGTGGCAGCGCATTGAGGCGCAACTGTTTGCGCCGCCCCAGGCCGCGCCAGCCGCCGCGCCGCAGCGCTGGTGGCAAGGTTTGACGCTGTGGCGTAGCTTGAGCGCGCTCAGCAGCGCGGGGGCGCTGGGCTTGTTGGTGCTGGCCTTGCAAGTGCCACCGCCCCAGGCGCCTGTCGTCATCGTGCTGGGTGCCAACCCCGATACGGCACAGGCGATGCAGGCCAGTTTTGTGGCCAGCGTCAGCGGGGATGGGCGGGTGCTGGTATTGCGGCCGATTGGTGACGTGCCCCTGGGCAGCGGCCGCGCGCTGGAGCTGTGGGCCGTGCCAGCGCAGGGCGCGCCGCGCTCGCTGGGCTTGGTGCAGGCAGCAGGCGCCACCACGCTGCTGCGCGCTGAGTTGCTGCGCAACACGGCGGCATTGGCGGTCAGCGTTGAGCCCACTGGCGGCTCGCCAACGGGCGCGCCCACCGGGCCCATCGTGGCGCTGGGCAAGCTGCAAACCTGAGCCGGGTTCAATGGCGACTCAGGCGCGGTGCCTGGGCGCCATAAAACCCCGGCAGTGCTGGATCGCCATGCCGATCAAGGCCCCACCCAGAGCCAGGGTTTTGTAATTTTTGCGGTTTTAATCACATGGCACAATATTCCCAGGGTTTACGCGAGGATGGTCAACCGTTCGCGACGCCGTTGGCGCTGCGCAATCCGGCCCAAACCCCTGGGCTTGAAACCGCCCTGCATACCCCGCCCACACTGCGCCCACACTGCGCCCACACCGCGCCCCAACTTCGGCCCCGCGCTCAACCAGCGCGCGAGCCCTTCACGCCTCACGGGCACACACCATGACCGCAACCTACGACCTCGAATGGAACGCCGGCGACATGCGCTGCGGCGCCCTGGTGCTGGAACTGCGCCAGCGCATGCGCCAGGCCCCCGGCAAGGTCATCAAGTTGATCGCGCTGGACGCGGGTGCGCCCACGGATCTGCCCGCCTGGTGCGGCATGACCGGCCACACCTTGCTGGCCCACGACACCCAAACCCACGCTTACTGGATCCGCGCCAAGGCTTGAACGCCGTGGCGCCGCCGGTACGCGCGGTGGGCGGAAATCTCGCCTGAATCACGTGGGCCCAGCGCCTGACTCACCCCGCGTTCAAGCCACGGTTTCAACCGCCCACAGCTTCTTGATGATGTCAAACCACTCTTGCGCGTAGCCTTGCCTCGGTGTTTGACGACGGCCGCTGGCTGGGTGTGCACACCGACCTGGCCGCCACCAGCGCGCGCGTTGCCGAACGTAACCCGCGCGACGCCGACACCTGGCGCGCCATGGCCGCAGGCTTCGCCGTCGACGCACCGCACCTGTTTGCCTTGCTGGGCACGCCCATGCCAAGCTGGGCGCTGGTGCGCGCGCTGTTTGCGATGTGGCGCGCCAAGGGCCTGGCCGGTTGCATGGACACCGTGCACTTGCTGATCTCGTCGCCACGCAGCAGGCTGGGCGCCTGCCGGGCTTGGGGTCCGTCGCGGGCCCGACCCCAAGCCCGACAGGCTCCAAGGCGCCCGGTTCGAGGACGAAGGCCTGCAAGCCATGATGGCCGTCTGGGGCCTGCACCTTGAATTTGCGCCCGACGTGGCCGGCGGCGCGCTGTTTCCCTACCTTGAATCGATGGCCAACCAGACCTTCGGCATAGCGCTGGGCCAGGGCGGTGCCGACACCATCATCCGGGCCATGGTCAAGCTCATCAAGCAGCAGGGCGACGAGGTGTTGACCGGCCAGGCCGTGCAGCGCGTGGAGGTGCAAGCTGGACGCGCCACTGGCGTGTTATTTGGCCGCGCCACTGGCGTGTTATTGACGGACGGCACGCGCATCGCTGCGGGCCGGGCGGTGATCACCAAGCTGCACCCCAAGGCGCTGTATGGGCGCTTGCTGGCGGCAGGCCAGGAGGACGTGCCCGCCAAGCAACCCGCCGCCGCCCGCCTGCGCCCCGGCCCCGGCACGATGATGATCCACCTGGCCTTGGGCGGCTTGCCGGCCTGGCGTGCAGGCGCTGAACTCAGCCGTTATGCCGACGTGCACATCGCCCCGTCGCTGGACCAGATGGCGCGCACCTACGGCCAGGCCCTGGCCGGCCTGCTGCCCGCCGAGCCCGTGCTGGTGGTGGGCCAGCCCACGGTGTTTGATCCGAGCCGCGCGCCGCCCGGCGGGCATGTGCTTTGGGTACAGGTGCGCGTGCTGCCTGCGGTCGTGACGGGCGACGCGGCGGGGCAGATGGCGCCCGCTCACTGGGACCAATTAAAAGAGGCCTACGCCGACCGCGCCATGGCGCTGCTGGAGCGCCACGCACCCGGCGTGGCGGGCCGGGTGCTGGCGCGGCAGGTGATGTCGCCCACCGACCTGGAGCGCGACAACCCCAACCTAAAACGGCCGCAAGGTCGAGGTGCTGACCTTCTCGCATGTGGTGTGCTGCGCCACCGAGGCCGAGGCCAAAGCACGCTGGCAGCACATTCTGGACAACGCCGACTGGCCGGCAGTCGACAACCTGGTGCGGCTGCAATTTGCGCACGCGCAGTCATTCCCGCATGACTTGCTGGCCTTGATCCGCGAGCGCATGGCGGTGGGCCACGGCGGCTTTCCGCTGGTGGGCACGCCCGAGCAGGTGGCCGACGGCATCTGCGCGCTGCACGCCACCGGATTCAGGGGCACCACGCTGTCGTTTGTGGATTACGTGGCCGAGTTCCCGTACTTTCGCGACAACGTGCTGCCCATCCTGCACGCACGCGGCATCCGCTAGCGCCAGGCGAGCCACGGCACAGGGGCGGCGCCGTGGGTTCACCCGCCGGGTGGGCAAACCACGGCGCCGGCCGCTTCAGGATGTTGCTTGGCCACTTGACTCATCCCCCTCGGGGGGCGGACGACTTTTTTTGTCGGCCTGGGGGCACGCTCAAACTATTGGATCGCTACCCCGAGTTGCGCTCCACCGTCCTCGACGAAGTGCGTGCCCAGGTGGGTGGTGTGTTCTGCGAGCACGACCTGCGGCTGGTCGGC
This sequence comes from Betaproteobacteria bacterium, assembly GCA_043779845.1. Taxonomy (GTDB): domain Bacteria; phylum Pseudomonadota; class Gammaproteobacteria; order Burkholderiales; family Burkholderiaceae_C; genus Pseudaquabacterium. The sequence goes on along the minus strand of JAYWDK010000015.1, from coordinate 12,862 downwards.
CCCGCGCAGGCACTGGACACCCGGCTCTGTTATCGCAGCGCCGGGCCCCTGAGCTTTGGTCGCTTGCAATACGGCGCGGCGGTTGACATCGACCCCGGCGCACTGGGGAGTTTCTTCTTGCTGCAAATGCCCACTCGGGGCCATGAAACCATCATGGCGGGCAACCGCGTGGTGCTGTCGACGGCCACGGTGGCGACTATCGTCAGCCCCAGCATGGCCTTTCGAATGCACCACGGCCAGGGCACCGAAAAGCTGTTCATCCGCATCGAGCGCGCGGCGCTGGAGCGCCAGTTCACGCACACCTACGCCAGGCCACCGCGTGGTGCGATCGAGTTTTTGCCCGACATCAGCGCGCCGCTGGCGCAGGGCACCAGCTTGCGCCGCATGATCGATTGGCTGTTTGCCGAAGCCTCCGACGGCGCCCTGTTGGAGCACCCGCTGGTGGCCGCGCATTTGCAGGAAGCCCTGCTGACTGCCCTGCTGCAAGGCCTGCCCCACAACCAGGCGAACGCGCTGCACGCCAAGCCGGCCACGGTGTCGCCCCGCTTTGTGCTGCGCGCGCTGGCCTACATCGACCAGCACGCCCACGAGCCGCTCACGGCCACCAGCATTGCCGCGCAGGTGGGCGTGAGCGCGCGCAGTTTGTTTGCGGGTTTTCGCAAATACCAGGACACCACGCCGATGGCCTGTCTCAAGGGCCGGCGGCTTGACCTGGCACAGGCTGATCTGGTGGCAGCCCCGGCCGCGCGCGGCCACGTCACGCGCACCGCGCTGCGCTGCGGCTTTTCACACTTTGGCCAGTTTTCGGCGGCCTACGAACGCCGCTTTGGCGAGCTGCCATCACAAACCGTGGCCCGCGCCGCCAAGCATTGAACCGGGATCGCGAAAGGCACGAAAACACCAGGCTTGCAGGCGCCCTGTAACCCGGGGTAAGAACCTCGTTTTCCCCTCAAACAGAGGGTGATTTGCGGCACCTCCGTCTATACACTTCGGTCAACTTTCTGCAATCCAGACCACAAATAGGCTGATCGTGACAACTCCATCACGCTTTATTCCCGTCATATTGGCTGTTTCCGCATCCCTGGCCTCCACTGCGGCGTGCGCGTACGACACGAGTTATCTTGAGGGTTTGCTCGCCAACACGGCCGCTGGCAGCTGGGTCAACGCCAGCGTCAACACCTTCAGTTCCGCTTGGGCTCCTGCCGACGTGGCAGCACCCACCTCCCCCAGCGGCCCCGGCGCCATCGTCAATGCCTGGTCAAGCTTTGCCTGGGACAGCACCCGCGGCAATTTGATGTTGTTTGGCGGCGGCCACGCCAACTACGTCGGCAATGAGGTCTACGCCTGGCAAGGCAGCACCGGCACCTGGACGATGGACAGCCTGGCCAGCAAAGTCACCTCACTAGACGGCACCAACAACTTCGTGGTGGGTGCTGGCGCACCACAGGCATCGCACACCTACGCCACCAACACCTACGTGGCAGGCAATGACCGGTTCGTGGTGTATGGCGGCGCCGCCTACAACTCGGGCGGCTCCATCACCGACGCCAATGGCCGCACCGGCTCATGGTGGTTTGATCCAACAAAAGCCAGTTCCACCCTGGTGGGTGGCCAAAATGGCACGGGTTGGAACACCGCTACTCAAGGCGCCTATGCCTGGACAACGCACTCAGATCCCTGGACTGGCGCCAATCCCAGCGACTCCAACTACACCAACTACACCAACTTGCCCAACTTGAACAACGGCACGACGGCGTACCGACAAGAAATGGTGAACGGGGTCAAGAAGGATGTGGTGTACGTCACGATGGACCAAAACTCATCGGGGTTTTCAAGGCTGTGGCGTGATGAGCTCGGCACGACAACCGGCTCGACAACCACCCCTGACAGCTGGAGTTTTGTCGGCATGGGAGATAACAGTATTGCGGGCGGCGGCTCGGCCACGATCGACTCAAAGCGCGGCTTGTTTGTGCGCACCGCGTTGACCGACGGCAACTACACCTCGGATCTCGCCGTCTGGAACCTGAGCAACAACAACGCAGCCAATCCGGACGCGAATGAAAACCAGGCGATTGAACTGGTGAACCCCGACGGCACGTCCTTCACGATGAAAGCCGGCTCTGGCCTGAGCTACGACTCCAAGCGCGATATGTATGTCATCTGGGACGGCCAGGAAGGCGGCACGGTCTGGGAGACCCGGCCTGAATTGAATGCTGATGGCAGCCTCAGCAGCACCTGGACGGTGAAAAAACTCATAGGCTCTGGCGCTCAGCCCAAGGGCTTTGTTGACCCGGATACCGGAGACGTGCTGAGCGGTGGTGTGTTGGGCAAGTGGAAGTACGTGGCCGAGTTGGGTGCGTTTGTGGCACTCGACAGTTTTGTGGCGCTTGACTGTGGTGACGGTGTTACACGAGTTGACTGCAGCGACTCCAAGGTTTGGCTCTACAAGCCCGTGGATGTGCTGACCGCCGTGCCTGAGGCCAGCACCTACGTGATGATGCTGGGCGGCTTGGGCGTGCTGGCTTGGTTCACCCGCCAACGCCGCCGCAACCAGACCAATCAGGCCTCGGCTCACTGAGTTTTCTCTTTTTTTAAAACAAAACAGGCCGCAATGCGGCCTGTTTTGTTTTGGTGGGCCAGCGCAGTGTCTGGCACTGGCGCGGCGCTCAGGTTTTCGAGCATCGCCAAGGCAACTACTTTAGTTCTAAACTAAAAGTCTTGCGGGAAATCACCTCCCAAACCCGCCCACCGCACGCTGCCCGCCAAGCCCCAGGAGACACCGCCATGCTCCGCAACGCCTTGATCCACCAAGCCCAGCACCAAGTGTTGGTCTCGCGTGATCTTGACCCCACACGCGCCGCCGTGGGGCGCCTGATGAAGCCGCATGGCTTGGTGGTGCGCGGCCGGGGGCAGGCCTTGATGGCCCGCATGCACCACGTGGCCATGGGCCGGGTGTCCCTCAGCCGCCTGCGCTACGGCGCCGAGGTCAGCATCGAGCCCGACCGCCTGGAAGGCTTCCATCTTGTGCAGATGCCACTGAGCGGCCATGCCATGGTGCGCTGTGGCGACCAACTCACCCAATCCACGCCCGACGTGGTCAACGTGCTCAGCCCGTCCTTGCCCGTGGCCAGGCAATGGGCCGCCGACAACGACCAGCTGATGGTGCGCATTGACCGTGGGCTGGTCGATCAGGCGGTGGCCGCCCGCCTGGGCCGGCCCGACGCGCCGCCGCTGGTCTTTCAGCTGGCCCAACGTTGGCGCGAGGCGCCCGCCTGGGCTTGCGTGGTCAACTATCTGGTCGATTGCGCCGCCCATGGTCTTGACCTGACGGCCCACCCGTTGCTGACAAGCCAGGTAGAGCAACTGGTGGCCGCCGCCTTGCTGGGCACGCAGCCCCACAACCACCCCGCCGCCCCACCCGAGGGCACCCGGCCGCTGTTGCCCCGCCACGTGCGCCGCGTGGCCGAACACCTGCAAAACCATGCCGCCGAGGCCATCAGCGCCGACCCATTGGCGGCGCTGGCGGATGTCAGCTTGCGCAGCTTGTACGCGGGGTTCAAGGCGGGTTTTGGCGTGGGGCCCATGCACTACCTGCGGGTGCTGCGCCTGGACCACGCACGCGCCGACTTGCAGGCCGCCAGCGGCACGGTGGCCAGCGTGGCCATGCGCTGGGGCTTTATGCACCTGGGCCGTTTCAGCGCCGAATACCGCCAGCGCTTTGGTGAAAACCCCAGCGACACCGCGCGCCGGGCCTGAGAGGCTGAGCCCAGGGGTTGGTCGCGCTGCTAAGCAGTTAGCGCGGTAAATCGGCCCCGGTGAAACACCGCCGGCTCGCCCGGCGCGTGGTGAAACGCCTCAACCTGCCCGATGAACAACCGGTGGTCACCCCCGTCATGCTGGCGGTGCCCGCGGCAGACAAACTGCGCCAGCGCGCCAGCCAGCAGCGCTGCGCCGCCGGGCCCGGCCAACCAGGGCGTGTCGGCAAAGTTGTCGGCCACGCCCGGCGTGGCAAAGCGCCGGGCCAGATCGGTTTGTGCCGCCGCCAGCACGTGCACCACAAAGTGGCTGCAAGCGCTGAAAGCGCCCAGGCTTTGCGAGCGGTTCACAAGCTCCACAGCACCAGTGGTGGTTCGAGTGACAGCGAGGCAAACGAGTTGATCGTCAGCCCCACCGGCCGGCCATCAGCGGCCGCCGTGGTGATGCGCAGGGCCCGCTGTGCGTCAGCGCGGGGAACACAAAGTACTCGCCCACGCCCCGGATCAGGTTGAACGAGACGCGAGAGCAGTCGGGCGTGGGCCGCAAGCCGTGCACGTAGGTCAGGGCCAGGGCGCGCATCGGCTGTCGCGTGCCTGGCGGGCGATGTCGAGTGCTTTGCCGCAGCTGTTGCGCTTCATGATGCTGGTGATCGCGACGGCCGCCGTGCCGGCGTCTTTCATGCGGCCCAGCTGCAAGCAGCCTTGCAGGCCCAGCGTGATCTCGGTCAGCATGTCGGCCAGCTTTTTTTGGATCAGCTGGTTGGCGGCCAGCGGACGGCCAAACTGCTTGCGGTCGAGCACGTACTGGCGGGCCTTGTGGAAACAACCCTCGGCCGCCCCCAAGGCCCCCCAGGCAATGCCATAGCGCGCGCTGTTCAGGCAAGTGAACGGGCCTTTGAGGCCGCGCACCTCAGGGAAGGCGTTTTCTTCGGGGCAAAAAACCTCGTCCATCACGATCTCGCCGGTGATGCTGGCGCGCAATCCCACCTTGCTGTGGATCGCGGGCGCGGTCAAACCTTTGGCGCCTTTGTCGAGGATGAAGCCCCGTATTTGTTCAAACCCGGCGCCTTCATCAACCTTGGCCCACACCACGAACACGTCGGCGATGGGGCTGTTGGTGATCCACATCTTGGCGCCGCTCAGGCGGTAACCGCCGGCCACCTTGCGCGCCCGCGTCACCATGCTGCCGGGGTCCGAGCCATGATTGGGCTCGGTCAGGCCAAAGCAGCCAATCCACTCGCCGCTGGCGAGTTTGGGCAGGTATTTTTGACGGCTTGCCTCATTGCCAAACTCGAAGATCGGCACCATCACCAGCGAGCTTTGTACGCTCATCATCGAGCGGTAGCCCGAATCCACCCGCTCCACCTCACGCGCCACCAGGCCGTAACAAACGTAGTTCAGGCCGGCGCCGCCGTAGGCCTCGGGCAGCGTGGCGCCTAGGAGCCTGTCTCACGGAATATCGCCACGTCGGTTTTTTCATGCCGAAAGGCTTGCAGCACGCGCGGCGCCAGGCGCTCTTGGCTATAGGCCTGGGCGGCGTCGCGCACGGCGCGCTCGTCGTCGGTGAGTTGCTGGTCGAGCAGCAAGGGGTCGTGCCATTGAAGGCTTGCTTTGGCAGTGGCCATCAATAAATCTCCAAAAACCGGGGTCAAAAATTGCAAGGGTTTTTCAGGCAGGCATCACACCGGGATCACGGCGGTGCACTCGATCTCGACCTTGGCGCGGTCTTCGATCAGGGCCTTCACTTCAACGGCGGTCATGGCCGCGTTGTACGAGCCAATCAGCTCTTTGAAGGCCGCGCCCACGGCACGGCCGGCGGCCAGGTATTCACGCTTGTCGGTCACGTACCAGGACATGCGCACGATGTGCTCAGGCAAGCCACCCGCCTCGCGCAGCACGGCCACCACGTTTTGCAGCGCCTGGCGGGTTTGCTCGCCAAAGTCATCGGAGTGAAACACGCCCTGGGCGTCCCAGCCAATCATGCCGGCGATGAACACCTGGCGGCCGCTGGCGGCCACGCCGTTGGCGTAACCCTTGGGCCGGGGCCAGCCGGCGGGCAGCAGTACTTGGGGCGATTTTTTGTGCATGGTTTTGTCCTCTATTGAACGATGCCCGCGGATTGGGCGATGGCCTCGCGGATGTCAGTGGGCATGTGCACGGCGCGGCGCGTGTCCAGCGACGTGGTGACGATCACCTGACGCAGCGCCACGCGCCCGCTGCCCTCGGTGCCGTCGGCGTTGAGGCCCACGCAGCGAAGTTGCAGCGTGAGTGAGCGGCCACCCAGGCGCTCCACGCCCAGCGACAAACGCACCCGGTCGCCCATCGCGCTGGGCGCCGTGAAGTCGACCTCCAGGTGCACGGTGGGCAGGCCGATGCGGCGCTGCACCACCGTGCGCTCGTAGCCCACCGGCACGCCACCAAACACCAAACCTTCGTTGAACCAGTCTTCGACCAGGCCGTTGAACATCACGAAGTACTGCGGGTAAAACACGATGCCGGCCGGGTCGCAATCCGAGAATCGGATCAGCCGGTCGCGGCTGAAAACGGGGGCGTCGGCCAACGCCGGCCCGGCTGCCGTTGGCGTAGGCACCAGCGTCATGCCCTCACGTCCTTCAGCAGCTCGCGGGCGATGATCATCTGCTGCACCTCGGTGGCGCCCTCGTAAATGCGTAGCGCGCGGATCTCGCGGTACAGCCGCTCCACCGGCACATCGCTGACAACACCCAGCCCGCCCCACATCTGCACGGCGGCGTCGATCACTTGCTGCGCGCCCTCGGTGGCGGCCAGCTTGGCCATCGCGGCCTCACGCGTGACATTGCGGCCCTGGTCACGCTGCCAGGCGGCGCGGTAGGTCAGCAAGGCGGCGCTGTCGATGGTGGTGGCCATCTGGGCCAGCTTGGCCTGCGTGAGCTGAAAATCGGCCAGCACGCCGCCAAACATCTTGCGGGTGGTGGCGCGTTGCAGCGCCTCGTCTAGCGCGCGGCGCGCAAAGCCCAAGGACGCCGCCGCCACCGAGGTGCGAAACACGTCCAGCGAGCGCATGGCCACCTTGAAGCCCTCGCCGCCGGCACCAATGCGCTGGCTCAGCGGGATGCGGCAGTTGTTGAAGCGCAGGCGCGCCAGCGGGTGCGGCGCCATCACCTGGATGCGCTCGGCGATCTCAAAACCGGGGCGGTTGGCGTCGACGATGAAGGCGCTGATGCCGCGTGAGCCCGGCGCCTCGCCGCTGCGCGCAAACACGATGTAGAAGTCGGCGACGCCGCCGTTCGATATCCAGGTTTTTTCACCGTTGAGCACCGCCTCGTCGCCTTCAATGCAGGCGCTGCACTGCATCGCCGCCACGTCCGAGCCGGCGTCGGGCTCGCTCAGCGCAAAAGCCGAGATCAGCTCGCCACGCGCCACCCGGGGCAGGTAATGGCGCTTTTGCGCCTCGGTGCCGTCCAGGCTGATCGCGCCCGTGCCCAGGCCTTGCATCGCAAACGCAAAATCGGCCAGACCGCTGTGGCGGGCCAATGTTTCGCGGATCAGGCAGATGGCGCGGGTGTCGATCGCGTCGCCCGCCGCGCCGTAAGCCGTGCCGCCGATGGCGTGCTTGAGCCAGCCCGCTGCACCCAGCGAGCGCACCAGCGCCTGGCATTGGGCGTCCACGTCGTGGCCGTGGGTTTGCGAGATGTTCTCGCTGGCCCAGGCGTCCAGTTCGAGGGCCAGCGCTTTGTGGCGGGCCTCAAAAAACGGCCAGTCGAGGTATTGGGTGTCACTCATTTTTGTCGCTCGTTTTGTCGCCTGGGTTTTGAACGCTCAGTTGCCTTCGAACCTGGGCTTTTGCTTGGCCACGAAGGCGTTGTAGGCACGCGAAAAATCTTCGGTCAGCATGCACAGCGCCTGCGCCTGGGCCTCGGCCTCAATGGCTTGCTCAATGGTCATGGCCCACTCCTGGTGCAGCATGGTCTTGGTGATGCCGTTGGCAAACGTAGGCCCGGCGGCCAGGTCTTGGGCCAGCGCGGCGGCGTCAGTCAGCAGCGCCTCGGGCGCACACAGGCGGTTGAAAAACCCCCAGCGCTCGCCCTCCTCGCCGCCCAGCGAGCGCCCGGTGAATAACAGCTCACTGGCGCGGCCTTGGCCCACGATGCGCGGCAACATGGCGCAGGCGCCCATGTCGCACCCGGCCAGGCCCACGCGGTTGAACAAAAACGCGGTCTTGCTACGGGCCGTGCCCAGGCGAAGGTCGGAGGCCATGGCCATGATGGCGCCCGCACCCGCGCAAACGCCGTCAATCGCCGCCACGATAGGCTGCGGGCAGGCGCGCATGGCCTTGACCAGGTCACCCGTCATGCGGGTGAACATCAGCAGCTCGGGCGCCCTCAGACGCACCAGCGGGCCGATGATCTCGTGCACGTCGCCACCCGAGCAAAAATTGTCGCCCGCGCCGGCCAGCACCACCGCATGCACGTCGTCAGCGTATTTGAGCGCGCCAAACAGATCACGCAGCTCGGCGTACGAGTCAAACGTGAGCGGGTTCTTGCGCTCGGGGCGGTTCAGCGTCAACGTGGCCACGCCGCCAGCCACGGCCCACTTGAAGTGCGTGGCGGCGTAGCTGGCCAGGGGCTTGCGGTTGCCGGCCAGCAGGGCGGGGTCGACGCGGGGGGTGTTTGTGCTGGTCAAGTCTTCGGTGCTCATTTTTTGTCCTTGGTGATTTGTTCCAGCGGGTGCAACTGCTGTACGGCCTGTTGCTGCACCAGGTTCACGCGCAGCGCGCCCAGCTGGCCGTAAAGCTGCTGCACGGCTTTGGCATCGAGACCCGCAAACAGCTCCAGGATCCACTGCTCATGGACTTGCGCCATGGCCGCAAAGCTGTCCCGGCCCTGGGGCGTCAGGCGCACGATCCACGAGCGGCCATCGGTGGGGCTGCTTTCACGCTGCACCAGGCCTTCACGCTCGAGCTCATCGGTCAGGCCGGTGACGTTGCCGCCGGTCACCATCAAAAAACGCGACAGGTCTTTCATCTTCAGCCCGTCGGGCTGGCGGTAGAGCTGGGCCAGGTAGTCAAAGCGCGGCAGCGAGATGCCAAACCGCGTGCGCAAGCGGCGCCGGATTTCGTCTTCAAGCTGGGTGGTGCACGCCAGCATGCGCAGCCACAGCTTGAGCGCCGCGTGGTCGCTTCCCTCGGAGCGCGCCTCGTGGCCCAGCTCATCGGCATCCGACAACTGCGCCCGGCTGGGGTCGATTTTTTGGCTCATTGCATCAGCTCTCCACCGCACACGGCGATGGATTGTCCGTGCACCGACGCGGCGCCCACGCCACACAACCAGTGCACGGCGTCGGCCACTTCGTCGGGCTGGACCAGGCGGCCTTGCGGGTTGCCGGCGGCAAACTGGGCCCGGGCTTCGGTCTCGCCGCGGCCGGTCTTGGCGATCACGTTTTGAATGCTGTCCAACAAGATGTCGGTCTCGGTGTAACCCGGGCACACGGCGTTGACGGTGATGCCTTTTTTGGCCACCTCCAAGGCCAGCGCGCGCGTCAGGCCGATGACCCCGTGCTTGGCCGCGCAATAGGCCGCCACGTAGGCGTAACCGGCCAGGCCGGCCGTGCTGGCCACGTTGACCACCCGGCCCCAGCCCGCGGCCAGCATGTCGGGCAGCGCGGCCTGGGTGCACAGCAGCGTGCCGGTGAGGTTCACGCCCATCATCTGCTGCCAGAGCTGGGCGTCGATCTTCAGGAAGGGCGCGCTGCCGGCCTGGCCGGCGTTGTTGACCAGGATGGCGACCGGCCCGAAGCGCTCTCGTGCGCTGTCAAACGCGGCCGCCACCGGGGCCGCATCCGACACGTCGGCACTGACGGCATGCAGGCGCTCGGGCTGCTCGGCCGCCAGCAACTGCACCACGCTCAAGCGCCGGCCCAGCACGGTGACGTTGGCGCCCGCCGCCAGCAAGGCCCGGGTGATGGCCGCGCCGATGCCACTGCCGCCGCCCGTGACCAGCGCGTGGCGGCCTTCAAGCGGGAGCACGCTATTGGTGGGGGTTAGCACACCGGCCGTCGGGTCCGTTTGAATCGTTGGCAGTGTGGGCACGGCTCAGGCCTCCGCCGCTCGTGCCGCCGACACCGCCGACGCCGCGGACACCGCCGCTTGCGCCTTTTCACGCGCAAAGTTGGCCTCCATCTGCGGCTTGGCCGAGCGGTACTGCACCGGCCAGTTGATGGGCGCGTAGCCAATCTTGGCCGCTTCCGTCAGCGTCCAGGCGGGGTTGGCCAGATGCGGCCTGGCCACGGCGCACAAATCGGCGCGCCCGGCGGCGATGATGCTGTTGACGTGGTCGGCCTCGCTGATGGCGCCCACGGCCATGGTGGCGATGCCGGCTTCTTGCCGCACCCGGTCGGCAAACGGGGTTTGGAACATGCGGCCAAACACCGGTTTTTCGAGCTTGCTGACCTGGCCCGACGAGCAGTCGATCAGGTCGGCGCCGGCGGCCTTGAAGGCGCGCGCCATCAGCACCGCGTCGGCCGGCGTGATGCCGCCTTCCACCCAGTCATGGGCCGAGATGCGCACCGACATCGGCCGCTCAGCGGGCCAGGCGGCGCGCACCGCCGCAAACACCTCCAGCGGATAGCGCAATCTGTTTTCCAAACTGCCACCGTACGCGTCCTCGCGGTGGTTGGTGAGTGGCGAGATAAACGCCGACAACAGGTAACCGTGGGCGCAGTGCAGCTCCAGCCAGTCCACGCCGGCATCGGCGGCGGCGCGTGTGCTGGCCACAAACTGCGCCGTGATCTGGTCCATCTCGGCGCGGCTCATCTCGCGGGCGATCTGGCTCACGCCCGCCAGGTATTGCTGGGGTGACGCCGACACGATGGGCCAGTTGTCGGCGGCCAGCGGCAAGTCGATGCCCTCCCAGGCCAGCCGCGTGGACGCCTTGGCGCCGGCGTGGCCGATCTGCATCGCAAACTTGGCGTCGGTGTTGGCATGCACCCAGTCGACGATGCGCTTCCAGGCTGCTGTGTGCTCAGGCGCGTACAGGCCCGGGCAGCCCGGGGTGATGCGGGCGTCGGCGCTCACGCAGGTCATCTCGGCAAATACCAGGCCGGCGCCGCCCATGGCGCGTGCGCCCAGGTGCACCAGGTGGTAGTCGCCTGCCAGCCCATCCACGGCGGAGTACTGCGCCATCGGCGACACGACCACGCGGTTCTTCAGCGTCAGCCCACGCAGCGTGAACGGCGTGAACATGGGCGGCGGCGCGGTTTGCCGAGCGGGCACGGTGACCCCTGCCCGCTCGGCAAACCAGCGCTCAAAACCGCCCAGCCAGGCCGCATCACGCAGGCGCAGGTTTTCATGGCTGATGCGCTGGCTGCGCGTGAGCATGGAGTACATGAACTGCGGCGCCTCCAGCTGATCGCAGTAGCGCTCGCCACACACCTCAAACCACTCCATCGCGTTCCAGGCGGCGTTTTGCAGGCGCAGCACGTCTACGCTGCGCAGGGCCTGGTAGCGCGCCAGCACGGCCGGGATGTGCTCAGCAGTGTCGCCTTGCTCGGTGAACAAACGCGTCAGCTCGATCGCATCCTCGATCGCCAGCTTGGTGCCCGAGCCGATCGCAAAGTGGGCCGTGTGCACCGCGTCGCCCATCAGCACCACGTGGCTGTGGCCATTGAACAGCGACCACTGCTCACACTTGACACGCTGAAAATTCAGCCAGGCCGAGCCGCGCAAATGGCGCGCGTTGGTCATCAGCTTGGCGCCCTGCAGGTTGTTGGCAAACAGCCTTTCGCAAAAGGCAATCGACTGGTCTTGGTCGGCCTGATCAAGGCCATGGGCCAGCCACACGTGCTCGGGGCATTCAACGATGAAGGTGGTGGTTTTGTCGTCGAACTTGTAGATGTGCGCCTGGAACCAGCCGTGCTCGGTTTTTTCGAACAAGAACGTGAAGGCGTCGTACAGCTTGTTGGCGCCCAGCCAGATGAAGCGGTTGGGGCGCAGCGCGATGTCGGGCTTGAAGACCTCGGCGTACTTGCCACGAATGCGCGAGTTGATGCCGTCGCTGGCGATGATGAGGTCGGCGTCGGGGTAATCAAGGTCAGAGTCGGCCTCCACCTCGAACACCAGCTTCACGCCCAGTTGCTCACAGCGCGCTTGCAAGATGTTGAGCAGTTTTTTGCGGCCAATGCCTACAAAACCGTGGCCGCCCGAGCGGATGGTTTGGCCTTTGAACTCGAGCTCGATGTCGTCCCAGTGGTTGAAGGCCTGCTGCACCTCGGCCGCCGTGACCGGGTCCAACTGGCGCATGTTGTCCATCGTGGCGTCTGAAAAAACCACGCCCCAGCCAAAGGTGTCGTAGGGCTTGTTGCGCTCCACCACGGTGATGTCGTGCGCCGAATTGCGCATCTTCATCAACAGGCCAAAGTACAAACCGGCGGGGCCGCCGCCAATGCAGACGATGTTCATGAATGCTCCAAGAAATCGGCGTGGGCGCCGGCCGTTGGGCTGGTAGTCAGGCCGGTGCCTTCAAGATTCAAAACAAACCCGTCCGGCGGGCCGACCCGCACTGGTCAGCGTCGCCAGGCGTTGGGGTTTTGATTGCTTTTTTACTTTAGTTCTAAAGTACTTTAGTCGATCTTTGGCCCGCCAGCAAGCCCGATTTTTTCGGCCGCAACCGGGCACGAGCCGCAGCAATCCAGCCGGCAGCCGGCGCTGTTTGCGGCAATGCGCGCGACGAAACGGACGAGCCTGCCAACAAGCGCGACAAACTGCGAGAGCTCAAGTCGAGCAGTGAATCGTGGGCTGCGACGTGGGCACGAGGTGTTGCGGCTGCTGATGGGCACACTGCACAAGCGGGGCCCTGCTTCAAGCACGGCGCAGGGCGCGTCCGGCAAGGGCCTCAAAATGGCCAACCCAGGCCAGGCAGCGGCCTGTTGAGGCGTTTCGCTCGCACAAATTAAAACGGGCTAGCTCTTTTGGAGCTAACCCGTTGTTTTCTATGGTGCGGCTGGCAGGAATCGAACCCACGACCCCTTGGTTCGTAGTTCTGCCATCGTACCTAAGTGATTGATTTTATTGACCATTGGTGCCGTCCATTCCCCTGACTTTGCACCGGTTTGTACAGGTTTTCGCAGACCAG
>JAYWDK010000014.1:0-8088 GCA_043779845.1 Betaproteobacteria bacterium | reverse complement strand
ATCTTCGGCGCCATCGGGGATGGCTTGGCCGTCGATGAAGGGCACTTGCTCGTCCAGCAAACCAGCGTCGTCGGTGGCGTGTAGGTAATGCGCGCAGGCGTGCGGCAACCACAGCAGGTCGTCTGAAAAATGGGTGCGCACGCCCGCGCCCAGCGGGGCGTGCCACCAGTGCTGCACGTCGCCCTGGGCAAACTGGCGCGACGCGCACAACACGATCTGCTCGCGCAACATGCCCGGCGCGGCCCAGGCCAGGGCCAGCGTGTCTTGCAATTGATCCCGGAACCCGGTGGCGCCGCCCGCCTGGTAGAAGCCGGCCTTGGCCCACAGCCGGCAGCTGATGGTCTGGTAAAGCAGCCAGTGGTTGACCAGCGCGTCAAACAAGGGGTCGGGCGTTTTGACGGTGCTCGTGCCCAGCAGTTCGTCCCAGTGCTGGCTGACCAACGCCAGGCGGTGTTCAGCCGGCGTGGCCGCAGCCAGCGTGGCCAGTTGTTGGGCGGCATCCAGGCTGGGTGCCCAGCCCAGCAAAAACACTTGCTCGGTGCTGGCCCCGGCGGGCAATCCCACCGTGGTGGACAAGGCGGCACAGGGATCCAGCCCTGCGCCAGCGCGCTGGCCAAGGTGATCGGGCAGCACCAGGCGGCCGCGCGCGTCAAACAGCTCGCGGCGGTCGCAGGTCCAGTCTTCATGCTCGTCGGCGGCGCCGGCCAAGGCCAAAAACGCCGTGCTGCCGCCAAACCCGGCTGAGCGCTCGCGCTGGGTGGCCATCAACGCCGTGAGCTTGCGGCCACGTGGCGCGGGGCCCTGGGCCGTGTCGCTGGGTGCCCCGGCCACGCTGGGCAGGCGCTGGCGGTGCAGGGCCGTGTGCACGGTGCCGCGGTCGGCGCGGTTGGCGCCCATCAACCATTCGGCGATGCCGATCAAGCGCAATTGCTGGCTGCGGTGGCCGTGGTTGACGAGTTGCAGCCGCACTTGCTTGACGGCGGTGGTGGCGTCAACGCACCAAGTGGCCGTGACCTCCAGATCACCCCGGCGGTGGCTGATGCGGCTGTAGCCCTGGCCATGCACCACGCGGTACGCTAACGCCTCGTCGCCCCAGGCGCATGGGGCCACGCTCCAGACCTGCAAGGTCTTGCGGTCTTGCAGCAAAAACCATTCGGCGGGCGGGTCGGCCACCGGGTCGTTCGACCAGGCGGTGAGCTGGTTCATCCGGCTGTTCTGCGCCCAGGTGTAGCCGCCACCGCCCTCAGACAAATGCGCGCCAAACGAGGGGTTGGCCAGAACGTTGATCCAGGGCCGGGGCGGGCGTGAGCGGGCGCCCGCGTCGAAGGTGAACTCACCAGTGGCGGCGTCAAATTCACCCACCGGCGCGGGCCTGGCCGGGGCCGTGTCGTGTGTGGCGGTGGTGGGGGCGGCGGTGGTGGTGGTGAACGCGGCGCGTGTAGTGTCGGTTTTGCCCAGGTATGCAGCCACCAGCCTGACGGGCGTGGTGGCGGTGTCCTGTCGCTGCGCCAGGGCCAACTCGTGCAGTTCGGCCCACTCTTGCACGTGGTGGATGAGCGGGCGGCCATCGGCGTGCAGCCGCAGGCGGGCCAGGCTTTGCAGCGTGCCCATCTCGCCGGGCGACAACTCGTCGGTACGCAGCAGGTGGAAGCCGGTGCTCGTCGGCGCACCCGGCGCGCTCGGCTGAAATGCGTCCAGCCCGCCCAACAGGTGGCGCTCGCGCAGCGCGGCAATGTCGCGGTGCAGCGCCATCAGGTAGGACACCGGCTCGGCGTTGACCACCACCAGATCGCAGCCGACGCCGGCCCAGGCCCACAGGCGCAAGGCCTGCGCCAGCGAGCGCAACAAACCCAGGCCCTGGGCCTGGCCGGCCGAGACCAGGATGATGGGCCGGTCGCCCGAGATGCCAAAGCGCCACAGCAACCGACGGTCGCACGGCGCCTCGGTTTGGCCGTCAACGCTTGGTGCTGCGACGTTGGGCAGCGCTTGGGCCTGGCCCGCATGGGGGCGCGTCAGGCACAGCACCAGCGCGGTGGTCAGGGTTTGCAGGGCGGCGAAGTTGTCGCTGCTCAAGGCCAGGGCGCGCAGCCGGATGCCGGTCAACGTGGCCGACATCAGCGAGGCGCGCTTGACGTGGCTGGGCTGGCTGTATTTGTCGATCACCGCGTGCAGCGTTTTGGGGTCGCTGCTGGCTGCCGTGGCAAAGGTGAGCTGGGCCCGGGAATGCGGCGCCAGGCGCAGGCGCACGGCCAGCACGCAGGCCGGGTCGAGGCCGGTTTGCTGGTGGGTTGAAGGGGGCGAATCGGGGGCAAGGTCGGCGGGCGCGTTCGTGACTGCGGGTGGGGTGGACCCATCGGCGAGTGCCGGTTCAAACGTGTGGTTTTCAAAGGTGCCCGACGCCAACGCGGCCAAGGGTAACGCGGCCGTGTGGTTGCGGCCCAACCAGCGTTTGCGATCAGTTTGCGAGCGTATGCTGAGCACTTGCGGGTCGTTGTCGGCCAAAAAATGCGCCATGTGCAGGCCTTGCTCGGTGGCCAGGCGGGGCTGGCGCTCAAATACCAGCACGGGGTGTTCAGCGTGGCCCTGGGCCGGCAAACCGCCGCGCGACAGGGCGCGCACAAACAGGTTCGAAAAAGCCGGGTGCGCCTCGTCGGCGCGGGCGTCGGCCAGCGTCACCTCAAAGGCCGAAATCAGCTCGATGTCTTGCGTCTTGTCGCTGAGGTTGTGCAGCGCCACCTGGCGAAACTCCACGTCGTCTTCCGGGCTCACCCACACTGTGGTGTGGGCTTGCAGGTGCGCCCAAGTGGCCTCAAAGCACACCCGGTCGGCGTGGAAGGTGCTTTGGTAAGCGGCCGCAGGGTCGGGCGCGGGGTGTTGGGTGATCGACGCCAGCGGGCTTGATGCACCCTGCGGCTGCCCCGGCCCGGCCCACGGACGCAGGTAAAAAAAGCTGCCGTAAGCGTCGCGCAACGCATCGTCGCGCCAGCGGGTGATGCCGGCATTGCCCCAGCGGCTCCAGCCAGCGCCGTTGGACCGCAGGGCCACGCTGTAGCGCCCGTTGCTCAGCAAATGGGTAGGCTCCACGGCCCCCACGCCCGGTTGCACCTCGCGCAGCAGGCCGGGGGCGCGGCGCTGCAAGGCCAAGGTCGCCAGGCCACTGGGTGGCGCGACCAGATCGCTCACCTCGCGCGGCGTGCGCTCGTGCAGCAGCGACACCACCGCTTCGATGTGCGCATTGGCCATGCCCCAGCGCTGGGCGCAGCCGTCCAGCAGCACGTTGGCCAGCGCCACGATGCTCATGCCCTGGTGGTGGGCCATGAAGGTATTGACCGGCGTGAAGCGTGCGGCGGTGGCTTGCCGGGTGGGTGAAAAATCCAGCGCCTCAATGAAGCCGTAGGGCCCGCGCGCGCCCAGCGCTTGCAGCGCCTGGAAGTTGACGCAAGCAAGGTGCGGCGCCAGTTGCGCGGCCAGCGCAGTGGCGTAGGGCGCCACCACCAACTCATCAGGCGGCGTGCGGCGCAGCGCCAGACGGGGCACACCTTGCGGCGCATATTGATAGGCCAGCGTGTGGTCGCTGCCGGCGTAGGCGCACTCTGAAATGCCCCAGGGCACGCCTTGCACGCGGCCAAAGTTGATTTGCTCGTGGATGGCCGAGTGGCAGGCGTCGTGCAGCACGCTGCCTTGCGGCTCCAGCAGCACCAGGCTGGGCATCAGGTACTCAAACATCGAGCCCGACCACGAGCGCAGGCCCGCTTCGGAACCCACGGCAAAAAACGGTCGCCCGAGCGCCAACCAATGCTTCACGGGCACCTGGCCCTGGGCAATGGCCAGCAGGCCGGTGAGGCGGGATTCGGACGCCAGCAGATCGTAAAAGCCCGCGTCCAGTTGCTGCTCGGCCACCCGGAACCCCAGGTGGAAGAGGTGGCGCTTGGGATGGTACAAAAAGGCGTAGTCGGCCTCGCTGGCCAGTTGCTCAAAGCGCCTGGCCAGCGCGCGCAGCCGGTGGGCGGCGCCTAACGTAACATTGGAGCGTTCTTGATCGTCGTGGATCACTTCAGCCGGCGGCGACAAAGCCGGGGCTTGAGCCAACACCGCCGCCACTTCGGCCGCCTGCGCCAAGGCGTCTTGTGCCG
Source organism: Betaproteobacteria bacterium (assembly GCA_043779845.1). Lineage (GTDB taxonomy): Bacteria > Pseudomonadota > Gammaproteobacteria > Burkholderiales > Burkholderiaceae_C > Pseudaquabacterium. The sequence goes on along the minus strand of JAYWDK010000014.1, from coordinate 3,955 downwards.
CCGACCGCCGCGTGGCGCGGTGATCGGCCAGGCAGGCGCGCAGGTCGGCGCGCTCAGTGGCCGAGAGCTTGCCACGCCGCGCCAGCAGCGGCGCCCAGCGCGCCTTGGCCGCCAGCAGTGCGGCCTGCTGGGCGCGGGCGTCGTAGGGCTTGCCGGCCAGCGCCAGGCAGGCTTGCGCTGTGGTGAGCAGGTGGCCGCTGAGGTTGCCGCTGTCCACGGTGGACACGTACATCGGCAGCAAGGGCAATGTGGTCTGGGTGTCATACCAATTCAGGAAGTGGCCGCAGTGGCGCTGCAAGCTGGCCAGCGTGGCCAGCGTGGCCTCCAGCCGGGCCAGCAGCTCTTGCGTGCCGATCCAGCCAAATTGCCGCGCGCAAGCCACGCTCAGCAGGTAGAGGCCAATGTTGGTGGGCGACGTGCGGTGGGCCACCATGTCGTGCGGCGTGGTTTGCAGGTTGTCGGGCGGCAGGTGTTGGTCGCCAGGGCCGACGCAGCGCTCAAAAAAGCGCCAGGTGTCGCGGGCGATGCCGGCCAGGTAAACACGCTCGGCAGGGGCCAGCGCGGCGTCGGGGTCGGCGGGGCTTGGCCGGCTGACCCACCAGGTGGCCAAGGGTGACGTGGCCCACAGCAGGCACAGCGCGGTGGCCAGGGCCGGGGCCCAGCCGGGCGAGGTGGGCACCGCCCACCACAACGCGCCCAGCAGCAACAAGGCCACCACGGGCGCGTCCCAGTGCTGGCGCAGCAAGGCTGGCAAGCTGGTTTTGGCCGATGCTTGCGCGGCGGCGGCGGTGGTCCATTGCAGCAGGTGGCGGCGGCTGATGCTGAGCCGGTACAGCGCGCGCACGATGGCGTCAGTGGCCATCAGCGCTTGTTGCAGCAACTGGCCCAGCAACCACACACCACCCCACAGCGCGCGCGCCAGGTCGGCCAGCGCCACGCGGTAAAAGTGGCGTTTGGCCAGGTCGTCGCGGCTGGGCGACAGGCCGGCCACGGCGCCCATCAGCGGGCCGGCTGAAAACGCCGCCAGCACCAGCCCCAACGCGGCCCAGGGCGAGATCGTGAGGCCCGCCAGGGCCAGCAGCAGCAAGGCCAGCGACACGGGCGCCACCAGGGAGCGGCGCAGGTTGTCAAACATCTTCCAGCGGTTGATGGTGCGCAGCGGGTAGCGGCCCGGCGCCAGCAAAAACGGCAGCAGCTGCCAGTCACCACGCGTCCAGCGGTGCACGCGAGCCGCAGCCACGTCGGCATGGCCGGGCGCGTCTTCAACCACGGTGATGTCGGTCACGGCCGCGCAGCGCGCCAGCGAGCCTTCCAGCAAATCATGGCTCAGCACCTGGCCCTCGGGCAGCCGCCCCGCCAGCACGGCGTGCAGGGCGCGCACGTTGAGCAAGCCCTTGCCGGTGAAAGTGCCCTCGCCAAACAAATCCTGGTACACCTCGGAGGTGGCGGCGCTGTACGGGTCAATGCCGCACTGCCCGGCAAACAGCCAGTGGTACAGCGTGAACTCGGCCGGCGCGGGCAGCGGCGTTACCACGCGGGGCTGCAAGATGCCGTAACCCCGCAGCACGCGGCGCCCGTCGCTTGACAGCTGCGGCTGGTTGTGCGGGTGCGCGGCCACGCTCACCAGCTCACGCAGCCGGGCCGGCGGCAACTGCGTGTCGCTGTCGAGCGTGAGCACGTGCCGGGTGTTGGCGGCCATGCGCGAGCCCAGGCCCAGGTCGAGGAAGGCGGGGGCGCTTGAGTTTGCGGTGGCCGTTGCGGTGGCGGTTTCGGCGGTTGTTGCGGCAGTATTGCCATCGGCCAGCGCCGCGATCAGCTGCTCCAGCTTGCCGCGCTTGCGCTCCCAGCCGATCCAGCGCTGCTCGGTTTGGCTGAACTGGCGGGCCCGGTGCAGCAAGATGAAGCGCGGCGCCTCGTCGGTTTGAAAGTCAGGGTGGCGCGCGTTCAGTGCCCGTACCTGCCGCCGGGCGCTGGCCAGCAAGGCCTCGTCGGTGGCCGTGGTGGCGCTGTCGGCGTCGGCCCAATCGGTGAGCAAGGCGAACTGCGCGTGCGGCTCGGGGTTGGCCAGGTGGTGCAACTCCAGGCGGTGCACCATGTCTTGAATGGCGTGCTCGCTGCCCAGCATGGCCGGGATCACCACCATCACGCGGTGCTCGGCGGGAATGCCTTGGGCCAAGGCAAAGCGCGGCAAATGCCCAGGCACGGCCGATTCGCTGATCAAGCGGTTGACCAGCGCCACCACGGTCTCGGACGCGGGTAACAGCATCAGCGTGGCGCCCAGCAGCACCCAGCCCAAGCCGGGGCCCACCGCTGTGTTGGCGCCGTGGTGTTGCAGCAGCCAGGCCACCAGGCCTATGGTGCCCAGCAGCAAGGCGCCCAGGTAGGCCGGCAGCGCCAGCCGACGTGCCAGCGCGCGGCGCAGCACGGCGGTGCGCTCGTGCAGGCCCAGCGCTTGCACGAGCGCGGGCCGACCGGCGCCTAGCAACCAGTGGGCGGGCACGGCGTCGGCTGGGTAGCTGTTGCCGTGCATCTGGTCTTGGGTGCTGAATTCGGCACCGCGCTCGGCGCCTTGCATCAGCCCCAGCAGCGTTTGCGCCACCGAGGTTTCAGATCGGCCGCTGCGCCGCGCCAGCAGCTCAATGCCGTGCAGGGTTTGGTCGCGGGTGATGGCGTGTTCGGCTTCAAACACCGGCGAGCTGAGCATCAGGCGCATCAGCGCGCTGGTGCGCGCAATGATGTCGGGCCAGTCGGCGTCGCCAATGACGCGCAGCGACGTCACGGCGTTACTCACGCTCAGGTTGTCGGCGGCCTGGTCGGCGTTTTGCTGCGTGCCCACCGTGGCCAGGTCGGGCAAGGCCTTGAGCAGCCACTCTTCATAGCGGGCCGGGCAGGGTGAGTCACCGGTGTTGCGGCGGTCTTGCAGGCGTTGCGCGATCTGGGCCAAAAAAACCCGGCCCACGCCACGCTGGTTGAGCAGGGCCAGCAAGTCGTCCAGCGCCTCCAGCGAGTAGGTTTCGATCTGGTCGCAGCACAGGTTGGCCACGGCGCGGCCGGCTTTGTTGACGGCCACACGCTCGGCCAGGCGGCGCAGGTTTTCAACCAGCACCACCCGCAAGGTGGTGGGCAGGGCCCACAGCTCGCTGAGGTTGAGTTCGGCCGATTCTTGGTAGGCGCCCAAAAATTGCGCCGCCAGCTCGTCGTCGAAGGCGCCGTCGGTGTGCGCCACGAAGGCCCAAGCCACGCCGTAGATGCGCGGCAAGCCGGCCAATGGCTCGTCTTGCAGCAGCGGCAAGGCCTTGAAATAACTGCGCGGCAGGCCGTCGTGAATCTCCTTGAGCTGGGCTTCGATCAGGTGAAAGTTGTCGAGCAGCCACTCCGCCGCCGGGCTGATGTCATAGCCGGTGGACGCTTGCGTGCCGATGTAGCGGTGGGCCTCGCGCAGCACGCTGATGTTGCTACGCAGACGCGGAAAAAAACTGGTGGCGCGCAAGCTGACGCGGGCCGATTGGTGCGTCAAACCCAGGCTGCGGCCGTGCTGCGCAAAGCGCTGCGGGCCAAAGATTTCAGCGCGTATGGGCGGCGGCACCGCGCCCCGGGCACCGTCCAGCAAGTCCAGCAAGTCCGCCGACGCGGCGGGCAGTAGTCGCCGCAAGGCCGCTCGCTTCATGCTTTAGAACAACCAGGCTGCGACGGCGAGCAGCAGGGCCGCCGCGGCCAAAGTGGTGACAAATCGCGCCGCCACAAAACCGTGCACGCTGTCGGCCATGCAATGCATTGCAAACAGGTGGCCGCGGGCGCCACGGCATGAGTGCAGGTGCTCGCCCAGGGCGGACAACTCGCCCGGCGAGGTGTCGGCGGTCTGGCCAAAGGAGGCGGTGCTCCATTGCGTGGCGGCGAAGGCGGCGGAGGAGGTAGCGTAGGGGGTCATCAAGGGCTCCGCTCGCTCGGGCTGGGG
>JAYWDK010000013.1:0-8099 GCA_043779845.1 Betaproteobacteria bacterium | reverse complement strand
GGTGGACAGCAGCGGGTTGCTCATGAGGGGGCTTTCAAAGGGAACTGCGGACGAGAGTGGCTTGGGCCAGTTTGATCGACATGGCGGGCGGGTGGGTGCCCGACCCCAAGCCCGACAGGCTCCTAGTTGGCGACACGTTCGGCCGATTCAATGGTGTTGACCAGCAGCATGGTGATGGTCATGGGGCCCACGCCGCCGGGCACGGGCGTGATCCAGCCGGCCACGAGGCTGACGCCGGCAAAGTCAACGTCGCCGCAAAGCTTGCCTTCGTCATTGCGGTTCATGCCCACGTCGATCACGATGGCGCCGGGTTTGACCATGTCGGCCGTGAGCGTATTGCGCCGGCCCACGGCGGCTACCACCACGTCGGCTTGCCGCGTGAACACGCCCAGGTCAGGCGTGGCGCTGTGGCAGATGGTGACTGTGGCGTTGGCCTGCAGCAGCAGCAGCGCCATGGGCTTGCCCACCGTGTTGCTGCGGCCGATCACCACTGCGTGTTTGCCCTTGAGCGGCACGCCGGTGGATTCAATCAACTTCATGCAGCCGTAGGGCGTGCAGGGCCTGAAACCAGGCAGGCCCGCCATCAGATCACCGGCGCTTTGCACCGAGTAACCGTCCACGTCCTTGGCGCTTGAAATGGTCTCGATCACGCGCTGCGGGTTGATGTGCTTGGGCAGCGGCATCTGCACCAGGATGCCGTGGATGCTGGGGTCGTTGTTGAGCGCCTCGATGCGCGCCAGCAGCGCGGCTTCAGTGAACGTGGCTTCGTACTTTTCAAGCACCGAGTGCAGGCCGTGCTCCAGGCAGGCCTTGACCTTGTTGCGCACGTAAACCGCCGAGGCGGGGTCTTCGCCCACCAGGATGACGGCCAGGCCTGGCTTCACACCACGCGCCGTGAGCGCGGCCGCGCGCGTGCCCACAACGGCTCGAATGTGTTGCGACAAGGCGGTGCCGTTGATCAGTTGGGCGGGCATGTGGGGTCTCCAAAATGTAAAAAAGGCCGCTGCATAACAGCGGCCCTGATTGGGCTAGAACGGGCTAGAACGGGTTAGAACGGGCCAGATTCGGCTTGACGGGCGTGGCTCAGGGCCCGGATAACTCAGCTCTTGGCCGCCGCCGTGGTGGTATTGGCGCCCAGCGCAATTTTCAGCAGGTCAGCCACGGTGTTGGCGTTGAGTTTTTCCATGATGTTGGCGCGGTGCGCCTCAACGGTCTTGATGCTGATACCCAGGTCGTCGGCAATTTGCTTGTTGAGGCGGCCGGCCACGATGCGCTCAAGCACTTGCGCCTCACGGGTGGTCAGGCGCGACAACAGCGCGTCGCGGCTGGCTTGCTCCTGGTGGTGGCTGAAGGCTGAACGGGCCTGATCGAGCATGCGTTCCACCAGACCAATCAGCTCTTCTTCCTTGAACGGCTTTTCGATGAAATCCATCGCGCCTTTTTTCATGGTGGTCACGGCCATGGGCACGTCGCCGTGGCCGGTGATGAACACCACCGGCAGCGGGCTCTTGCGCTCCAGCAGGCGGTCTTGCAACTCCAGGCCGCTCATGCCGTCCATGCGGATGTCGGCGATCAGGCAAGCCACTTCACGGGGGTCAAAACGAGACAAGAACGATTCGGCTGAATCAAAGCACCTGACGCGGTAGTCCTTGCCTTCGAGCAACCATTGCAGCGAATCACGAACGGCCTCGTCGTCATCGACGACATAGACCGTGCCCTTCTTGGGAATCAGGCTCATAGGATGGTTCTAACGGCAGGGCTGCGGTTGGGGTCAACATGGGCACCGAGCGCTGGTTCATTCGGAACATGAACCAGCGTGATTTCCTCGTGCCGCGCAGTGGTTTCAACGGGCAGGGTGAAGCCGAATCGACACCCTGTAACTAGCGATCCATTGTAGAGGTTCTGAGCTTTGATCCGGCCGCGATGGCTCTCGATGATCGAGCGGCAAAGTGACAACCCAATGCCCATGCCTTCGGCCTTGGTCGAGAAGAATGCCTCGTACAGCCGGGCCAAAACTTCATCGGCCAGCCCCGGCCCTTTGTCCGTCACGCTGAATTCGATGACCCCCCCTTCATCGGGGGTGTGGCGCGGTATCACCCGCAGCTCAATGTGCCGGCGTGACGTGGGCAACTGGGCGCTGTCGATCGCCTCGGCGGCGTTTTTCAGCAGGTTCAGCAGCACTTGCTCGATCAGGATCGGGTCGCAGATGAGCACAGGCAGGCGTTGCGCCACGTAGGAGTGGATGGCCACGTTGCGGCGGCGCAGCTCGATGCTCGCCAGCTCCAGCGCGTTTTCAACAATGTCCTTGGCCGACGAGGGCAGGCGCTGCGGCTCGCTCTTTTTCACGAAGGCGCGGATGCGGTGGATGATCTGCCCGGCACGCTCGGCCTGGCGGGCGGTTTTGCCCAGCGCGGCGATCAGGGCCTCCTGGTCGATCGCGTCGGCCTTGACGCGCGAGATCATGCCGCTGCAATAGTTGCTGATGGCCGTCAGCGGCTGGTTCAGCTCATGCGCCACCGATGAGGCCATCTCGCCCATGGTGATCAACCGGCTTGAAACCTGGGCCTTCTCGGCTTGCTGCTCGGCCAGCGCCTCGGCCCGACGGCGCGCAGTCACGTCGGTGGCGATCAGCATCTGGGCCAACCTGCCGTCGGTCCATTGCAGGTAACGCGCGCGCACGTCAAACCACTTGTCGAGGGCGGGCACATACACCTCGCGGGGGTTGGCGCCCACATCGGTGAGCTCCTGGGTTGGCAGGCCCGACAGGCCGTCCACGTCGTCGTGCGCCACATCGTGCGCCAGGGTGGGCCCGGTGCCGCTGGCCAGCAACCCATGGCCGAGCGCATCGGCGCCAAACCACAGGCGGTAGGAGCGGTTGGCAAACAGCAATTCGCCTTGCTGCACCGACAGCACCGACACGGCGGCTTCCAGGCCTTCGAGCACGGTGGTAAAGCGTTCATGCGAGGCCGACAACTGATCCCGAATGCGCTTGGCTTCGGTGATGTTGGTCATCGACGTCATCCAGCCGGTTTGCTGGCCACGCGCGTCCACCAGGGGTGAGACATACATGCGCGCGTCGAAGATCGTGCCGTTCTTGCGCATCACCTTCACCTCGATGCCACCCGCCGGGCTGCGGCCTTGCAGCTCTTGCTGCAGCAAGCGCGTGTTCTCGTCGATGCGCTCGGTGGGCCAATAAGGGTAGGGCGGCAGGCGGCCGATCAGCTCATGCTCGGTAAAGCCGCTCATGGCGCAAAAAGCCGGGTTGACGTAGGTGACGCGGCCCTCGGTGTCCATCGCCCGCATGCCGGTGAGCATGGAGTTCTCCATGGCGCGCCGGAAGTTGGTTTCTTGCACCAGCGCGCTCTGGATTTGCGTGCGCCTGCGTACATGGCGCCAAGTGCCCAGCAGCATCCACAGCGTGAGCACGGACAAGGCCACCACCATCCAGAACAAGGTGTTGCCGATCAGGCCCACCGACGAGCGGTAACCACTGCCGCGCAACACCAGCCCGTTGGCGGCGGGCGCCATGGGCACGTCATGCACGATGGCCGCGCGCTGGGTGGCGCGGCCAGGCATGGGCAACACGGTGCTGGCGATGGTCAGCTCGCGCTCGTCAATCACCGCCACGGTGTGGCGCCGGGTGACCTCAGTGGGCACAAAGTGGCGCAGCAGCGTGTCGATGGCGTAGTCGGCCACCAACGCGCCGGAAAACTTGCCCCGCGCCAGCATCGGCACCTGCACCTGAAACACCATCGTGCCGTTGCTGTCCTTGAACGGCCGTGAATAGATGGGTTGGCGCAGGTCGCGGGCGGCGATGAAGGCCCAACTGGTTTCGCTGCGCAAAGCGGGCCCGGATGCGGCAATGCCCGGCAACTGGGGTGCGCCGTCGTCGCGCTCGGCCATGGCCGAGTGGCGGGCACGCGCGTGTTCATCAACGCCCAACCACTGAAATTGCGTGATCTCGGGCCGATCATTGACAAAGGCTGTGGCCTGGGGTGTGAAATCAGCCACGTCCAGCTCACGGGTCACAAACTCGCGCGCCATGCGCACCAATTGCTCCTGGTTCTCTATCAAGCGCAGGCGTATTTGCTGCTGCGCAATTTCGGTGTCGCGGCTGACGGCTTCCACCTCACGCTCAAGTTCTTCATTGCGCAAGTACCAAAACGCCGAAATGATGGCGGCCAGGAACAGCAGCACTGACGCGAGGGGCCCCAAGGTGGCAAAGCGGTCTTGGCGCGCAGGGCTTTGCCGACGCCACCAGCGGCCCAGCCGGCGGCGCTGGCCACTGCTGCTGGCTGGATTGGGGCCATGGGATGGGATGGTCATGGCATCGATTATCCGGGCCGACGAGGCCACGTCTTGGCGCAAGTTGTGCGCCAAAAAGTGGCTCCTTGTTGTGGATTCCCACAATACGAAATCTACTCGCACCATTTGAAAACCAAAAGGAATTGTGCGAAACTTTGCGCCGTTCCAAAGATGAACCGCAGACCCAACCCGATCTGAAAAGAGGAGACAAACGATGTCCGCACTGCCCCAATCCTTTCTTGGCGCCGCCGCCAACGACACTGACGCTCAGGAAACCCGTGAATGGCTGGAGGCGCTGGACGCCGTCATCGCCAACGAGGGACCCGAGCGTGCGCACTTTCTGCTGGAGCAGCTGATCGACGAGGCCCGCCAGGCTGGCATCGACCAACCGTTTTCGGCCACCACGGCCTACGTCAATACCATTCCCACCGACTTGGAAGAGCGCTGCCCTGGCAACCTCGAAATCGAAGAACGCCTGCGCGCCTACATGCGCTGGAACGCGATGGCGCTGGTGGTCAAGGCGAATCGCCTCGATCCGGCCGACGGCGGTGACCTCGGTGGTCATATATCGTCGTTCGCGTCAGTCGCCACGATGTTTGGCGCCGGCTTCAACCACTTCTGGCACGCCGCCACGCCCGACCATGGCGGCGACCTGCTCTACATCCAGGGCCACTCGGCGCCCGGCATTTACGCTCGCGCCTTCATGGAAGGCCGCATCAGCGAAGAGCAGTTGCTGAACTTCCGCCAAGAGGTGGACGGCAAGGGTTTGTCGAGTTACCCGCACCCGAAGTTGATGCCCAATTTCTGGCAGTTCCCCACCGTGTCGATGGGCCTGGGGCCCTTGATGGCGATTTACCAGGCGCGGTTCCTGAAATACCTGCACGCGCGCGGCATTGCCGACACCAGCAACCGCAAGGTGTGGGTGTTTTGCGGTGACGGCGAGATGGACGAGCCCGAATCGCTGGGCGCGATCGGGCTGGCCGCGCGCGAGAAGCTCGACAACCTGGTGTTCGTCGTCAACTGCAACTTGCAGCGCCTGGACGGCCCGGTGCGTGGCAACGGCAAGATCATTCAAGAGCTCGAGGGTGAGTTCCGCGGTTCAGGCTGGAACGTCATCAAGCTGCTGTGGGGCGGCTACTGGGATCCGCTGCTGGCGCGCGACAAAGAACACATCCTGCGCAAAATCATGATGGACACCGTGGACGGTGACTACCAGGCCATGAAGGCCAACGACGGCGCATTTGTGCGCCAGCACTTTTTTGGGCGCCACCCCAAGGCGCTGGAGATGGTGGCCAAGATGAGCGACGACGACATCTGGCGTTTGCAGCGCGGTGGCCACGATCCGCAAAAGGTGTATGCGGCCTACCACAAGGCGGTCCATACCCTGGGTCAGCCCACTGTGTTGCTGATCAAGACCGTCAAGGGTTTTGGCATGGGCAAGGCCGCCGAGGGCAAAAACACCGCCCACCAGGCCAAGAAATTGACCGACGACGACATCAAGGGCATGCGCGACCGCTTCAACATCCCGATCTCCGACGAGCAGTTGGCCAAAGGCATCCCGTTCTACAAGCCGGCCGATGACACGGTCGAAATGAAGTACTTGCACGAGCGTCGCCAGGCCCTGGGCGGCTACCTGCCGCAGCGCCGCGCCAAGGCCGAAGAGCAGTTCACGGTGCCCGAGCTCAGCACCTTCCAGGCCGTGCTGGACGCCACGGTTGAAGGCCGCGAGATCAGCACCACGCAGGCCTACGTGCGCTTCCTGACGGTGCTGCTGCGCGACAAGCAGCTAGGGCCCCGCACCGTGCCCATCCTGGTGGACGAGGCCCGCACCTTCGGCATGGAAGGGCTGTTCCGCCAGATTGGCATCTACAACCCCGAAGGCCAAAAATACACGCCGGTCGACAAAGACCAGGTGATGTACTACCGCGAGGCCCGCGACGGCCAGATCCTGCAAGAGGGCATCAACGAGGCCGGCGGCATGAGCAGCTGGATTGCCGCGGCCACGAGCTACAGCACGAACAACAGGATCATGATTCCGTTCTTCGTCTACTACTCGATGTTCGGCTTCCAGCGCATCGGCGACCTGGCCTGGGCGGCGGGCGACATGCAGGCGCGTGGCTTCTTGATGGGCGGCACGTCGGGGCGCACCACGCTCAACGGCGAAGGCCTGCAACACGAAGACGGCCACAGCCACATCCTGGCCGGCACGATCCCGAACTGCGTCTCTTACGACCCGACCTTTGCGCACGAGGTGGGCGTGATCCTGCACCATGGCCTGAAGCGCATGGTGGAGAAGCAGGAGAACGTTTATTTCTACATCACCCTGCTGAATGAAAACTACGCCATGCCTGGCCTGACCGCCGGCACCGAAGCGCAGATCATCAAGGGCATGTATTTGCTGCAAGACGCCGCACCCGAGCTTGCCAAATACCCAGGCCAGCCGCAGGTCAACCTGCTGGGCTCGGGCACCATCCTGCGTGAGGCTATGGCCGCCAAGCTGCTGCTTGAAACCGAGTGGGGCGTGGCCGCCAAGGTGTGGAGCTGCCCAAGTTTCAATGAGCTTGCGCGTGATGGCGCCGATGCCGAGCGCTACAACCTGCTGCACCCCACCGCCGCGCCGCGGGTGCCCTTTGTGGCCCAGCAACTGGCGGGCCATGCCGGCCCGGTGATCTGCTCAACCGACTACATCAAGGTGTTTGGCGAACAGATCCGCGCGTACATGCCAAAAGGTCGCACCTACAAGGTGTTGGGCACTGATGGATTTGGCCGCAGTGATTTCCGCAGCAAGCTGCGCGAGCACTTCGAGATCAACCGCCATTACATCGTGGTGGCCGCGCTCAAGTCGCTGGCCGACGAAGGCTTGGTGCCCGCCACCACGGTGGCCGAGGCGATCCAGAAGTACGCGCTCAACACCGAAAAAATCAACCCGCTGTACGCCTGACCCTTTGAAGAAAAGCACGGAGACAAGACATGGCATTGATTGAAGTAAAAGTCCCGGACATCGGTGACTTCAAAGACGTGGTGATCATCGAGCTGCTGGTCAAGCCCGGCGACACCGTGGCCGCCGAGCAAAGCTTGGTGACGGTTGAAAGCGACAAGGCGTCGATGGAGATTCCGTCCAGCCACGCCGGGGTGGTCAAGGAGCTGAAGGTGGGCTTGGGCGACAAGCTCAACGAGGGCACCTTGTTGTTGATGTTGGAAGTGGAGGGTGTTGCAGCGTCGGCTGCTGCCCCGGCGCCGGCTGCCGCGCCTGCCCCCGCACCCGTCACCGCTGCGGCCGCCGTGGCCGCCGTGGCCGCCGTGGCCGCGCCCGCATCGGCGCCAGTCGCGGCCCCCACCAGCGGCCCCATCCAGGTGCTGGTGCCCGACATCGGTGATTTTGACGAAGTGGCCGTGATTGAGGTCATGGTCAAGCCCGGCGACGTGATCAAGGCAGAGCAAAGCCTGATCACGGTCGAGAGCGACAAGGCCTCAATGGAGATCCCGTCCAGCCATGCCGGCGTGGTCCAGCAAGTGCTGGTCAAGTTGGGCGACAAAGTAAAAAAGGGCTCGGCCGTGGTGGTGCTTGAAGCCGCTGCGGGTGGCGCTTCGGCACCCGTTGCTGGCGTTGCTGCGGCCGCTGCCGCTGCGCCAACCGCCGCCACCGCGTCGGTGGTGGTCAACACCCCGGCCACCGCCGTGCCAGCTGACCGCACCGCGCCCACTGCGGCGTTGCCCCCGCATGAGCCCACCGCGCCCAAAGGCGTGTTGCCGCATGCGTCGCCCTCGATTCGCCGCTTGGCGCGCGACCTGGG
>JAYWDK010000012.1:0-2791 GCA_043779845.1 Betaproteobacteria bacterium | reverse complement strand
CCGTGGCGATCAGCGTGCCTTCATCGTTGTGCAGGCGCATCTGGGTGGATCCCACGCGGCCCCCCAAGCGGGTGATCTCGGCGCTGGCAATGAAGTATTTGCCCAGCCCGGGGCGCAAAAAATCCACCCGCAAATCAATCGTGCCCAGCTTCAAGAACCGGTGCATCACTGACTCGGCACTCTCGCTGGCGTGTTTTTCACCCAAACCCACCATCAGCGCGCTGCCGCCCAGCGCGTCCAGCACGGCCGAGATCACGCCGCCATGCAAGCGGCCGTAGTGGAAATGGCCCACCAGTTCGGGCCGCATCTCAAAACGCAGCACCAAATTCGGCATCAAGGCCTGCACCTTCAGGCCCAGCACCTGGTTGAAGGTGATGCGGTGCTCCACCAGATCAATCAGCTCGGCATCAAGCCGGGTTTGTTCGTCGGCGCCGCGGCGCGGTAGTGCGGTCGAAGTCATGCGCCGAGCATAGCCGCCGGCCACGCACCCAACCAGGCGCGTGGCCGGCGGCGCGGCAAGCGCCCACCCGAGAGCACGCCACCCAGCACGCATCACGCACGAGGCGCGAGGCCGGGTTACACCCGGTCAGCTGCTCGGTTCAACCCATCAAATCGGATCCCAGGTGAACACGTCGCCCGAGCGGTCGAGATTGTAAAAACTGGCCTTGAGCGCGGGCATGGCGTGGGAGGCCACCGTTTCGGGCGTCCAGCCTTCGCTGCGGTGCACGCTGCGCTCGGGGCGCGGCTGGCTCATCAAAAATATCTCGTTGTTGCGCACCGCAAAAATCTGGCCGCTCACGTCTTTGGCCGCGTCGCTGGCGAGGTAGACCGCGATGGGCGCGATCTTGGCCGGCGTCATCTGCTGCATGCGTGCCACGCGGGCTTTTTCTTCGGGCGTGTCGGTGGGGATGCTGCCGATCATGCGGCTCCAGGCAAAGGGCGCAATGCAGTTGCTGCGCACGTTGAACTTTTGCATGTCCAGCGCAATGCTCTTGCTCAGGGCCGCGATGCCCAGTTTGGCGGCCATGTAATTGGCCTGACCAAAATTGCCGATCAGGCCCGAGGTGCTGGTCATGTGCACGAAGGCGCCACTGCCCTGCTCTTTGAAGTGGTTGGCCGCCGCGCGGCTGACGTAGAAGCCGCCGTACAAGTGCACCTTGATCACCGTGTCGAACTCGTCGGCGCTCATTTTGTGAAAGAAGCGGTCGCGCAGGATGCCGGCGTTGTTGACCACCGCGTCGATGCGGCCAAACACATCCAACGCGGTTTGCACGATGCGCCCGGCGCCCGCCACATCACTGACGCTGTCGGTATTGGCGGTGGCCTCGCCGCCGGCAGCAATGATCTCGGCCACCACTTTTTGCGCCGGACCGGCGTCGCCGCCCTCGCCCGCCACCGACGCGCCCAGGTCATTGACCACCACGCGTGCGCCCTGCGCGGCGCATTGCAACGCGATGTCACGGCCGATGCCGCCGCCCGCGCCGGTGACCACCACCACTTTGCCTTCCAACATCGTGCCTTGGCTCATTTTTGTTTACGCTTTCGAGTGGGGTTGAAGGGCTGCGGCCGGCCACTGAAACGCCGCCGGTTGCTTGTTGAGAAATGCCGATACGGCTTGTGCGTGGTAGCCGCTCTGGAAGCACAGCGCCTGGTGGTCGGCCTCGGCGGCCAGCGTGGTTTGCAGGTCGGTGGCCAGCGCCATGCCCAGCTCACGCTTGATCAGGCTGGTAGCCATGGGCGATGCGCCCACAAAGCTGCGTGCCAGCGCGGTGGCGCGGTCAATCAGGGCCTCGGCGGGCACGACTTCCATCACCAGGCCGAGCCGCAATGCCTCGTCGGCGCCCACCTCTCTGGCCGACAACATCAGCTCGCGCGCACGCTGCACGCCCACCACGCGGGGCAGCGTGTACATGGCGGCAAAGTCGGGCACCAGGCCCACTTTCATGAACGACATGCAAAACCGCGCGCGCGGCGTGGCCAGCACAAAGTCGGCCATCAGCGCCAGGCTGAACCCGGCGCCGTAGGCCACGCCGTCCACGGCGGCAATCAGCGGTTTGTCCAGCTCCACCAGCGCTCGCATCCAGGGTTGCACCTCGCGCATGCGGGTACGCCAGCCTTCCACATCCATCTGGTCGCGCACGGCCATCATGCCGCGCAGGTCACCGCCGGCGCAAAAAACACCGCCCGCGCCGGACAGCACCACGGCCCGCACTTGAGGGTCATGGGCCAGGGCCGGCACTGCCGCCGCGAAGGCGTCTTTCATGTCATTGCTGAGCGCGTTTTTGGCCTCTGGCCGGTCCATCGTGAGTGTGGCGACGCCGTCGAGCGTGTGGATGTGAAGGCAGGTCATGGTGCGGATTGCTCCAGCTTGATGTTGAGGTATTGGACGGGTTTTGACGCAGACTCGGCCGCTTGCAGCTCGCGCCACAGGATTTTGCCCGTGCCCGATTTGGGCAATTCGTCCACAAACTGCACCGTGCGTGGTGCTTTGTAGACCGCCATCTGCGTGCGTGCCCAGCTAGGAGCCTGTCGGGCTTGGGGTCGGGCCCGCGTTGACCCTGAAAAGGGCTCAGCCTAGGCGCAAAGCGCAGACATACCGTTGGGTATGGCGAGCATTTGCAACGACGGATCAGCCCATTTTCAGGGTCAACCCGAAGGGCCGGAGAGATTTCCGGCACCAGGCGTCGTTGCCGACTCGTTGTGTGGCTGGGCCACACGCCTCGTCGACGCCTAGCCCGGCACCGAAACTCTCCCCGGCGCGGGCCCGACCCCAAGCCCGACAGGCTCCTAG
>JAYWDK010000011.1:0-2792 GCA_043779845.1 Betaproteobacteria bacterium | reverse complement strand
AAAGCTGTCGATCAAACCAAGGCCGAACAGAGTTCACGCTCGCAGGCATCGGCATCGGTCTCGGCATCGGCCAAGGTGCCGCCTAGGAGCCTGTCGGGGGTGGGGTCGGGGCCGCGCCGGGGAGAGTTTCGGTGCCGGGCTAGACGTCGACGAGGCGTGTGGCCAAGCCACACATCGAGTCGGCAACGACGCCTGGTGCCGAAAATCTCCCCGGCCCTTCGGGTTGACCCCAAGCCCGACAGGCTCCTGGTGCCGCCTTGATGCAATGGCGCCGGCCCGGCATCACCTTGTCTAGAACCCCACAGCGACGATTCATGGATTGCCAGATTTTTCACGGGCCAACAGCCCTTGTTGCGGCACTGCCGCCACACGGCCAGCGCCGCGCGGCAGGATCAGTGCAACACCAATGGCTGCTGCGCCAGCGTGGTGTAGGCAGCGATGTAGTCGTCCAACGCGTCTTGCATGGCCTCTTCGTCCGGGCCTTGATCGACCAGGGCTTGAATGCCTTGCTGGAAGGACTCCGCCAACACGCCCTCGATGAAGGTGCCCTTGCGCGACAGCTTGTTGACGATCTCGTAGCCATCGCGTGAGGTGCCGGGCACGCCCTTCATTGCCTCGTCTTGCGACGGCACCTCAAACGCCACCACCGTAAAGTTCTCTGAGTTGTAGAGCATCTGCATGGGCTTCTCCTTCAAACGGAACTGGGGGCAGCGCGCGGGGATTCAAGCCTTGACTCATCCCCCTCGGGGTGAGCGGACGACCTGTGCTGTCGGCCCGGGGGGCGCGCCCTCACGGCGAGGGCTCGGTGGCCAGGCTCATCTCGAACACGTCACCCGAGCGCAGCGCGGTAAAGCGCAGTTGCAAAGGCCAGTATCCCCGGCTCGGATCCAGCCAGGTTTCCACCCTCAAGCCCTCCGGTCGCGGGGGTTCGCGCCGCCACAGCTGCGCTGGCAGCGTGCCCAGCGCGGTTGTGAGCAGCACCTCGCCTTGGTCCACAAAATGCCACATTGCGCCGGCCCCGCGGGCATCCACCACAAACAGGCTGACCGTGGATGGCGAGGCGTGCAGCGCCCTGTCCGCGCCAGGCTTGGACGCCGATGCTGAAGTGGCGGCCAGCCGGATGGCGGCCAGTTGTGCCACCCAGCTCAGGCGGTCTTGCGCGCCGGGCCAGGCGGGGTGGTCCAGCGCGGGGCCCGAAAAGCTCACGCGGCCGGTGTCGCGCCGAAAGTGCGCGGCCTGTTGCCGCCGGCCGCCCCGCCTGTCGGCAAAGGTATCGGGCGCCAGCCCGGCGGGGTCAAATCCGCCGCTGCTGAGCTGCTCAACCAAAGCGTGGGCGAGGTTGCGGCCATCAAGCTGCAAGCTGTAATGCCGGCCGTCGTGACGCCAAGCCAGCGTGGCCCAGCCAGACTGGCCGTTGTAGTGCAAGCCGTAACGCAGCAGCACGGGCGCCGGCAGGCGCGTCGGGTAAACCGGTGGGGCGTCGCCCAGGGCCGCAGCCGCAGGGTCGGATGGGTCGTCAAGCTCGATGGCGGTGCTGGCCACGTTGGTAGCGGCGGCCAGCGTGGGCATGACATTGGGCAGGGCATTCGCGCTTGCGGCACCGGCTGCTTTGGTGGCGCCTGCAACCGGCTTGGCCAAGACAGTGTGGGCCAGCACAACGGGCAAGCCCTGATCGGCGACGAGCGGCGGTTTCGGCGATGCCGCCACAAGCTCGGGCGATGGCGTTGGGGTTGGTCGGGGCGATGGCGTCGCCACGGCCACGGCCAGGGGCGGGGGCGGGCTTGGCGTCACCACCCCTACCGTGCGCACCTGCATCACGGCAGCGCGCCCCTCCGCCTGGCCCGCGCGCGGCGGCAGCAGGGGCATCAAGGCGGTGATCAACAACCCGTGCAGCCAAATCACGCCGGCCAGCAAGCCCAAGGCAATTGGCCACCGCAGGCGCTGCGGGTGCTGGGCTTGCGGGGCAGGCAAGGCGTGCATCCGACAATACTGCCACCAAGCCCAGGCGCTGCGCGCGCCTTGCTGGTGGCTTGCCCTCCCGCCCCCAAAAAATGGGCCCCGCCCAATCCGACACCCGATGAAACTTGCCACCTACAAAGACGGTTCACGCGACGGCCAGCTGGTCGTGGTGTCACGCGACCTGAGCCTGGCCCACTACGCCACCGGCACCGCCACGCGCATGCAGCAAGTGCTGGACGACTGGAACTTTTTGTCGCCCCAGCTGCAAGACCTGTACGTCACCCTCAACCAGGGCCGGGCCCGCCACGCTTTTGCGTTTGAGCCCCGTCAATGCATGGCGCCGCTGCCACGTGCCTACCAATGGGCCAGCGGCGCGGCCTGCGTCAACCCGGCGGCAGGCGCGGGCCAAGCCAGCGCCGAGCGCGAACGCCCCGCCCCAGCCGTGCCCGCCGATCCCACCGTGACGCAGGGCGCCAGCGACGATTTCCTCGGCCCCAACGACGAGGCCTGGTTTGGGTCCAGCCACTGGGGCATCGACTTTGAAGCCGCGCTGGCGGTGATCACCGGTGACGTATTGATGGGCGCCAACGCCGACCAGGCCCTCAACGGCGTGCGGCTGTTGATGCTGGCCAATGGCTGGGCCCTGCGTGGCCTGGAGCCCGACGAGCGCGCCCGGGGCGCGGGCCTGGTGCAAAGCCGGCCCGCGCCCGCCTTCAGCCCGGTGGCCGTCACGCCCGACGAGTTGGGCCAGGCCTGGCGCGGCGGCCGCGTGCACCTGACGCTGCAGTCGTCGTTGAACGGCAGGAAGGTAGGCCTGTGCGACGCGGGCAAAG
>JAYWDK010000010.1:0-2794 GCA_043779845.1 Betaproteobacteria bacterium | reverse complement strand
GGAAGCTGCCCAGCACCACCGGCTGCAGGCGCACGCCCAGCGACTGGCCAATGTGAGTCAGGATTTCGACCTGAATGCCCGAGATCTCGCCATTGGGGGCAATCACCTCGTAAGGCCGGTTGTCGGGCAGGTTGAGCCCCACTCGGACCACCGGCAAACCGGCCAGGAACGCACGCTCCGGCGCGTCCAGCAGGTCGGCCGCCGGGGCGATCAGGCCGGGCTGCGACGGCTGACGGAAGCGGTAAACCACCGGCGCCTCGGCGGCGGCGCTGTCGTGGCCACAACCCACGCCCGTCAGCAGCGCCATCACGACCCACAGCGCCTGCAGGCCCGACACCCAGGCCCGACCGGACGTCAAGGCGCTTGCTCTCGCAGCAGATTGGCTAACTCGACAGCCGAGCGCACGTTCATCTTCTCGAACATGCGGGCGCGGTGCACCTCGACCGTGCGCACGCTGATGTCAAGCTCATCGGCAATCAGCTTGTTGGCCAGGCCGGCCACCACGCGCGTCATCACTTCCTGCTCCCGCTCGGTGAGCTCGGCCAAGGTGCGGGCGAGCGCTTTTTGCCCACGCCGGCGCAGGATGGCCTCAGCGCTGGCGGCAAGCGCCTGCTCCACCCGATCCACCAGCGCGTTGTCCGAAAACGGCTTCTCGACAAAGTCAAACGCACCCCGTTTGACCGTGGCCACCGCCGTGGGCACATCACCATGCCCGGTGAGAAAAATCACCGGCAGCAAAGCCGTCAAGCCTCGCTCGACCAGACGATCAAAGAGCACCAGGCCGCTGGTGCCCGGCATGCGCACGTCAAGCAGCAAACACGAGGGTGCGTCGGGCCAGTCACCGGCCACATCGCGGGTAGTCAACCAGGCCTCAAAAGCCTCGGCCTGGGCAAAGCCTTCGGACAGCAGCCGGCGCGAGCGCAGCAACCAGGCCAGCGCATCGCGCACCACGGCCTCGTCGTCCACCAGGTAGACCACCGGAAGGCCTAGCGCCTGAGTTGCATGGACTGACATCATGGCCACAAGTATCGTGCAACCCCAAAATCTGCCAGCGCCAGCGCGCTAGGAGCCTGTCGGGCTGGGGGTCGCGGGGCCCGACCCCAAGCCCGACAGACTCCTAGGCCGCTGGTGCTTCCAAGGTCGGATTCCGGGCATGCCCCCTCGGTAAAACCAAGGGCAAGGTGAAACGGAACTCAACGCCGCCGGCAGGGCCGTCGACCTGGCCACCGGGTTGTCCGTCAAGCGGGCCGCGAGGCGCGCACAGGTTCTCGAAATCCATCGCCCCACCATGCTGCTCGATCACCGTGCGGCACAGCGACAGCCCCAAGCCCATGCCCTCGGCCTTGGTGGTAAAAAACGGCGTGAACAAGCGCTGCGCCACCAAGGCTGGGATGCCAGGGCCCGCGTCAATCACGCTGAACACCACCCAGCGGCCCTGCACGCTGGGCACCAAGCGCACCCGCAAGGTGAGCACGCGGTCAGCCAAGGGCGTTTCAGCCTCCATTGCCTGGATGCCGTTGCGCGCCAGGTTGAGCAAAACCTGCTCCACCATCGTGCGATCCACCTTGACTCGCGGCGCGGGCAAGGGCACGTCGAGCACCACCCGCGCGCCGCTTTTGCGGGCTTGCAAACGCACCAGCGGCAGCACCGATTCGATCAGCAAGTCGGTCGCGATCAACTCGTGCGCCGAATGGCGCCGGCGAACAAAGTCATGCACGCTCTTGATCACCCGCCCGGCCCGCTCGGCCTGCTCGGCGATGCGGGCCATGGCTTGTTGCATCAGCGCCAGGGTTTCGGTGGTGGGCTCGGCCATCATGTTCAGCGAGCCTGCGGCGTAGCTGGCGATGGCCGAAAGGGGCTGGTTCAACTCGTGGCTCAGCAATGAGGCCATCTCGCCCATGCTGGCCAAGCGCGCGGTGACTTGCAGGCGCTCTTGCTGCTGGCGCGACAAATCCTCGGCCCGTCGCTGGGCGCTGATGTCCAGCACCGCGCTCATCCAACCGCTGTGCTTGCCCGTGCCCGTGACCAGCGGCGCCTCGTAGATCATGACCGGAAAACGCTCGCCGTTTTTGCGCAAGAACACGGTCTCGTAGCCTTCTTGCGGCGCCTCGGCGGCCCCGCCTGGCGCCAGCCGCCCGGCTTGTCGGCGTTGGTACTCGGGCACTTGTTCGGGCGGCCAGTACGGTGGCACATTGGCCTCCCGCAACTCGTCGGCCGAATAGCCCACCATGGCGCAAAACGACGGGTTGGCGTAGACGATGCGGCCCTCGTGGTCGCGTGCGCGCAGCCCGGTGATCAGGGAGTCCTCCATCGCCTTGCGGAACGCCAAGGCCTCGGCCAACTGGCTTTCAGCGCGGGCGCGGCGTCGGCCGTCACGCAGCAGCAAAAGCACCACGGCAAACAAGCTGATCGACAATCCCAGCACCAACGCGGTGGCCAGATTGGGAATCAGGCTGGGCGCGCGCTGCACAGCATCCACCCGCACTTGCAGCGTGGAGCCCGGCAGGTCCACCACCCGGTTGGCAACGAACACACCGGCCCCGCGCACGGCGCCGCTGCGCGCCAGCCGGGTGCCATCAGGCTCCACGACCGAGAGCTCATGGCTGCGGCCCAACTCGGCCACCCGCACCTCGTCGAGCAGCCGCGGCAGCACGATGCAGGCCACCGTGAAGCCGACCAGGCGGCCTGCCTCTTGCGCGGGCACGCAGACATCCAGCACCTCGACCCCCAAGCCACCATTCAAGGGCACAAACTGGCTGCGTGAAAAGATCGGCGACATCACGCGGCGCGCGGC
>JAYWDK010000009.1:0-2795 GCA_043779845.1 Betaproteobacteria bacterium | reverse complement strand
GAGAGGGAGCCCGGTATGCCCCCTCTCCTGCTTGCGGGAGAGGGTTGGGGTGAGGGTGAATCGAGGTCACAAACCATTGGCTGAGCTTGAGGGCCAATTTGGAAACCCCTTGCTGGCGTTCAACCACAAGCCGGGGTTGTGCCGGGGCGCTGACGCCGGGATCGTCGCAGCCGGCCCGCCGCTGATCGGCCAGGCGATGTTGGCCCGTAGCCGGTAGCCCGACCACTGGCCCGTGGCGCCAAACCCTGCGCCCGTCAGTGACCTCGTCCTGGTGAGATAAATCTCGCAAGGTCGATTCAGGATCGGCGGCTGGCGGGCCTGCCGACCTGTGGCTGACATGCCCCCCGATTTGAGGGGGCAAGCCCTTGATTGCCGCGCTTGGTGGCCAAGGCATGAGCCATTGGATTGCCCGGCCATGCGGTATCCCGGCAAGGCAGCCGCCAATCCATCAGGCGCCGTCATCCACACCACCGCCGTGCCCGAGCCGGGCACCTATGCCTTGATGCTGGCCGGGCTGGCGGGCTTGGCGGGCGCTGCACGGCGCAACAAGCTGACGCGCCAAAACTGAAGCACTGCCGCTGAAAGCAAAAAAGACGCGCCAAGCCTGCCGGGCTGGGCGCGTTGATGTCGGGTGGCGCCCTCGGCCACCACCCGAGCGGCTGGCGTCTAAGCCACCACCTGGAACGACGCCATCGACTGGCTCAACTGCTGCGCCTGGCCTTGCAGCGATTGCGCCGACGCCGCCAGTTGCTCTACCAGCGCGGCGTTTTGCTGCGTCATGGTGTCAATCTGCTGCACGGCCCGGTGCACCGAGCCAATGCCCGCGCTCTGGGTTTCACCCGCGCTGGCAATGTCGTTGATCAGCGATGACATGCGGCCCACGCTGTCCACAATGTCTTGCATGGTGTGGCCCGCGTCGTCCACCAGGCGCGAGCCGGCCTCCACCTTTTCAGTCGAGTCACCGATCAGGGTTTTGATCTCGCGCGCCGCCGTGGCGCTGCGCTGCGCCAGGCTGCGCACCTCGCTGGCCACCACCGCAAAACCCCGGCCCTGCTCGCCCGCGCGCGCGGCTTCCACGGCCGCATTCAGCGCCAGGATGTTGGTCTGGAAGGCAATGCCATCGATCACGCCAATGATCTCGGAGATCTTGCGCGCGCTGCCGTTGATCTCGCCCATACGCGCGATCACCTGCTGCATGGCCGCCGCGCCCCGCGTTGCCACCTCACTGGATTGCGTCACCACTTGCCGCGCCTGCTGCGTACTTTGCGCGTTATCACGCACCGACTCAGCCAATTGCTGCATCGTGCTGGCCGCCTGCTGCAGCGCGCCCGCCTGGCTCTCGGTGCGGGCCGACAAATCGGTGTTGCCGCCGGCAATTTCTTGCGAGGCGTGGCTCACGCCATCGGCCGTGGCGCGCACATCCACCACCATGCCGCGCAGCTTCTTGCGCATGCCGTTCAGCTCACTGCGCAGCCACGAGATCTCGTCCTTGCCCGGCGAGCTGATCTTGGTTTCCAGATCACCGCCCGCAATGCGCACCACGCAATCCACCGTGGACGTGACCGACTGCTTGATGCTGGCGCTGATCAACCACGCCGCCACCAACGCCGTGCCCATGCCCACCACCGTGATCACCGCCACCCAGCCCGCCGCCGTGCCAGCGGACGTTCGAGCTTCAGTGGCCGGCAACTGCAAGCCCTGCCACGCCGTGGCACCCAAAACGGCCATCAGCGCGGCCATCAGCAAAAAGCCAAAAACCACCCGCTTGACCAGGCTGACTTGACGAATCCAATCCATATTAATGCTCCTGCATTCACCCCAACAGCCGAGCTAGCCGGCGGCCATATCAGCCGATGACCACCCATGGCCATGGACCTGCTCGCCGACGCCAAAAAGCTGCCTGCGTTTGAGGCTTATCGACAGGGTGAGCGGGGAGCTTGAGGGCGGGGATCGGGGCAAGTGGGTGGCGTGCGTAGGGCAGCTTGGAGGATGGGCTTGGAACGCGAGGCAGGCTGAGCTGAAGAGGTGATGGTTTGTTCCGTCGGTCACTTCAGTCCAGACCATTGGCGTACCACCTCAAAAGCTGACCAAAGAATACCTACTCAGCACTTGACCAAATACCGATGGATTGCCCTGTTGCGAGCGTAAGTATTCTTACGCGCCAGTCCGACAGGCAGCATGGTTTTTGCAAACTGTCGATTGCTGCGCAAAGTGCATTCCAGCCCTGGCAGGTTTCAGGGATTTCAACAACCGATGCCGATGAAAATTCCAGGAGCAACGACACCGCGTCGCCTATGTATAGATCTCGCCGTAGCGCAATAACTCGTTTGAGATCAACCCAATTTGAAATATGTTGATGCCCGTTGCTGAGAACCACAACCAATTTTTGATCAACAAAGGCCACACGAACTATTTTGTAAGACTGGCTTCGCCTGCCTAAAAAGGCCAGTACGCGCGCGTTGAGAGATTGGAACACACCCATACCTATTACCCATTGCTCCAGCTAAATTCACTCACTTCGTTCAGTATTTTGTACAAACCTTCTCCCGTTGATCGTCCCGCACTGTTTCCCAGCCAACCAAAGCCCAATCCACCTAATATTCCACCAATAACACACGCGCCGCCTTCGGTCAATTCACCGGCAAAAGGTATCAATAGTGCAGGTGACGCTAGCGCGCTACCCCGTGAATATGTACGTTGCCACGGTTGCTGCTGTTCATCGGCGACGTGTGCTCGGCCATCACCGACGCCATCCTCCTGCTCGGCGCCACCTCCCAGCGTTTCGTCCCCCACCG
>JAYWDK010000008.1:0-2796 GCA_043779845.1 Betaproteobacteria bacterium | reverse complement strand
GCGCTTGCCCGTGGCGGTCTCGCCAAAGCTCACCACCGGCGGCAGCGCTGTCAGCATTTCCTTGAACTTGTCGGCCAGCGGCCGGGCGTCTTCGCCCTCGCCAAAGTTGACCGGTGTGTCCTGCGCGCTGAGTTGGTCCAGCATGGCCACGGCGGTCGGCACGTGGGCCGGGGCCAGGCCGGGCACGGCTTCGCAGAAGGCGGTGTGCGCGGCATGCACTTGCGCCGTTTTTTGCGCGGCCAGCTCGGCCTTCAGGCGCGTGTTCTCGGCGGTGATGTCCGCCAGGATTTGCTCGTGGTCCATGGGTCTCTTCTCCGGGGTGGTTGAAACGGGGGGGCGCTCGGCGTAGGCTGGGCTGAGCGGGTTGATTGGGTTGAGCGCGTCAGCTTCGCCTTTGGCCTGTGCCACAGCGGCAGCGCGCAAATCATCCTGCGCACCGAGCTCCAGCGCGCGCACCTCAAAGTTGGGCAGCGTGCGGTCGGCCTCGTCGGTGCCAAACTTGGCCAGCATCCACTCGCGCAGATTGCGCCACAGCCCGGCATTGGTCATATCGTCGTATTCGCCAAACGCCACCACGCCCTCTTCGGCCTCGGCAAACTGCGCCTGGCGCAGGCCCTTGATGGCGGGCGGCTGCGCGCCCAGAAAACCCACATGGCGCAGGTAGTAGCAGCCCGGCACCGGGTTCTGCGGCGCGTCGGGCGTGTAAAAGCTGGCGGAGATTTTCTTGAAAGCGCCGTTGGCCACCATCTCGGCAAAGTCGGCGTTGACCTGCGCGGGCACTGCATCGAGCCCGCCGTCGGCAAACGCCAGGCTCTGCACCCAGCCATAGGCCGGCAGGTCATGCTGCGGGTGGCCCACCACCAGCGGGGCCTCGTGCTTGGCCGGATCATAGGCGGCCACCGTGGCGGCCAGGTCGGCTTCGGAAAAAGAGAGGGTCTGCCCGCCCATGGCCACGTGCTTGCCGGGCCGGAAGATATGCAGCGCTGCCGCGGCAGTCGTCTTGGAGGTGGAGGAGGCCGCAGCCTTGCGTGTCATGGGCCCTACTGTCGGGCGCGCCACGCTTAAGGCATAAACAAAGGGCTTGGTTTTTTTGCTTGGAGGGGGAATCCCCTCACGCGCGTGGGCGCGAGGGGGCTAGCGCCTCACTGCAAGCTCAGCCAACATCTCTGCGCGCGCCAGTCGCGCCTCCAGCGGCCAGCCATGGCAGCGCAAAGCCTTGTCCAGCGCATTGAGCTCTGAGCGCAGCCGCTGCATCTCGCTGATTTGCGCATCCGCCAGCGTCACATCCGCCTCAAGCCGCCGGATGGCATCACCCGCATCTGACAGCAGGCGCACCAGGTCATTGGCCGCATAGTCTTCGGCAAATTCGCCCGAAGTTGCCCGTTCAATCCGTTCCAGAATGTCCATCATTTCAGTGCTTTATGGGTTGCCCGCGCCGCCACCGCCTTCGCCACGCCGTGCAGCCGCGCGTTGAACCACCGGCGCAGGATGTACTGGCGGGCGATGCTGATGCCGGTGTAGATCAGCGTGATGGCGAC
The DNA here is from genome assembly GCA_043779845.1 of Betaproteobacteria bacterium. Taxonomy (GTDB): domain Bacteria; phylum Pseudomonadota; class Gammaproteobacteria; order Burkholderiales; family Burkholderiaceae_C; genus Pseudaquabacterium. Next base: position 1,258 of record JAYWDK010000008.1, on the reverse strand, counting down.
ATTTTGCGACAGGCTGGGGTAAAAGCCAAAGCGCGGGAACACCAGCGCGTTGGCCACCATGCTGACGCCCAAGCCAATGATGACGTTGCACAGGGCCTCTATGAGGCTGGCCAGGCGGGATTGGGGCATGGTGATTTTCCTTTAAACCAATACGCCGATTACCTGCTTTCCTGCGAGCGGGTTCGGCTGTTCTGCGTATCGTTGGACCATGGCCGTTCGTGCGTCGTTGCTTGGCGTCGGAAGTTCAAATTCTCCGGCGTGTGTAGTGTCGTATTCGCCATCCCAGAAGCGCGGTTCTGTGATGTTCTCACGCAGCCATGGCTCGCAGGCGCGCATTGCCCTCGGCAACATGTGAGTCATCAAGCCAGCTTCTCCGGTGATGATTCCGAGGTCTTCGTAGACGTGGCCAATTTCCGTGTGGAGCCGGCCAGTTGTGAGGTTTCTAAGTCGTTGGATGTCCATGTCTTTCCTTGGTAGAAATTCGGTTTAACAGTTCGCCGCCGCGTAGCTCAAGCGTTAAAACATTCTTTTGGCGAGTGGCACTCTGTTGAATGCCACTCAGCAAAGGTTATGGTTTCTTGGCGGGAGTGCAGCAACCCGAATCACTGCAACCCCACGGGCATATGCCCCAGTCAATCTGTCGCACCGTAAGGCGCTTCCTGTCGGCATGGATGCTTTGCGCTTCTTGCGATTCGGGTCGCGCGAAACTGAGCATCAGGCCGACGAGTACGTGTAAAAACATTGTTCCTTCCTACCCGTTTTAACCGGGCAATCCATCGCACCCTACGGGGCGCTGACTTCTGCGTTAGGCCTTGATGGGTTTGGCTTCTGTAAGTTTGGTAAGCACCCCGACGAAGATCGCGGCGGGTATGTAGACCCAGTACAAAAACCACATCAATTCTGTTGCGTTCACGCGCGCCAGCACTTGGTACAAAAGCCAATACCAAATCGGCGCAACAACTAAAAATCCTACGAGTCCTGCAATAGTTTTCATGCTCTTTCCTTTCGCCGTTCCCGGCATAACATTTCAATCAAAGCGGATTGCTCCGCAACCGTTTATTTCAGGCGTTAAATCAATCACACCAGCTCCAGCTTGCCCTGCCGCTCGGCCCGCTCCTGGGCCAGCAGGGCGGCGCAGATCTGGCGCAGGCGCTCCACCGTCAGGCCGTGCTCTTGCGCCAGGGCGCGCAGGGTCTTGCCGGCCTTGTAGGCCTGGTACATCTGCAGGTCGCGCCGGCTGGCGCGGTAGCTGATGCCT
>JAYWDK010000007.1:0-2801 GCA_043779845.1 Betaproteobacteria bacterium | reverse complement strand
TACAGCTTGCCGTCCACGCTCAAGCCGCTGCGCATCGCCGGCAGCAAATCATCCACGTCGTAGGCGGCGTCGGTTTTCAGCTCGGTCAGCCAGCCCTTTTTGCCCCAGATCGGCGTCTCGTACATGCCGATGGTCATCACGTCAAACTGACCGCCCTTGGTCGCTATGTCGGTGGTCACGCGCTGGCGCAGCGTGCCTTCTTCCAGCGTCACCCACTTGAGCTTGATCTCGGGGTTGGCGGCCTCAAAATGTTTGCCCAGCTTTTGCATCTCGATCATGTGGCCGTTGTTCACGGTGGCGATCACCAGCTCGGTGGCGGCGTGCGTCAGGCCAGCGCCTAGGCCGGAAGCCAGGCCAAAAGCCAGAATCAATGAGTGCTTGAGTTTCATGCGATGTCTCCTCGCGGGGTGGATGTGGGGCGTGATGCGCTAGTGCAGTGTTCGATGCAGCGTTGGCATCGACGGGCTGAACTGTAGGCCTGGGTCCGTGCGGCATTCGATACCAAAGTGGCTGGCATTGATATCTTGTTGCGCGTTCGTATCGGGGTTTTCATCAATACGATGACATTTCGTATTACTCAAATCAAGGGTGGCACTGCGAATTGACCCGCACCAAGCGCCCACTAGACTTGAGGCATGAGCACCAACGCCCTGCCCGACCCCGCCACCCCGTCTGACGACGAGCCCACCAACGAGCCCATTAACGAGCCCCGCCGCTGGCGCGACCACGGCTGGACGGCGCAAGTCATCAAAAACGAAGACGACGAAGGCTGGGCCGTGGCCATGTACAAAGCCGGGCAAGTCGAGCCCGCGCTGGTGGGGCCGTGGACCATGGGCCGCAACAAAAAAGACCCCAAGCCGCTGGACAACAACGCCTTCAATACGCTGGTGAAAACCGCCGCCGAGGTGCTGCGCCGGCACGAGCAAACCCTGCACGCCGCGCTGCACAAACAGATCATCGTGGGCCCACCCGGCCAGCGCGTCACCGTGATGCTCGACATCGTGCCCGACGATGAATCCCCCACCGCCACCTTGAGCGCCCAAGACGCCTCGGGCGAGCCGATGGCGCGGGTATCGGTGTCGGCGGGATTTGTGCTCAACCGCGCCAGCGCCACGGCCTGGATCGCCGCTGATTTTGTGCGGCCGCGCTGAGTTCCTCATCCAAACATGGTGCTGAACTACGTCTGGATAACGTTCATCCTGCTCGGCTTTTTGGTGGCGACCGCGCGCTTGCTGCAGGGTGACCTGAATATCTTTGCGCAAATCCTGACCGGCATTTTCGAGGTCGCCAAGACCGGCTTCGACATCTCCATCGGCCTGGTGGGCATGATGAGTTTGTGGCTGGGGCTGATGAAGATCGGTGAGCGCGCCGGCGTGATCGGGCTGTTTGCGCGCGCCGTGGCGCCGTTTTTCAGCCGTTTGTTTCCGGACATTCCGCCCGGACACCCGGCCGCCGGCAGCATCGTGATGAACTTCTCCGCCAACATGCTGGGGCTGGACAACGCCGCCACGCCCCTGGGCCTGAAGGCCATGCAGCAGCTGCAAGACATCAACCCCACCAAGGACACCGCCAGCAACGCCATGGTGATGTTTTTGGTGCTCAATACGGCTGGAATCACGCTGATCCCGACATCGGTGATCGCCATACGGCAGAGCATCGCGGTCGAGCAAGGCCTGGTGGGTTTCAACGGCGCCGACATCTTTTTGCCCACGCTGATCGGCACCTTCATCTCGTTTGTGGCCGGGCTGCTGGCAGTGGCCGCCTACCAGCGCATCAATCTGTTGCGCCTGCCGATCCTGGTGTTTTTTGGCGGCTTCATCGGCTTGATTGCGGGGCTGTACGGCTGGCTGCACCAGTACCCGCCGGCGGTGATGGCGCAGTACATCGGCCTGCTGGGCAGCGGGGCGATTTTTTCGGTGATCGTGCTGTTTGTGGCCGCAGGCGCCTGGCGCCGCATCAATGTTTATGACGCTTTCATTGACGGCGCCAAAGACGGTTTTGGCGTGGCCGTGCAGATCATTCCGTACCTCATCGCCATCCTGGTGGCGATCTCGGTGTTCCGCACCACGGGCTGCATGGATTACCTGGTGGGCGGCATTTCAGCCGCTGTCACTGCCGTGGGCCTGAACGCCGACTTTGTGCCCGCGCTGCCCGTGGGGCTGATGAAAACGCTGTCGGGCAGCGGCGCGCGCGGGCTGATGGTGGACGTGCTCAAGACCTACGGCGTTGACTCGTTCCAGGGCAAGGTGGCGTCCATCATCCAAGGTTCTACCGAGACCACGTTTTACGTGCTTGCGGTGTACTTTGGCAGCGTCAACATCCGCAACACCCGCTACGCGCTGACCTGCGGCCTGATCGCAGACGCCGTGGGCGTGGCGGGCGCCATCCTGGTGGCGTACTGGTTTTATCGCTGAGGGCGGTGGGCGGGGCTTGCAACGCCCGCTTGCGCGGCCGCAACACCGAGCGACACCGCGTGCCTTGCCCCCTCGCCCGCTCGCGCGGCCGCAACACCGAGCGACACCGCGTACCTTGCCCCCTCGCCCGCTTGCGCGGCCGCAACACCGAGCGACACCGCGTACCTTGCCCCCTCGCCAGCTCGCGGGAGAGGGTTGGGGTGAGGGTCTTGAACCAGCACGGTGCTTGCCCTTTGCCCTTAGATCACCTTGCAGGCTGCTGTTCTCGCTTTCTGCATTGCGCCGGGTATTCGCCCCGGCGGGCGCCTAACTTTCTTTTCGGGCCGAAAAGAAAGTCAGCAAAGAAAAGGGCCTGCAAACCAGTTTCAATGGGTTTGCTCTTGATTT
>JAYWDK010000006.1:0-2806 GCA_043779845.1 Betaproteobacteria bacterium | reverse complement strand
CTCGAAGATCAACTCCGAGGTGCGGGGCGGCAAGGCGCCGCGCATCAAGCGGCTGAGCGAGTACATCGGCCAAAGCTACTTTGACTACCTGGCCGGTTTGCCCGACCTGGTCTTGCTGATGGATGAATCACACCGCTACCGCGCCACGGCGGGCGTGCGGGCCATCAATGACCTGAAGCCCTTGTTCGGGTTGGAGCTCACCGCCACCCCGTTCATCGAGACCACCAAGGGCCCCGTGCCCTTCAAAAACGTGGTGATGGATTACCCGCTGGCGCGCGCCATGGACGACGGCTTTGTCAAAGACCCGGCCGTGGTCACGCAGCGCAACTTTGACGCGTCCAAGATGCCGGCCGAGGTGGTGGAGCGCGTCAAGCTGCAAGACGGCGTGCGGGTGCACGAGTCCACCAAGGTGGAGCTCAAGACCTATGCGCTGAGCAACGGCGTGAAAGAGGTGAAGCCTTTCATGCTGGTGATCGCGCGCGACACCAGCCACGCGGGGGCCTTGCTGGCCTGGTTGCAATCAGACGAGTTTTTCAGTGGGCGCTACCGGGGCAAAGTGATCCAGGTGGACAGCAGCAAGACGGGCGCCGACGAACAAGACATGATCCGCCGCTTGCTGGCAGTGGAAAGCGTGGACGAACCCACCGAGATCGTGATTCACGTCAACATGCTCAAGGAGGGCTGGGACGTGACCAACCTCTACACCATCGTGCCGCTGCGCGCCGCCAATGCCCGCACGCTGGTGGAGCAATCCATCGGCCGGGGCCTGCGCCTGCCCTATGGCAAGCGCACCAAAAACGCGGTGGTGGACCGGCTCAACATCATTGCGCATGACCGGTTTCAAGACATCATTGACGACGCCAACCGGGCTGACTCGCCGATCAAGCTCAAGACGCTGATCCTGGAGGCGCCCGATGCCGGCAACGACGGCCAGCAAAGCGTGACGGTGCAGCCGAATCTGGCGCGCATCTTGGGGCTGGCGCAAGCTGGCATAACACCCGTGGTGAGCGACGAAGGCAAGCCAAATGTTGCTGATGCCGAGCCCCAGCCCGCGCCAATATTCTCCACCGGTGAAGAGCGGCAAGTGGCGCTGGTGGTGATGGAGGTGCTGGCGCAATACGAGGTTCGGCCGCAAGACGCGCCCACCCGCCAAGCCTTGCTGACGCCCGAGTTGCAGGCCCGCATCACCGAGGCGGTGAAGGAGCGGCTGCCGCCGGTGCAAGCCAGCTTGTTGGCAGGTGTCGAGGGTGAGGGCCCGACGTTGGCGGTGCCCGAGCTGGACTTGGCCGACGTGGTGCGCCGGACGGTTGAAGTGGTGGTCAAGCAGACCATCGACATCCCGCGCATTGCCGTGGTGCCCCAGGGCAAGGTGACGAGTGGGTTCAAGCCCTTCACGCTGGACTTGGCGGGGCTGCACCTGCAACCCAAGGATCGGTCACTGGTGGGCCAAAGCCTGCGCACGCATGATCGATTCACGCTGTCGGCCCAGGCGGGGCGGGCCGAGCGGCGGCCGGAAGACTACATCGTGCACGCGCTGATCGACTTTGACGACATTGACTACAACACCCACGCCAGCCTGCTGTATGACCTGGCGGGCCAGTTGGTGGCGCACCTGCGCAGCTACTTGTTTGAGGCCGAAGAGGTGCGCAACGTGCTGGATCTGGATCGCCAGTTGATTGCCAAGAACATCCACGCGCAAATGATGGCGCACTTTTTTGAGTCGGCCACGGCCTATGCCGTGGCGGTGCGCCGAGGTTTCACGGCCCTGAAGGAGCCCACCTTCAATGTGGGCGCTGGCCAGACCGTGCGGCACATTCGCGACACGGTGGATGAGCCCGGCCGCATCAAGCAAATGGTGTTTGGCCATTTTTCGCGCTGCCTGTATCCACTGCAAAAGTTTGACTCGGACACCGAACGCCGCTTTGCCGTGATCCTGGAGCGCGACGCCGACAAGTGGTTCAAGCCCGCGAAGGGCCAATTTCAGCTGTACTACAAGCTGGGCGTGGAGCAGCCCGAATACCTGCCCGACTTTGTGGCCGAAACCGTGCAGGGGCTACTGATGTGCGAGACCAAGGCGCGTATTGGCATGGGCGCGGGCGACGTCACGGCAAAGGCCGAGGCGGGCGCTTTGTGGTGCAAGCATGCGTCCGGCATCGCCTTGCAGACTGGGGCCAAGCCGTGGCGGTATCTGCTGATCCCGCACGACGTGGTGACCGAAGACAAGCGGCTGGCGGACTACTTGGCGTTCGAGGTTTTGAGCACCACGATCACTCGGGCTCGACCTTCTGGGCCTTGAGTACCTGGCCCCAGCGTGGCGCCTCGGCCTTGATCCGCGTGGCAAAAAAGTCGGTCTTGGTGGTGGCCGGCGTGGCGCCTAGAACCGGCTCTTGGCCTTGCGCTTGTCAAACTCGGCCACCTGGGCTTTGAGCAGCAGCAGCATCACGCGGGCGGTCTCTTCGTTCAGGCTGAGCACGGTGACAGGGTCGCTGGTGTCGTCTTCATCGCGGCGCTGGGTTTTGGGGCTGACGATGGCGTCGATGCGCATGTTGATCAGGCCGTGGCCGTTGGACATGGCTTTGACGCGCTGTATTTCAATGGCGTAGGTTTTCATGGGGGCTCTCAATTTGACGGGTTGGGGCGCTGGCCCAGGGGCCCGCTGGCCGGCCAGCCTACCAGCACCGCCGATACGGGCCGATCACGGCCGGTCGTGGCCGGTCGTGGCCAATCAGGCCCGCAAGATGAACTCACGCAGCAGCGCCGTCGCCACCTCGGGCTGATCACGCCAGGCGCCGGGGCCCGCGTTGCC
>JAYWDK010000005.1:0-2809 GCA_043779845.1 Betaproteobacteria bacterium | reverse complement strand
GACTCGCGCCTGAGCATCACGTTGTTCAGCGCAAACGTGAATCCACCCACCATCGCCAACACGGCCAGCCGACAGCCGCGGCCAGCACCCAACACGGGCATCAGTGGCGGTCCGACCGGGCGATGGCCAGCAGGCGCTCCACCTCGTCCCGGTGCACCACGCCGTTGCGCAAGTGCCAGCGGCGGATCAGCTCCATCGCGCCGGCCACCACCAGGCCAAACACGGCGATGGCGACGAAGGCCGACAGGCCAACTTTGGTCATGCCCGTGTAGAAAGCGCCCAGGGCCAGGATGCAGGCCTGCTCGTTGAAGTTTTGAACGGCCATCGAGCGGCCAGCGCCCATCAGGTTGTGGCCCCGGTGCTGGAGCAGCGCGTTCATCGGCACGATCAAAAAGCCGCACATCGCCCCCAGCACGATCAAAAACGGCGCGGCCACCCAGACATTGGTGACCACGTCCAGCCCAATCATCAGGATGCCGATCACGATGCCCAGCGGGATCACCGCCACCGCCCGATCAAGCTTCATGTAGAACGAGGCCAGCAAGGCACCGATCACCGAGCCCACGATCACCACGCCCGCCAAGCTGGACGCCTGCGTGGTGCCGTAGCCCAGCGCCACCGCCGCCCAGGCAAAGACGATCACCCGCAGATTGCCAAAAACACCCCACAACAAGGTGGTCGTGGCCAGCGAAATCTGCCCCAGCTTGTCGGCCCAGAGCCGCGCGTTGCACAACGCAAAATCACGCACCAGGATGGCCGGGTTGGTGGAGATCGGCTGCAGCGGCGCCTCGGTGCGTGGGATGTAGAGATTGAAGATCGCCGCGATGACGTAAAACAGGATCAACGAGGCGATCGCCGCTTCGGGCGGCGTGTCAATGCTGGTATCGATGAACGGCAGGTCAAAACCCAACAGCATCGGCGCCAACTTGGGCCCGATCAGTTGCCCACCGACCAGGATGCCCAAAATGATGGAAGCAATGGTGAGGCCCTCCACCCAGCCATTGGCCTTGACCAATTGCGACGCTGGCAGCAACTCGGTCAGGATGCCGTACTTGGCGGGTGAATAGGCGGCGGCGCCCAGGCCCACCACCGCATAAGCCACCAGCGGGTGGCCGCCAAACAGCATCATCAAACAGCCCACCACCTTGATGATGTTGGACATGAACATGACTCGGCCCTTGGGCGCGGCGTCGGCAAAGGCGCCCACGAATGGCGCCAGCAACACATAGAACAGCGCAAACATCGGCGCCAGCGCCGGAATCTGCCACGCGGGTGCGTTGGCGCTCTTGAGCAGTTCAATGGCGGCCACCAGCAGCGCGTTGTCAGCCAATGAGCTGAAAAACTGCGCCGCCATGATGGTGTAGAAGCCTTTTTTCATTCGCTTCGCTCGGGGCCTGTTTTGCGCGGCCCAACATGTCTCTCGTTGGTACGGAAAGGGCCGTACCGGGCACCATCCACTCGTGGCCACCCGGCCACAGGGGCCGAGCGCGGCGCCGTTATAGCACGCACCCCAGGCCAGCCAGCCGGCCCACCCCGCAGGCGCGGGAGGTGCTGGCAGAATCGGCCAGCTGCCCGCGCCGGGCTGCTATCACGCCACATGAGCGACCCAGGCTTGCCCTGTCGGCGCCCTTGCCCAAACCGCGCCAGCGCCAGAAAAAGACACCCGTGCCCCGCCCCATTGAAGCCCTGATCCACCCCACGGCCCTGGCCCACAACCTGGCCCGGGTGCGCGCCCAAACCCCCGATGCGAGAGTGTGGGCCGTTGTCAAGGCCAATGCCTACGGCCACGGCATCGAGGTGGTGTTTGACGCGCTGCGCTCGGCCGATGGTTTTGCCCTGCTCGATCTGGCCGAGGCCCAAAGACTGCGCGCGATGGACTGGCGTGGCCCGATCCTGCTGCTTGAAGGCGCTTTCGAGCCGCGTGACCTGGAGCTGTGTTCGCGCCTGGGCCTGTGGCACGCGGTGCACAACACGCAGCAAATCGATTGGCTTGCCAAACACAAGACCCAAACACCGCACCGCGTGTTTCTCAAGATGAACAGCGGCATGAACCGCCTGGGCTTCAGCGCCACCACGTTCCGCAGCGCCTGGGCGCGGCTGAACGCGCTGCCACAGGTGGATGAAATCTCGCTGATGACGCACTTCTCGGACGCCGACGGACCGCGTGGCATTGCACATCAAGTGGCGGCGTTTGACATCGCCACGCGCGACTTGCCCGGCGAGCGAAGCCTGAGCAACAGCGCCGCCGTGCTGCGCCACGCGGGCCTGCCGTCGGACTGGGTGCGCGCCGGCATCCTGCTGTACGGCAGCGCGCCCGACAGCCCCGAGCATCACATTGGGCACTGGGATCTACAGCCCACCATGACGCTGCGCTCCCGCCTGATCGGCATTCAGACCTTGCAAGCCGGTGACAGCGTGGGCTACGGCAGCCAGTTCACCGCCGAGCAAGGCTTGCGCATCGGCATCGTCGCCTGCGGCTATGCGGACGGCTACCCGCGCCATTGCGCCACCGGCACGCCCGTGCTGGTGGACGGCGTGCGCTGCCGCACGGTGGGCCGCGTGTCGATGGACATGCTGACCGTTGACCTGACGCCGGTGCCCGAGGCGCAACTCGGCAGCGAGGTCACGCTGTGGGGGCGCGGCCCCAACTTTGCGCGAGACGGCACCGTGTTGCCCATCGACGAAGTGGCCCAGGCCGCCGGCACCATTGGCTACGAGCTGATGTGCGCGCTGGCGCTGCGGGTGCCGGTATCGGTGGCTTGATGTGGCCTGATCAAGCCCGCTTGAACATCGCCAGCGCCGCGCCCGC
>JAYWDK010000004.1:0-8171 GCA_043779845.1 Betaproteobacteria bacterium | reverse complement strand
CCAGCAAGGCCGCCAGCGACCACCTGGTGCGCGCCTGGCACCACACCTACGGCCTGCCCGTGGTCACCACCAATTGCAGCAACAACTACGGGCCGCTTCACTTCCCGGAAAAGCTGATCCCGCTGATGATCGTCAACGCCCTGGCCGGCAAGCCGCTGCCCATTTACGGCGACGGCCAACAGGTGCGTGATTGGCTTTATGTGTCTGACCATTGCAGCGCCATCCGCACTGTGCTGGCCGGTGGCCGCCTGGGTGAAACCTACAACATCGGCGGCTGGAACGAAAAAACCAACTTCGAGATCGTGCACACGGTTTGCGGCTTGCTGGATGAGCTGCGCCCCAGCGCCGCCGGCCCCTACACCCGATTGATCACCCACGTCACTGACCGCCCCGGCCACGACCGCCGCTACGCGATTGATGCCCGCAAAATTGAAGCCGAGCTGGGCTGGCGCCCGACTGATACCTTCGAGACGGGCATCCGCAAAACCGTGCAGTGGTATCTGGACAATGCCGGCTGGGTGGCCGACGTGCAAAGCGGCGCTTACCGGGCATGGGTGGACAAGCAGTACGGCTGAAAACCAGCCAGTCGCTTAGCTAAACTTAGCTACACTGGATCGGCATCGGTGGCCCAACGAGGAGTTTGAATGCTCACAGTCAACGTTCACGAAGCCAAAACCCAGCTCTCCAAGCTGCTTGAAGCCGTGGAAGCCGGCGGCGAGGTGACCATTGCCCGCGCCGGCCGTCCGGTCGCCAAATTGGTGGGCCTGGCGGGCAAGCGGCCGCCGCGCCGACTGGGTGGCCTGATAGGTAAAATCAACATCCCGGAAGATTTTGACGCCCCCTTGTCAGCGGATGTGCTTGCCTTGTTTCAAGGCGGCAACGCAGCAAACCTCTCACCGCTCGCACCACCTGTCGCGCCTTCGCAAGGGCCGCGCAAAGGTCGGTCAAGGTGAAGCTTTTGCTCGACACCCACGTATTGCTATGGGTGTTGGGTGCCCCCCGCCGCTTGCCAAAGGCCGTGAGAGATGACTTGGCGGACCCCGACAACGACGTATTTTTCTCCGCCATCAATATCTGGGAAATCGCTATCAAGTCTGGTCAGGGGCGAGCCCGTTTTGCGAACGATGCTGCGCTCATCGCCCAAGAAGCCCGCGATGCGGGCTTTGTTGAACTGCCAGTCAGCGCGCGCCACGCGGTAGCCGTGCAAGACATGCCTGCGCTTCATGGCGACCCTTTTGATCGCCTGCTGATTGCTCAGGCGCTGTGCGAGCCCGCGTTTCTAGTGACGGCCGATGTACAAATTGCCCGGTACGCCGTGCCGCTTCGACAATTTAATCCCAACAAACCATGACCCATCCCCACACATCACGCAAAGGCATCATCCTGGCCGGCGGCTCTGGCAGCCGGCTGCACCCGGCCACCTTGGCCATCAGCAAACAACTGCTGCCGGTGTACGACAAGCCCATGGTTTATTACCCGCTGGCCACGCTGATGCTGGCCGGCATACGCGACATCTTGCTGATCAGCACACCGCAAGACACGCCGCGGTTCGAATCGCTATTGGGCGACGGCAGCCGCTGGGGCCTGAACATCCGCTATTGCGTGCAGCCCAGCCCCGACGGTCTGGCGCAAGCCTTCATATTGGGCCGCAGTTTTGTAGACAACCACCCCAGTGCGCTGGTGCTGGGCGACAACATCTACTACGGCCATGACTTTGCCGCCCTGCTGAGCCGCGCCGATGACCGCGCAAGCGGCGCCACGGTGTTTGCCTACCATGTCACGGATCCTGAGCGTTATGGCGTGGTGGAGTTTGACGCCAACAAACGCGCGCTCAGCATCGAAGAAAAGCCCAGCCAACCCAAAAGCAACTATGCCGTGACCGGCCTGTATTTTTACGACAACCAGGTCTGCGACATCGCGGCGGGCATAACACCCAGCGCCCGGGGCGAGCTGGAGATCACCACGGTGAACGCCACCTACCTGGCGCAAAAGCAGCTGGATGTCGAGATCATGGGCCGGGGCTACGCCTGGCTGGACACCGGCACCCACGACAGCCTGCTTGAAGCCAGCCAGTTCATTGCCACGCTTGAAAAACGCCAAGGCCTGAAAGTTGCCTGCCCCGAAGAAATCGCCTACCGCGCCGGCTGGATCACCGCCGACCAGCTTGAAACCTTGGCCCAACCCATGCTGAAAAACGGCTACGGCCAGTACCTGCTGCAAGTGCTGCGCGAAAAGGCGTTTTGAGATTGACGCAAGCCCTGCGCCGGTGATGCCAGGCTACCTGCCCGCCGCCACAAACTGCGGGTTCTCAAAACCCGGTTTGCCATAGGTCAGCGGTGCGCCGTTGTCTACGCGGCACACGCTGCCACCGGCAGCGGCCAGCACGGCATGGCCGGCGGCGATGTCCCACTCCATCGTGCGGCCCAGGCGCGGGTAGACGTCGGCCTGGCCCGCCGCCAGCCAACACAGCTTGAGTGACGAGCCCGCGTTGGCCAAGCGCGCCACGCGGCGGCCCGCCAGATAACGCGCCAAGAACGCGTCCAGCGCTGGGGCGTCACCGTGGGATCGGCTGGCCAGCACGGTGAGGCCTTCATCGGGCACCACGCGGCAGCCAATGGCGCGGCGGCCCGTGGCATCTTCAAGCCAGGCGCCCTGGCCTTTGATGCCGGCGTACAACTGCCCACCCGATCCGCCCGCAACCGCGCCCAAAGCCGGCGCCAGCACCACGCCCAGCACCGGCCGGCCGTGCTCGATCAGCGCAATGTTGACGGTGAACTCACCGTTGCGCGCCACAAACTCACGCGTGCCGTCGAGTGGATCCACCAGCCAAAACCGGCCCCCCGCCGCGATGGCCGCCAGCGCGTCCGCCGCCGGCGCCTGGCCCGCCGCCACCGCCTCTTCAGCCACGATGGGTACACCGGGCGTGAGCGTGCGCAGCCCCGCCAGAATCACCGCCTCGGCTTGCTGGTCGGCCAGCGTGACGGGTGATTCATCGGCCTTGCCCTGCACCGCAAAATCAGTCGCGTAGATGGCCATCACCACCCGGCCGGCGTCACGGGTGATGCGCTCAACGGCGGCCAACAAATCAGGCAGGGGCAGTATTGGATTCATCGCAAGAGCTTAGCTTGCAAGCGCATGTGGCCGCCGAAAAATGCCGGGCCGCCACGGCAGGCCCGGCCCGCCGCCACCCAGCCGCAACCCCGCCGTCACCAACGGTTGCCAGCCTGGGCCAACCCACGCATCAAGCCGTCATGCCGGTGTTGGACAATCAACCCTTTGCTTGCAAGGCGCTTGCAACATGTCACTGCGGCAAGCCGCAAGTTTGGGCCCGCAAACGCCGATAACTCCCTGATGCCCGGGCCCTGCCCGGTTGAACCCACACCAACCCGACGAACACGATGAAAACTGCATTGATCACCGGCGTGACCGGCCAAGACGGCGCCTACCTGGCCGAGTTGCTGCTGGCCAAAGGCTATGAGGTGCATGGCATCAAGCGCCGCGCCAGCCTGTTCAATACCGACCGGGTGGATCACCTTTATCAAGACCCGCACGTCGACAACCAGCGCTTCAAGCTGCACTACGGTGATCTGACCGACAGCACCAACCTGATCCGCATCGTGCAGCAAGTGCAGCCCGACGAGATCTACAACCTGGCCGCCATGAGCCACGTGGCCGTGAGCTTTGAGACGCCCGAGTACACCGCCAACGCCGACGGCATTGGCACCTTGCGCCTGCTCGAAGCCATCCGCATCCTGGGGTTGGAGAAAAAAACCCGCTTCTACCAAGCCAGCACCTCCGAGCTGTACGGCCTGGTGCAAGAAACCCCGCAAAAAGAGACCACGCCGTTCTACCCACGCAGCCCCTACGCCGTGGCCAAGTTGTACGCCTACTGGATCACGGTGAACTACCGCGAGGCCTACGGCCTGTACGCCTGCAACGGCATCTTGTTCAACCACGAAAGCCCCGTGCGCGGTGAAACCTTCGTCACCCGCAAGATCACGCGCGCCATGGCCCGCATTGCGCTGGGCCTGCAAGACTGCCTGCACCTGGGCAACATGAGCGCCCTGCGTGACTGGGGCCACGCCCGTGACTACGTGCAGATGCAATGGCTGATGCTGCAACAAGAAGTGGCCGAGGACTTTGTCATCGCCACTGGCGTGCAATACAGCGTGCGCCAGTTTGTTGAACGCGCCGCATTGGAGTTAGGCATCACCGTCGAGTTCAAGGGTGAAGGCGTGGCCGAGGTGGGCGTGATCACCAAGGTGGCGCCCGTCAACGGCCAACTGCTGGCCAAGTGCAAGGTGGGCGAGGTGGTGGTCAAGGTTGACCCGCGCTACTTCAGGCCCACCGAAGTTGAAACCCTGCTGGGCGACCCGAGCAAAGCCAAGGCCAAGCTGGGCTGGGTACCCACCACGCCGTTCAGCGAGCTGGTGCGCGAGATGGTCGAGAGCGACTACAAATCAGCCAAGCGCGACAGCCTGGTCAAGCTGGCGGGGTTCCAGGCTTACGACCACCACGAATAAGCCTGCCAAGGGGTTGCCGTGCGATTTGAATGAGACACCTCCAAAGCCACGGCCAACTTACGGAAGCAGAAGGTGTCTTTTGACGAAGCCAGTACTGTGTTTGCCGATACCTTGTCAGTCACCGCAAACGACTCTGACCATTCAAGTGCCGAGGCCCGGTGCCTGACCTTTGGCATGTCCAGCGCCGGCCGCTTGCTGGTGCTGGCTCATACAGACCGCAGTAACCTGTTGCGACTCATCAGTGCCCCACTTGCCACACGACACGAAAGGACGATTTATGAAGAAAGTTGAGCCGCCGGCCGACGACATTCGTGCCGAATACCGCAAACAAGATTTGGGGGCCTTGGTGCGTGGCAAGTACGCAGCGCGTGTTGCCAAGGCCAGCAACGTGGTGGTCATTGACGACGCATTGACTCAAGCGTTTCCAAACAGCGAGGCGGTCAACGAGGCGCTACGAAGCTTGCTGGCAGTGGCCAAGGCCGCCGTTCAGGTGCCCGCACCCGCCAAGAAATCAATCCGCGCAAAGGCCAGTGCCCGTGTTGAACCTTGAAGTGTTACGACCACCGCTGATAGCCCGGCTGCGGTTACGTTGCCGCTGACAAGGAGATCACACATGCACTCAATCGTGGAGTCAAAGCGCCAGGAGGTGGCCGATTTGTGCCGCCGGAGTGGCGTCAAACGATTGGACGTTTTTGGGTCAGCGGCGCGCGATGATTTTGATGAAACCCGCAGCGACATCGACTTTTTGGTCGAGTTTGATGAATCGGCGCCACAGTCGCTGTCGGCATTCTTCGCCCTGAAGGATGCACTGGCGCAAATGTTTGCCCGGCCGGTGGATCTGGTGATGCCCGACGCCGTGCGCAACCCCTACGTACGTGCGTCCATCAACCGCAGCAGGCAGGTGATCTACGCAGCGTGAACCCAAAGCCCCAACCGTAGACCCATGACACCCGACTCAAAATCTACATTGCCGGCCACTGCGGCTTGGTCAAGCTGGCGGGGTTCCAGGCTTACGATCACCACGAGTAACCCACCTGGCGGCAGAGGAGATCGGCAATGGATGCAATTCGAGAACTGGTCTATGTCAAAGACCGCACCGTGACCATCAAGCTGCCTGAGAACTTTCAGGCCCGTCGCGTGGAGGTCATCGTGTTGGAGGCTGACGAGCCCATGCCGGCTGCTGCCCCCGAGCGGCAAATCAAACGTCGTCCGTCGCCGCGGTTGGCAGGTACAACCATCGTTGGCGACATCATGTCGCCCGTGGTGGACGCAGACGACTGGGACGCCTTGCGGTGATCTTGCTCGACACCCACATCTGGCTGCGGTGGCTTTCTCCCGGCACCAACCCTTTGCCCGCAGCCGTGCTCGCCAAACTGGACTCCGACGAAGACTTGGCCGTTTCGGCGGTCAGCTGTTGGGAGGTGGCCTATCTGCTCAAGCGTGGCCGGCTTGTATTGCCGCTGCCCCTTGAAGACTGGCTGCAAGCTGCACTCACCGAATCGGGCATATCTTGTTTGCCCCTGACCGGAACCATTGCCGCAGGTGCAGCCAACCTGGCCGATATCCATCGTGACCCTGCAGACCGATTCATCATCGCCACCGCCATGGCAACCCAGCGCCGCTTGCTCACGCTGGACAGCGCCATCGTGAAATACCCCGAACTGACAAACCTCCTGGCATGAACCCCAACGACCGAATCTACATCGCCGGCCACCGCGGCCTGGTGGGCAGCGCCATCGTGCGCCGCCTGCAAGCCGCTGGCCACGGCCAGCTGATCACCCGCACCCACGCTGAGCTGGACCTGACGGACGAGCGCGCCACCCGGGCATTTTTTGAAGCCGAGCGCCCCGACCACGTGTTTTTGGCCGCCGCCAAAGTGGGCGGCATCGTGGCCAACAACATCTACCCGGCCGAGTTCATACGAGACAACCTGGCCATCCAAACCAACGTGATCCACGCCGCCTATTTGGCCGGCGTGAAGCGCTTGCTGTTTTTGGGCAGCAGCTGCATTTACCCCAAGCTGGCGCCGCAGCCCATGAAGGAAAGCGCCCTGCTCACCGGCCCGCTGGAGCCCACCAACCGCCCGTACGCGCTGGCCAAGATTGCTGGCATCGAGATGTGCTGGAGCTACAACCGCCAGTACGGCACAAAGTACCTGGCCGCCATGCCCACCAATTTGTATGGCCCCGGCGACAACTACCACCCCACCAACAGCCACGTGATCCCGGCGCTGCTGCGCAAGTTTCATCAAGCCAGGCAGCGCGGCGACAACACCGTCACGGTGTGGGGCACCGGCACGCCCCGGCGCGAGTTTCTGTACAGCGACGACATGGCCGACGCCTGCGCGTTTTTGATGAACCTGCCCGACGAGCGCTACACGGCCCTGCTGGGCAGCGACGAAAGCATCACCGGCCGCTTTGAGCCCCCGCTGGTGAACATCGGCGTGGGCTTTGATGTCACCATCGCCGAGCTGGCCAGCCTGGTGGGCCGCGTGGTGGGCTACCAAGGCGCCATCAACTACGACACCAGCAAGCCCGACGGCACGCCGCGCAAGCTGATGGACGTGAAGCTGATCAATACCGCAGGCTGGCAGGCCAGCACGGTGCTTGAGGCGGGTTTGCTCACCGCTTACAACGAGTTCAAGGCCAGCCAAGAGGAAGCAACGTACAACCGGATTTCATTGTGAGGGATTGAGCTTGAAGCCTTCAGAAGCACTGCATTCAAACCGGGCCGCGATTCGCCTCGTGGTCGAGTCTCACCGCGCCCGGAACGCCAGGGTGTTCGGATCAGTCCTGCATGGTCAGGACACAAATACGAGCGATCTGGACATCTTGATTGACCCCACGCCAGAGACGACGCTGTTCGACATCGGGGCGATCCGCCATGAACTGAGCCAGCTGCTTGGCGTGAGGGTGGACGTGCTGACGCCCAACGCTTTGCCGGACAAATTCCGGGCCAAGGTACTCGCAGAGGCTCGCCCCGTATGACCCACGACCAGCAGCGCATCGACCGCTACACCGGGGACATGGATGAAATGGCCTGGAACGAAGCCATGACCCACATGTGTCGAGCACGAGGCGGCACCGACACGGGTTGGCAAAGGCCGGGCTCGGCACCTGATCCCGGTCATGATCCCGGCCCGCTTGGCCGTTGACCATGGCGAGCAAGGGCAGGGTCTGGGCAAGGGCATGCTGAAGGACGCCCTGCGCCGCACGGCAGCAGCGGCCGACATCGCCGGCATTCGGGCCTTGGTTGTCACCGCCAAAGACGATGACGCTCAGCGCTTCTACCAACGTTTCTACGAACGCCATGATGTCGACCCCAGCCCGGGTGATCCGCACCCGCTATTTCTGGTCATGAAGGATCTGAAGCGCTTGGTGTAGGGCGCGCACCAAGCTGTCATGGCGGTGTTGAACAATCGCCCCCCCGCAGCGCAACGCCTGCGACTCAACACCCCCCAAAAAACCCATTGCAAACAGCTGCCGCGCTGGCCCAAGCCGGCCAGCTTGTCTGGCGTCTGTGAAACCCGTGAAGCCCGACACGCACATGCCATCAACTTGCCCCAGCGCCCTGCGCGACAATTCAGGGCCGCCAGGCCAGCCCCATAAACAACGTGCCCTTCTCCCGCAAAACCCTCTCGGTACTTGG
>JAYWDK010000003.1:0-8173 GCA_043779845.1 Betaproteobacteria bacterium | reverse complement strand
CGGCGACCTGATCGTCAAGGTGATCGACAACGCCGTGGCGGCGATGCTCAAGTACCGCAACAACGCGGCGGGCCACGCTTTTGATCTGGCGATTGGCGCGCTGACCGAGGCCGGACGCAAGCACAAGCGCATCGAGTTTTACGGCGTGGGCAACTCGGGCATCGTGGCGCAAGACGCGCAGCACAAGTTCTTCAGGCTGGGCGTCAACACCATTGCCTGCAGCGACGGCCACGTGCAGGTGATGAGCGCCACCATGCTGGGGCCGGGGGATTGCGCGGTGGTGATCAGCAACTCGGGCCGTAGCCGGGATTTGCTGGACGCCGCCGACATCGCGCGCCGCAAAGGCGCCACGGTGATCGTGATCACCGCCAGCGGATCGCCCCTGGCGCAACTGGCGCTGAGCCACAACCAGCTCTTGTTAGCAGCCGATCACCCCGAAGATTTTGACCGCTACAGCCCGATGGTGTCGCGCCTGCTGCACCTGCTGATCATCGACATCCTGACCACCGGCGTGGCCTTGCGTCTAGGCCCCGGCTTGCGGCCGATGATGCAGGAGATCAAGCGCAACTTGCGGGCCAAGCGCTACGCGGCGCCGACGCTGCCTAACGCCGATTGAGCCTAGGCGTACGCCTACAGCGCCAACAGCCCATCCACCCCATACAACTGCGCCAACTGCTTGAGCTTGGCCGGCGCACCGGTCAAGCGCAGCTGGCGCCCTTGGGCGTGGGCTTGGCGCTGGCAAGCCAGCAACACCGCCACGGCGGCGGTGTCCAGCTCACGCAGGGCCGACGCATCCACCACCGTGTCGGCAGCCGTTGCCAGCGCGGGCTGCAACTGCGCCAGCACGGCGCTGGCTTCAGACATCGTCAAGCGCTCGGGCAGGGAGATCGTGGTCATGGGGGTTGCGAATGGCGCCGGGATGACCTGGCGTGATCAGTTCTTGGCGGTGGACGCAGCTGCGGCGGTGGACGCCAAGGTCTTGTTTTTGTCGGCCAGGCGCGTGATCAGTCCGTCCATGCCGCCGACGCTCAGGTCTTTGGCGAACTGGCCCTTGTAGGCGTCCACCAACCAAAAACCGCCCACGTTGACGTCATAGATTTTCCAGCCGTCGCCGTTTTTCTCCAGGCGGTAGTCGAGTTGAATGGGGTCGCCGCCGCCACGCACTTCAGTGCGCACCACCCACTCGGTTTGCTCGGCTGCACCAGGGCGCAAGGGCTTGACCACCACGGCCTGGTCCTTGACCTGCGTGAGCGCGCCCGAGTAGGTGTTGACCATCAGCGTCTTGAACTCTTCGAGCATGCGTTTTTGCTGCTCGGGCGTGGCGCTGCGCCATTGCGGGCCCACCGAGCTGGCCGTCATGCGCTGAAAGTTGACGTGGGGCATCACCTTGGCGTCCACCAAGGTGCGGATGCGGCTCACATTGCCGGCCTGGATGGCCTTGTCAAGCTTCACCGCGTCAATCACGTCCGTCGAAATCTGGCGCACAAACGCGTCGGCGGCCACGGGCTCGGCGCGCAAAGCCGGTGCGGCCATCAGCAGGCCACTCAGGGCAAAGGCGGAAATCAAGCGACGACGAAACATCTGAAGATCCTTTGGTGTCGGGCAAGCTGCCCTGATTGACTCAACGCGCGGGGGCCGCTTGCGGTTCACGCGACAGCACGCCTTTGAGCAGATCCTTGTTGATGATGCTCTTGAAGGCCGGCGGCGCCGACTCTTCTTCGGGCGGTTCACCGTCGTAAATCAGGCTCTTGCGGCGCGCCAGGTAGGCATCACGCAAGAGCACGTACTTGTCGAGCGCAATCTCGTCCAGCACCCGCCCGGCATTGAGCAGATTGACGCGGGTGTTGATCAGTTGCACGGCGGTGCCAATGTTTCGCTCACGCACGCCCTTGAAAGCCAGGCTGGCCCCCGAATCCTGAAAGTCAAGCGCCAGACCGGTCGCATCACGCAGCGTGGATGGCCCTAATACGGGCAACACCAGGTAAGGCCCGCTGTGCAGGCCCCAGAACCCCAGAGTCTGGCCAAAGTCTTCGACGGTGGTGCGCTCCAACCCCATCTCATCCGCAGGATCCAGCAGACCACCCAGGCCAAAGAACGTATTGACCAACGAGCGCATGCCCATCTCCAGGCCTTGCCGGGGCTTGGCTTGCAGCATCAGGTTGGCGCTGGTCCAGACGTCACCCAGGTTGCCGAAAAAGTTTCTGACACCCAGGCGCACCAAGTTTGGCACCACGGCCTGGTAGACCTGTGCCACGGGCTTGACGGCGACCTTGTCCAGCAACTCGTTGAAGGCAAAAATATGCCGGTTGAAGCGCTCCCAGGGGTCGCTGGGGCTGGTGGCTTCAACGTCGGCCTCGTCGAGGCTTGCTGGCGCCGAGGTGGAGGCCGGCGTGGTGGCCGGCGTGGGCACGCTGGCACAGCCGCCCAGTTGCAGGGCGCAAAACACCAGTAGGCTTGCCAGCAGCCCTGGCGCCCGCCACGCCAAGCGGTTCACGCCGATCATGGTTTCTTGGCTGCTGCGTCGGCCCCGCCACCGGCATCAGCGGCCTTGCTGAACAGAAACTGGCCGATCAGGTTCTCAAGCACCACGGCCGATTGGGTTTGCTTGATGACGGCGCCAGCGGCCAGGTTCTCGACTTCACCACCAGGCTCCAGACCCACGTACTGGTCGCCCAACAAACCCGCAGTCAGGATTTTGGCCGAGCTGTCTTTGGGGAACGGATAGGCGCGGTCGATCTCCATCGTCACCACGCCCTGAAAACTCTTGGCATCGAAGCTGATGCCGGTGATGCGGCCCACCACCACGCCGGCCGAGCGCACCGGCGCACGCGCCTTGAGGCCGCCGATGTTGTCGAACTTGGCCGACACGGCGTAAGTTTCGCTGCTGCTGAAACTGGTCAGGTTGGCGGCCTTGAGGGCCACGAACAACAGGCCTAGCGTGCCCAGCAATACAAACAATCCCACCAAAATTTCAATGTTTCTTTTTGCCATCTTGTGCGCTCCCGCGTCTTGTCTGTCTCAGGTCACGGCGTTGAAAACATCAGCGCCGTGAGGATGAAGTCCATGCCCAGCACGGCCAGCGATGAGATCACCACCGTGCGCGTGGTGGCGTAGGCCACCCCTTCGGGCGTGGCCTGCGTTTCATAACCTTGGTAAAGCGCGACAAAGGTGCAGATCACGCCAAACACCGCGCTTTTGGCCACGCCATTGCCCACGTCGCGCCAGATATCCACCTTGTTTTGCTGGATCGACCAGAAGTTGCCCGCGTCGATGCCGATCAGGCCCACCGCCACCACCCAGGCCCCCAGGATGCCCACGGCTGAAAACAGGATGGCCAGCAAGGGCATCGACACGATGCCGCCGATGAACCGCGGCGCCAGCACGCGGGCCCGCGGGTCGATGGCCATCAGCTCCATCGCGGCCAGTTGCTCGCCGGCTTTCATCAGGCCGATCTCGGCGGTAAGCGACGTGCCGGCGCGACCGGCGAACAGCAGCGCGGTGACCACCGGCCCCAGCTCGCGCACCAGCGACAGGTTGACCACCAGGCCCAGCGATTCGGCCGCGCCGTAGGTGACCAGCGCGTAATACATCTGCAACGCCAACACAAAACCCACCGCTAGGCCCGAGGCCAGGATGATCAGCAGCGACCGGTTGCCAATGGCGTGGATTTGCGTGATCACCAAGCCAAAGCGGCGCATGGCCTGCGGCAGCACGCGCAGCAAATCAAGAAAAAACAGCGTGGCGTGGCCCCAGCCTGCCATCACCGCCAAGGCGCGCGCGCCCAGCTTGGCCAACCCGTTCATGGCGTGGCTCCCAAACCAAAGTCGTCGGCCATGGGCTGCGCTGGGTAATGAAACTTGACCGGCCCGTCGGGCTCGCCGCGCACAAATTGGCGCACTTCGGGGTCGGTGCTGGCCATCAGTTCGGCCGGCGTGCCCTGGGCCACGATGCGGCCCTGGTTGGCCATCAGGATGACGTGGTCGCTGATGGACATGCACTCGGGCACGTCGTGCGACACCACCAGCGAGGTGGCCCCGGTGATGTCGTTGAGCGTGCGGATCAGCTTGGCGGCCACGCCCATCGAGATCAAATCGAGTCCGGCAAAAGGCTCGTCATACATGATGAGTTCGGGGTCGAGTGCAATCGCACGGGCCAGCGCGATGCGCCGCGCCATACCGCCCGACACCTCTGAAATACGCAAGCTCGCTGCGCCACGCAGGCCCACGGCGTTGAGCTTCATCAGCACGATGTCGTGGATCAGCGACTCAGGCAGGTCGGTCATCTCGCGCAGCGGGAAGGCCACGTTGTCAAACACCGACAAGTCGGTGAACAGCGCACCAAACTGAAACAACATGCCCAGGCGCCGACGCAGGCGGTAGATCTGGGCGCGGTTGCGGGTATCGATCACCTCGCCGTCAAACACCACGCGCCCACTGTCAGCGGCGTGAACGCCGCCGATCAAGCGCAACAAGGTGGTCTTGCCACAACCCGAGCCGCCGAGGATGGACGTGACCTTGCCGCGCGCAAAATGCAGGTTGACGTCTTGCAGGATGGTGCGACTGCTGTCGTAGCCAAACGAGACGTGGTCAATTTCGATCAGCGTGTCAGGGTTCAAGGCGGTGTTGGCGGGCATCGGTGCGGGCTGGGCGCGTGGCCCTCGCGCGGCAATGCCAAGCCGGTTGAAATCGATCAAGAATTGTCGCATGCACCCGGACGCCTTGCGGGATGGCACTGTTTCGGCGACGCAAACCGGTGTGGCGCGTCTTACCTGGGCAGCGTGGTGGCGCCCATCAAGAAGCCGTCCACCTCACGTGCGGCCTGCCGGCCTTCGCGAATGGCCCACACCACCAGGCTTTGGCCGCGCCGCATGTCGCCCGCCGCAAACACCTTGTCGACGTTGGTGCGGTAGCCGCCTTCGTCGGTGCTGGCGCGGGCATTGCCGCGCGCATCCTTGGCCACGCCAAAGACGTCCAGCACGGTGGCCACCGGATTGACGAAGCCCATCGCCAGCAGCACCAGATCGGCCTTGTACTGTTTCTCGCTGCCCGCAATTTCAACCAGCTTGCCGTCCTTGAACTCGATGTTGACCGTTGTCAGGCCAGTCACCCGGCCCTTGGTGCCGGTGAAGGCTTTGGTGGCCACGGCAAACGCGCGCTCGCAGCCTTCTTCGTGGCTGGAGCTGGTGCGCAGCTTGGTGGGCCAATACGGCCAGGTGAGTGGCCGGTTTTCTTCGGCGGGGGGCTCGGGCATCAGCTCAAACTGGGTGACGCTGGCCGCGCCGTGGCGGTTGCTGGTGCCCACGCAATCGCTGCCGGTGTCGCCGCCGCCGATCACGATCACGTGCTTGCCGGTGGCCAGGGTTTGACCTTTAAGCTTGTCGCCGGCGTTGACCTTGTTTTGCTGCGGCAAAAATTCCATCGCAAAGTAAACACCGTCCAGGTCACGCCCGGGCACCGGCAAATCACGGCTTTGCTCGCTGCCGCCGGTCAGGATCACGGCGTCAAACTGCGCTTTCAATTCATCCGGCGAGATGGTCGTCTTGGCGTCGTTGGTGACCCGGCTGTCAGTGGGCATGGCACCCACCAGCACGCCGGTTTTGAAGACCACGCCCTCGGCCTGCATCTGCGTGACGCGGCGGTCGATGTGGCTTTTTTCCATCTTGAAATCGGGGATGCCGTAGCGCAGCAGGCCGCCGATGCGGCTGTTCTTTTCGAACACCGTCACGTCGTGGCCCACCCGCGCCAGTTGCTGCGCCGCCGCCAGGCCAGCCGGGCCCGAACCCACCACCGCCACCTTTTTGCCGGTCTTGCTGGCGGGCACTTGGGGCGTGACCCAGCCCTCGGCCCAAGCCCGGTCGATGATGGCGTGCTCGATGCTCTTGATGCCCACCGCGTCGTCGTTGACGTTGAGCGTGCATGCCGCCTCGCAAGGCGCTGGGCAGATGCGGCCGGTGAACTCAGGAAAGTTGTTGGTACTGTGCAGCACGGTGATGGCGTTGGCCCAATCACCCCGGTAAACCAGATCGTTGAAGTCGGGGATGATGTTGTTGACCGGGCAGCCGTTGTTGCAGAACGGCGTGCCGCAATCCATGCAGCGCGCGGCCTGGATCTTGGACTGCTCGCCGGTCAGGCCGATGACGAACTCTTTGTAGTTCTTGACGCGCTGGGGCGCGGGCTGGTAGCCCTCTTCCAGACGCTCGTATTCCATGAAGCCGGTGACTTTACCCATGATGGTTGGTCCTGTTTTTGTGCTTGAGTCAGATCACTTGATGGCGGCGGCGGGGGCGGCGGCAGTGTGCGCCTTGGCTTTGGCAAGTGTTTCGCCAGCCGCCTTGGCCGCATTGATTTCACCCAGCGCGCGCTTGTATTCGTTGGGGAACACCTTCACGAACTTGCCACGCAAAGTAGCCCAGTCGTCCATGATTTCCCGTGCGCGCAGGCTGCCCGTCCAGCTGTGGTGCTGCTCCAGCAGCGCCTTGAGCAACACCTCGTCGGCGGTATCCTGGTGCCAGATGGCGCGGTCCACGTTGGCCAACTGCTCGTCTTGCGGCAGCACTTTTTCAAGCGACACCATGGCCGGGTTGCAGCGCTTGGCGAACTGGCCGTCTTCGTCGTACACGTAGGCCACGCCGCCCGACATGCCGGCCGCAAAGTTGCGCCCGGTTTTGCCCAGCACCACCACGGTGCCGCCGGTCATGTACTCGCAGCCATGGTCGCCCGTGCCTTCAACCACCGTGGTGGCGCCCGACAAGCGCACCGCAAAGCGTTCACCGGCCACGCCCCTGAAAAACGCCTCGCCGCTGGTGGCGCCATACAGCGCGGTATTGCCGATGATGATGTTTTTGGTGGCGTCGCCCCGGAAGTCAATGCTGGGCCGCACTACCACACGGCCGCCCGATAGACCCTTACCGGTGTAGTCGTTGGCGTCGCCAATCAGGTACTGCGTGATGCCCCGAGCCAAAAACGCGGCAAAGCTTTGGCCGCCCGTGCCTTCCATCTGCATGAAGATGGTGTGGTCGGGCAGGCCTTGGGGCCGATGGCGGATCAGTTCACCCGACAACATGGCGCCCACGCTGCGGTTGCCGTTGCGGGTTTCCTCCATGAACTGCACCTTCTCGCCACGCAGGATGGCGGGTTGGCACTTTTCGATCAGCTTGACATCGAGCGCACGCTCCAGGCCGTGGTCTTGCGACTCCACGTGATAACGCGGCACATCAGCGGCCACCTCGGGCTGGTAGAACACGCGGCTGAAGTCGAGGCCACGGGCCTTCCAGTGTGCGATGCCCTTGCGGGTGTCAAGCATGTCGGCGCGGCCGATCAGGTCATCGAACTTGCGGATGCCCAGCTGCGCCATGATCTGGCGCGCTTCTTCGGCGACAAAGAAGAAGTAGTTCACGACATGCTCAGGCTTGCCGGCAAACTTGGCGCGCAGCAGCGGGTCTTGCGTGGCCACGCCCACCGGGCAGGTGTTGAGGTGGCACTTGCGCATCATGATGCAGCCCTCCACCACCAGTGGCGCGGTGGCAAAGCCCATCTCGTCGGCACCCAGCAGGGCGGCGATCACCACGTCGCGCCCGGTTTTCATCTGGCCATCGGCCTGCACCCGGATGCGGCTGCGCAGGCGGTTGAGCACCAGGGTTTGCTGGGTCTCGGCCAGGCCGATTTCCCAAGGCGAGCCGGCGTGCTTGATCGACGACCAGGGCGAGGCACCTGTGCCGCCGTCGTGGCCGGCGATCACCACATGGTCGGCCTTGGCCTTGGCGACTCCGGTGGCCACCGTGCCCACGCCCACTTCACTGACCAGCTTGACGCTGATGCTGGCACGGGGGTTGGCATTTTTCAGGTCGTGGATCAATTGCGCCAGGTCTTCGATCGAATAGATGTCGTGGTGCGGCGGCGGTGAAATGAGCCCGACGCCGGGCACCGAATAGCGCAGCTTGCCGATGTACTCACTGACCTTGCCGCCGGGCAGTTGACCGCCCTCGCCGGGCTTGGCACCTTGCGCCATCTTGATTTGAATCTGGTCTGCCGAAACCAGGTATTCGGTCGTCACACCGAAGCGGCCCGAGGCCACTTGCTTGATCTTGCTGCGCAGCGAATCGCCCTGGTTCAACGCGAAGTCGACCTGGATGTCGCCGGCCCCGATGATCTCGCTGAACTTGGTGCCTTGCGCG
>JAYWDK010000002.1:0-8196 GCA_043779845.1 Betaproteobacteria bacterium | reverse complement strand
CGCAGGTAGTTGTTGCGTACATAGCGGGCATGTCGGCGCAGCAGGGTGGCCAGTTCTTCGGCCTGCCAATCGCGAAGGCGGCAAAGGTCCACCACGGCATTGCACACCTCGCCAGGTGGATGGCGCTGACCAAACGCGCCGATGCGGGCGGCCAGGGTGCCGGGTAACTCGTCCAAGAGGGCCTTGCGGCGGGCGTCGTGCTCGGGCGTCGACTGGGTAGACAAGGCGCTCTCGGGCTGGGTAGACAAGCCGGCGAGCTTGGTAGACAAGCCCTGGGGGTTGGTAGATAAACCGGCTAACTTGCTAGACAAGCCCCGGGGGTTGCTAGATAAGGTGCCATCGGCCGCGGGTTGCTCACCCAGGCCCAACCGCTCGGCCGGCAGGTAGTAGGTGGCCGAGCCCCGGCCCTTTTGCACCAGCAGGCCGGCGTCGCGCAGGCGGCGCAGTGCGGCACTGGCGCTGAGGGTGTCCACCTTGTTCAGGGCGCGGTAGTTGGCGTTGTCGATGGCGCCGGCCTCGCGCACCACGATCAAGGCCTTGGCCTCGTCGGCGCTGAGCAGGGCATCTTTGAACTGGGCCAGCCAGGCCAGGTCATCAGCACCCAGAAAGTGGTGGAAGAAATAGCGGGCCACGAACTGGTCGTTGCCCCGGTCCGATTCGAACAACGGCGGCGTCAGGCCGGCTTGCTCCATGGTTTCGCGCATCACGCGGATGCCGCTGCCCTTGGTCTCGGCAAAGCGGGTTTCGTGCAGCACGGCGGCGATCCGGGGGTTGCGTGGCTCGCTGCCAGGCTCGCCCAGGTGCTCGGGCGATTTGAGCGAATAGCCGGGGTTGCGAATCTCCAGCCGGTTGGCGTAACGGATGATTTGCACCGGGCTGTGGCTGCGGTAGCTGCGGTGCATCAGCGCATTCACCAGCGCCTCGCGGATCACGCGCTGGGGGATCACGGGCTTGTCCTGGCGCTGCAGGTTGCCTTCTGTCAGCGCAAAGCCCTTGGGCAAGTCGTCCAGCACGGCGGCCTGGGCGCGGCGGATCAGGCGGAACAGCGGGTCGCGCAGCTCGATGGTGTCGAAGCGGCGCTCGGGGTCGGGCACCCAGTCGCGGCCGGGCACGCGGATGTAGTCCACCCGGGTCATGGGAAAACAGCGCCGCAGGGCTTGCGGTTTGCCAAACAGCATCAGCCCGGCCACGGTGGGGTGCCAGGTGCCTTGGGCATCCGGGTGGATGCAGCCCAGCGAGCGCAGCAGTTCTTCGTCGCTCCAGCGCAGTTCTTCGGCATCGGGGTTGGCCTCGGCACGGGCCTGGCGGTAGTCGGCCAGGGCCTCGGGGGCCAGGTCGGCCAGCGTGGCGTCGGGCACCTGGCTGGCGTCAAAGCTCTCGCGCTGGCGGCCTTGGTAGAACACGGCCAGGTCGTCGTCGGTGCAGTGTTGGTCGATGCTGCCCACGCGGCGCAGCGCGCCCTTGGGCAGGCCCTGGGCCTTGAAGAAGACGGGCTTGTCTTGCGGTTGGGCCTCGGGCACATAGGCCACCACCACGGCCTGGCCCTCCACCTGCTCGGTGCTCAGCTCGATGCGCACGGGCAGGTTGAAGACCTCGCGGCACTGGGTGACCAAGTCGGCGCACAGCTTGTCGGGCATGGGCACGCCCTCCACCTGGTAGCTGGGGAACAAGGCCATGTCCTCGCGCGCCACGCCCAGCAGCAGCCAGCCACCGCCCAGGCCGGGCTCGTTGGCAAAGGCGCAAACGGTTTCAAGTAGCGACTTGCCGGCCTCGCTGGCGCGCTTGGCCTCGATGCGCTCGGTTTCGTCAAGCAGGTTCAGGCTTTGCAGCAGCTCGAGCGCGGTCATTGGCTACCGGCCTCGGCGGTCACCTCACTCAGCAGCCGCAAGATCTCGGCCTCGGCCTTCTTCAGGTCGGCGTCGATCTCGGCCAGCGGACGCGGCGGCTTGAAGGTGTAGAAGTGGCGGTTGAAGTTGATCTCGTAACCGATCTTGGTCTTGTCGTGCGCCACCCAGGCGTCGGACACGTGGGGCAGCACTTCGCGCTGGAAATACCCTGCCACGTCCACCTTCAGGGGCACGTTTTCGAAGTCACGCAGGGCGGCGTCGGGTTCGTAGTCGATCTGCTTGCCCGTCTGCTTGAGGATGACGGGTTGCGCGTCGGGGTTGGCCTCGGTGAAGGCGTCGCGAAAGGCCTTGGCCTGGGGCGCGCGCCACTTGCTGCCCAGTTCGGTCAGCACCGACAGGGCGCGGCCCCAAACCCCATTCCAGTCGAGCGATGCGTCGCGGCCGATGGCGGCGTCGATGGCTTGCAGGTCGTCCAGCAAACCAGGGCAGGCGTCGAGAAAGCGCTCTTTGCCTTGCAGCGTGATCTGGAAGGCCAGGCGCAATGGGCGCTCGATGGTGAGCCGGCGGTAGCCGAAGTCTTCGTTGTCGAACAGCTTGCAGCTGCCA
The DNA here is from genome assembly GCA_043779845.1 of Betaproteobacteria bacterium. Classification (GTDB taxonomy): domain Bacteria; phylum Pseudomonadota; class Gammaproteobacteria; order Burkholderiales; family Burkholderiaceae_C; genus Pseudaquabacterium. Next base: position 5,743 of record JAYWDK010000002.1, on the reverse strand, counting down.
GTGGCCTGCATGGCGCCGTACTCGCGCACGATGTCGGGGATGTGGGTTTTCTCGGAGAACTGGCGGCGCTTGTCGCCCAGGCTGCGACGCAGGGGCTCCCAGCGGTCGCGTGCATCGACGAGCTGGATCTTGCCCTTCCGGCGTGGCTCCTTGCGGTTGGTGACGACCCAAATGTAGGTGCCGATGCCGGTGTTGTAGAACATCTGCTCGGGCATGGCGACGATGGCTTCGAGCCAGTCGTTCTCGATCACCCATTTGCGGATCTCGCTCTCACCGGACCCGGCGCCACCGGTGAACAGCGGCGAGCCGTTGAAGACGATGGCCAGGCGCGAACCGTCTTTGCCCGCCTTGGCGTCCACCGGCTCACGCTTGCTGAGCATGTGCTGGAGAAAGAGCAGCGCGCCGTCATTCACGCGCGGAGTTCCGGCCTCGAATCGCCCGTCCTTGCCAAGCTTTTCGTGCTCACGCACCACCTCTTTCTGCTGCCGCTTCCAGTCCACGCCAAACGGCGGATTTGCCAGAAAGTAGTCGAAACGCTCGCCGTGGAACTGGTCATCCACCAGCGTGTCACCGAAGCGGATGGTGGAGGTTTCCGGATTCTTGGGATCGCTGCGCATCAACAGGTCAGACGCAGCCACCGCATACGAGCGCTTGTTGAAGTCTTGCCCGTAGACGTACAGACGTGCCCCGACCTGATGGTCGTGCAGGTAACGCCGCGCTTCCGACAACATGCCGCCGGTGCCGCAGGTGGGGTCCAGCAGTTTGCGCACGGTGTTGGGTTTGGACAGCAACTCATCGTCGTGCATGAACAGCAGGCTGACCATGAGACGAATCACTTCGCGCGGCGTGAAGTGATCGCCCGCCGTCTCGTTGGCCTGCTCGTTGAAGCGCCGGATCAGGTCTTCGAACAACAGGCCCATCTCGATGTTGTCGACCGCGTCGGGGTGCAGATCCATCTCGCAGAACTTTCGCACCACCAGGAACAGGATGTTGTGCTCATGCAGCCGCTTGATCTCATCGCTGAAACCGAAGTAGTCGAAGATTCGCTGGACGTTCCCGGAGAACCCATTGATGTAGCTCTGCAGATGCAGGTGGACGTTGTCAGGGTCGCCAAGCAAGCGCTCGAAGGTCAAGGGCGAATGGTTGTGGAAGCGCTGACCCGAGACCTGATTCAGCACGCCGTCGAGGGCTTCGCCTTGGTGCTTACCACCGACCTGGGCGAACTTGTCGAGCACGGCTTGCTTGGTGGGTTTGAGCACACAGTCGAATCGGCGCAAGACCACCAGCGGCAGCATCACGCGCTCGTATTGCGGCGGGCGATAGGGACCGCGCAGCAGGTCGGCAATGGACCAGATGAAGTTGGACAGTTCGTGGCTGGTGCTCATGATTGTTCTAGAGATCGAGATGAAAGCGCTGATCGTTGGTATGAGTTCAGGATGAAAGTGCCCCTTCCATTATCGAGTCGGAGCACATTCAAGCCGCCACAGCAAGGAGCATAGGCTCCAATACGGGTGCAACGAATCCACCGAACCTTTCGTGATCGTCAATGGCCGCCAGCATCCACTGACGAGTGCCGGCCTTCAGCACGTGGCCCGACACAACGGGCGATCTTGATCACAACAACGTTTCAGCCAGAGATTCACCATGACCCCACCCACGAGCCCACCCACCCCCAAGCCCACCCAACCCGCCGCCAACTGGAGCGCCTTGAAGGCCAAGCTGATGGGCCTTGACCCAGCCGGTTTGCTTGGCTTGCTGCAAGCCCTGTACGCGGCCAGCAAAGACAACCAGGCGTTTTTGCATACGCGCTTTGGCCTGGGCGACGACGTGCTCAAGCCCTACAAGGCCAGCCTCGATCGCTGGCTTTGCCCGGACGTGTTTCGCAACCAGGACGTGTCGGTGTCCAAGGCCAAGAAGGCGATTGCCGCCTTCAAGAAGGCCGGCGGCACGACCCAGGGCCTGGCGGAGCTGATGGTTTATTTCAGCGAGCGCGCGGCTTGGTTTAGCGCGAACGTCGGCATGGACAATGAGGTGTACTTGACGGCGCTGGTGAATATGTTCAATGAGGCGCTGAACTTGGTCACCGCTTTGCCGGCAGGGCAAGGTGACGCGCTGCTGGGCCGACTGCAAGCTGTTCGCACGGTCTGCCAGAACCTGGGCTACGGCGTGGGCGAGGACATCGAAGACCTGTGGGCGCGTCAGGGCCTACCCGACTAAGCCGTGCCTGCGCAAGCCCGCGCTCGGCATGCCGCCGGCTATCAAGCGTCACCAGACGCCAGTGTCTCAACCACCTTCTGTGGCAGTGGCAGTCAGTCGGGCAAGCCGTACTTCAACTTTGCCCCGTCGCGCTCAAAAACGCCCTGCTGCTCTAGCGCCGACACTAAGGCCTGTGTCTCAGCTTCGGCCAACCTGGGGCTGAATAGCGTGGCAATCGAGTTGATCAACGCCGGCAGCTTGGCGGGCCGCTGGGCGCCTCGGCGCAAAAGGTATTCGATGACCACTGACAGCTTTTGATCGTCCGTGGTTTGCTGCGGCGTCTTGAGCATCGGAATGTCATGCACGGTCTCCCAGCGGGCGGCACGCACGCCCAGTTCCTGCAAGTGATGCATCAACGGGTCCATGCCTTTGTCGAGTGCAATCACGTGAAAGTAGGCGTCTGGCTCGGCTGCGGCCAGCTTGCCGATGTAGTACGAAATATGAAAATCCAGGGCATTGCGGCCATTGCCGCTGATCTTGATGCAGCGTGCGGCATCGCCCTTGGCCTGCAGAACTTCGATCAAGTCGTAGTTGACCCTGGTTTGGCTTGCGCCCACAAAAACGATGATCTTGAAAACCTCGCTGGCCAAGGCCTGGGCGATGCTTGGCTGCACGTTTTCGTAGTCGATCAGAACGTAATTGATTTTCATGGGCTCCCTTGCAACGGCACCTCGGCGGGCGCTGAAGCCAAGTCTATGGCGTTGATCCAAGCTTGCTGAAACTCGGCTGACGCGCGCCAAGCACCACCCAACTCAGGCCTGCCGGCTCGCCAGCCCACGCGGCCCGCGCCGCTGCCGGTTGAAGGCCGCCGCCGTGGCCACCACGGCCGCGGCGCCCGCAGCCAGCACCCAGCCGGTGCCAACCCGCCCCACCAGCAGGCCGGCGGCGCCAACGCCCACCGACTGGCCCAGAAAAAAGCAGGACGCAAATGCCGCCACCGCGGCACCCCTGCGCTCGGGCGCCATCTGGGTGGCGTGGGTTTGCAACGTGTTGTGCATCATGTAAAAGCCCAGGCCCATCAGCGCGCAGGCTGGCATGGCCCACCACCAAGCCGGGGCGGTGGCCAGGGCCAGCAGGGCCGCGGCCATGAAGATCGAGCCGGTGCGCACCAGCACCAACTCGCCCAGGCGCCGCACCAGCAGGCGGGCGGCCAGCGCAAAGCCGATGCCGCCCAGCGCAAACAGCATCACCAGGCCACCCACGGTGGACAAGGGCAGGCCAAAGCGCTGGTGCAGGTGCGAGGCAAAAAACGCAAACGGGCCGTAGACACTGGCGCCTTCAAAAAACACCGTGACCAACACCACCCGGGCCCAAGGCACGGCCAGCACGGCGCCAAACTCGCGCGCCATGTTTTGCAGCAGGTTGCCACGCGCCGCCTGGGGGCGCACGGCCGCAGTTGGCAGGCGCCGGCGCACCCATTGCAACACCCCCGTCACGATCAAGAAGAAGGTGGCCACGCCATAAAACGGGGTGCGCCAGTCCAGGTGCTCGGCGGCATAACCACCCACCCAAACGCCAATGGCAAAGCCGCTCATCTGGCCAATTAGAAAACGCGCCAGCACGGCCTGGCGCTGGGCGTAGGGCACCACGTCGCCAATCCAGGCCATGGCCAGCGGGATGATGGCGGCGGCGGTGGCACCGGCCAGCAAGCGCCCGCCGATCAGCGCGCCGTGGCCCGGCGCCAGTGCGCACGCCAGCGACGTTAGGCTTGACGCCGCGCAGGCCCAGCCGATGACGCGGTATTTGCCGAAGCGATCTCCCAGCGGGCCAAACAAAAGCTGCGACAAGCCGTACGCCACCGCAAACGCCGTGATCACCCGAGAGGCCTCACCCAGCGAGATAGAAAAATCCCGCGCCAGACGGGGCAACAGCGCGTCGGCCACCCGCAATGACACGCCGCTGGCCATGGCCGCCAGCGCCAGGCCGGCGATGGCCAGCACGGGCACGGCGGGTGGGGTTGGGGGCGCGTGTGGCGGCGCGGGTGTGGGCGCGGGTGTGGGCGAGGTCGGCGCGCTGGGTTCGGTGCGCGGCGAGGCGCTGGGTGCTGATCTGGGGACGGTGGATTCAGGCATCGGGCATTGTGTCGGCGCCGCCGTGTTGCCGCAGGCGCCGCGCGCAGCAGCCCTGGGGCGCTGCGTAGGATTGCCCGCACCAACATCTCATTTGCCGCCGCATGAATATCCCCGCCCTGCAAGCCGCCCTGCGCCAATTTGCCGCTGAGCGCGATTGGCAGCCCTTCCACACGCCCAAGAACCTGGCCACGGCGCTGATGGTGGAGGCGGCCGAGCTGGCCGAGATATTCCAGTGGATGACGCCCGAGCAAAGCCAGGCGGCGGGTGCCGACGTCACCACCCACGAGCGCATTGCCGACGAGGTGGCCGACGTGCTGCTGTACCTGCTGCAACTGGCCGATCACGCCGGCGTGGACGTGGCCCAGGCGGTGAGCCGCAAGCTGGTCAAAAACGCCGTCAAGCACCCGGTGCCGCAGCGGCCAGCGGGCGGGTGATTTGTGCGGCTGGGCGGGGTGAGAGTCTGGAACCAGCACCGTGCTATTGCCCAGCACAACCGCGTTGGACGAACCACCGTCAGATCCGTGTTCGGTGCCGACAGACGCCGAATGTCTGAGCCTGCACGCAGGCGAGTCCGGAGAGCCGTGTGCGAGGCGGTCAAGGGCAAATCCATTGAAACTGGTTTTCAGGCCCTTTTCTTTGCTGACTTTCTTTTCGGCCCGAAAAGAAAGCCAGTCGCCCGCCGGGGCGAACACCCGGCGCAATGCAGAAAGCGAGCACAGCCCATGCACAAAGCAAACAACGCCCGTGCCGAGCGCCAAACACGCCCGGGGCCGACAGCCCCCTCGCCCCAACCCTCGCCCCCGAGTACGGGGCCAGGGAGCCACTCAAGGCCGCATCCCGCCAGCTTGCGCACAAGCTCAGGCTTGCAACTGCGGCTTGCGCGCCCGGTCAATCGCGGCGCGGGCTTGCAGCTCGGTATTGAGCGACGACTCCAGCGGGGATCGGCACAGGCCGGCCTGCTCGTAGCGGCCGTTTTCATACAGACCGGCCACGGCCGGAAAGGTGTTGAGCAGCGCGTCCAGATCGGCGCTGGGTGGCATCGCATCCAACAACAACGACAGGTGCCGCACCAGCTTGCGGTATTGCGCCGCACCAATGGGCTGGGCGCTGGCCTCGATGCGTTGCAGCAGCTCGGCCAGGGTGATGGCGGTTTTGAGAGGGCCGGTGATGGGGCGGGTGGATTGCATCTTGAGTCTCCCGGTTCGGCGGTGGCCAAACCCGATGACCAGCAGATGGAGACGCCCGCCGCGCTTGCAAGATGCACGCACAAGACGGGCTGGAGTCAGGCGCCTACTTTGCCCAACGCCACCAGGATCTTTTGCGGCGTGATGGGCTGCGATGCCAGCCTGGCCTTGAAAGGCGCCAGCGCGTCGTTGATGGCGTTCATCACCGCCGCGGGCGCGCCCGCCGTGCCA
>JAYWDK010000001.1:0-2828 GCA_043779845.1 Betaproteobacteria bacterium | reverse complement strand
GGCGCGCACCGTCGGTCGCGCCGAACTCGTCCACCTGGCGGCGGGTGCTGCGCGACAAGGTTTTCAGGCCCTCCATGTCCAGGATCTCGACCTCGCGGTTCTTCACCTGCAACAACTGCCAGCGCATCAGCGCGTGGAATGATCGGCTCACGGTTTCATGCGCCACGCCCAGGTGGCTGGCGATGTCGCGCCGGCTCATGCGCAAGTGAAAGCGCCGGGGTGACTGGCCGCAAGCCTCCATGCGGCGCGACAGTTGCACCATGAAGCGCGCCAGGCGCACTTCGGCGGCCACGGCGGCCATCACGTCGGCCAGTTCACCGCGCTGGGTCAGCGCGCGGCTGGCGGCCAGCGTGACCATGCGATCGAGCCCCGGAAACCGTGAGCCCGGCGCCATCGTGTCGGGCATGGGCACCGTGAACACGCTGGACTCTTCAAGCGCCACGGCCTCGGTGGGGTATTGCCCCATGCAAACGGCATCAAAGCCCAGCACCTCGGCCCGGCCCGAGAACCCAAGCACCTGCTCGTAGCCATCTTCGGCAATGCGGAAGGTCTTGAACGTGCCGGCTCGCACAAAATAGATGGCCTCGGCTCGCGCCCCTTGGTGGAACAAGGTGTCGCCGGCACGCAGGCGGCGCATGGCCACCAGCATGTCGGGCCCGATGCGCAAATCGTCTGGGCTGCTGCTCATCAGTTGCAGCAACTCTCCGATGAGGCTGCGATCAACACCGCCTCCACGCGTGAAATTTGCAGGGTTGTTGGCTTGAGTCTGCGCAACGCTTGATGCGGTCGAATTCATCATGGTTCCCCTCCAGGGCGGTCATTTGGAGACCGGTTTGTCGATAGCGCAAGCTTGCCAAAGTCAAACCCTGTGGCGCATAGGCGGCGCAGCGGAGTTGGCGTCGGCCGATTCCGATCTTGATGCGTTTTGTCTGATTATTTTGTCGGACTATTCCGAGAGATCGCTTGGCCTATCGCTTGCGCAAACTCAATCCCCCGTGGGCGCGACCATCGACAATTTTTTTTATTTTGGGCGTGATTCAGGACTTGATCCGTACCGCGCTGGTTGACGCAATACCACGTCAATCCAGGCCCAGACCGTTTGCTTGAGGGTGCCGCCAAGGACAGCCGTGACATACCATCCGCGCCGGGGAGAAAAAGATGCGCAGGGCGCAAAGATATGGGGACAGCCATGTCTTGCTGCCCGTGCCGATTTCAGTGCTGTCCCACCGCAACCCCAAGGCGCTCCCATCTTGTCTGGCATCTCTCTTTGCGCCGTGATTTTCCGGGTTGACTGGCCCGCGCCGCTGGCAACGTGGGAGTGGGCGCATGGTCAATAACGAGCGCAAGGCAAGCCACGGGGTTGACCTGTTTGGCAGCGCGCCGCGCCTCGCCACCGAGACGGCGCTTGATGCACTCGAAGCGCTTGTCACGGCAGACGAAAACCAGTGCATCGTGATGATCAACGCCGCAGCCTTGGACTTGTTTGGCTGTAGCGCGGACTATGCACTGGGCGCGGCCCTGTCTCGCTTCATGATTTTCACGCCGCTTGCCACGTCTGAACACGCCGTGGTGGCCTTTCCTACTGCGCCAAGCGTGCACTTGGCCGGCGTGCAGCCAGACCGCCCTCCAGCGCCTAACCCTCCCACACTCGGTGAGATGGCGAGCCACTCGCTCACTCACTGGGCCGTGACCGTCTTGCGTGTCGACGGCCTGGCCGTTGCGGCCGAAGCGTCGGTCTGCGCGCTGGAGTCCGCCCACTCCTTGGGTGCGCGTCAGCTTTATGCCGTGGTTTTGTGTCGTCTGGACAAGGCGCCGCGCGGCCATGCCAGCGTCGAGACGATCACGGCGCGAATGCGCGACATTTTCAACCTGGCGCCGACGGCGATCTGGATCACTGAAGACGACCTGATCGTGTTTGCCAATCGGGCTTGCGCGTCACTGTTTGGCGCCGCCGATCACCAGCTCTTGTTGGGCCGGTCCATCTACAGTTTGCTCAGGCCTGAGTCCCATGCGGCCGTGCGGCAGAGCGTGGTGCGTGCCTTCACGACAGAGGCGCCGTTGCCCGTGGTCAGCGAGCGCATTGCCCGGCTGGATGGCACCGAGCGAGACGTTGAGATTGCGCTGGCGGCGATGCCGGATCAAGGCCGAACCACGCTGCAGATGGTGATCAACGACGTCACTGAAAAAACCCAGGCCAACCGTGAACTTCAGCGCTCGCGTCGGGGGCTGCGCCTGCTCACCGCCAGCTTGGTGGAGGCCCGTGAAGAAGAGCGCCGACGCATTGCCCGCGAGTTGCATGACGAGTTGGGCCAGCGGCTGACGGTCTTGAAGATGGCCCTGTCCAACCTGGTCTCCGGGTCGCGCGCCGTCTTGCCCGCCGAGCGGGTGTCGGCCATGTTTGCGATGGTTGACGACACGGTGGCGGCGGTGCGCCGCATCGCCACCGAGTTGCGCCCGGCCATGCTTGACGACATTGGCCTGAGCGCGGCCATTGAGTGGCTGGCCCAAGAGTCGGCGCGGCGCATGGGCGTTGAGGTTCGGTGGCAGTTGCCCGCGTCTGACCCGCCCATCAGCGACGCCGCGTCCATTGCGCTGTACCGCATGGTGCAGGAGATGCTCACCAACGTGGCCCGCCATGCGCAGGCCACCGAGGTGCGCATCGAGTTGCGCTGCGACGAAGTCTCGGTGGTGCTCAAGGTGCAAGACAACGGCGTGGGGTTTTCGGCCGCGTCCATGCGGCGCAGGGGTTCACACGGCTTGATGGGCATGCGTGAGCGCTGCCACATGCTGGGCGGGCGCATTGAACTGGGCAACGCGCCCGAGGGCGG